>CAYWTV010000001.1:0-113337 GCA_964461305.1 uncultured Peptoniphilaceae bacterium
TAAATGAAGAAAAAAATATTTATTTTTCTAACGATGTTATTAATATTTCCAAATAGAGGTACTGTTTCAATTAATAGCTTTTTTTAAGGGGTAGTGAATTCAATGAATAAATGTAAAAAAGCATTATTAATAATATGTGTATTTGTTTTGTTAGTTGGTTGTAGTAAATCTATAAACACTGGTGAATCAATGGAATTTAACATTGAACCAGGATATAATTTCACTGTAGATTATGAACAAAATGAAAATAATGATTTTATTGTAAATGTAAGTAATTTTGAAGGTGGAGATTATAAAATCTTGGTATTTTATGAAGATGGAGAGATTATTATTTCAGATGAACTTTCAGAAGATACTGAATATCTTGTAGAATCAAAAGGATCAAATAAATTTGAAATTTGTATTCTAAATGTTATGGGTACAGATATAACAGGAACTCTTTCAATAAATTAATATTCTTTATAGAAATTTGTTATAATTAACCTAAATGTTAGTTCCATTATTTTCAGGAGGATGCAAATACTATGAAATATTCGAAGAAATATATTAACGATTATAAATTTCAATTTAAAATCACAACTATAATATCAATTATTCTAATAATGATATCGATTTATTGTTTTACTATTGAAAATTATATGATTCTTTTGAGGATTCCAAGTCTTATTTTATTGTATGTTTTATTTTTGACAGTTATGGTTGCAAATGGAGAGTTTTTTTAACTTTTTAAGTTATGAAAGTTTATTTAGAAGTATTACTATAAGAATTGCTGTATTATTAATACTATATAGAGCAGCTTTTATATCTTATACTTTTTTATTATTGAATTTTAGCATCGTATTTGTACCTTTAATAATAATAATAATTTTTCATATTGAATATTATTTTAAAGTTATTAAAAAAGATAGATCACTAAATTAAGCTCTGAAATCAGAGCTTTTTTATATATAATTAAATAATCTAAAATTATGGTTAATTGTAAAATGAAAATGAACTAAATAAAATTCCATAGTAAATCACATTTGGTATAATTGATTCACCACAAAACAAAAAACCAAAGGGTGATTACTATGGAATATAATAATATTACAACAATATCAAGAAAAAATAAACATTTAAATGACTTTGAAAGAGGACAAATTCAACTTCTCCATAATAAAGGATATTCTGCATACAAAATAGCTAAAGAACTAAATAGAGCTTCTAACACAATAAGAAATGAATTAAAAAGAGGCACAGTGCCTCAGATAAAAAATAATAGAGATGTAGAAATATATCATCCAGATACAGGAAAAGCCGTATATGAGAAAAATAGAAAAAATTCTAAGAAATCATATAAAGCTTTAGAATGTAGTAATTTTTTAGATTTTGTTCATGGTAAATTCATCAAAGACAAATGGTCTTTAGATGCAATATGTGGATATGCAAAGCGCCATAATCTATTTTCTGATGAAATACTCTGCACAAGAACCTTGTATAACTACGTAGATCTTGGTCTTTTAAAAATAAAATCTATCGACTTGTCCTTAAAAGTAAGAAGGAAAACATCTATTAAAAGAAAAAGACAAAATAAAATGAAGCTTGGAAAAAGCATAGAAGAAAGACCAATAGAAATAGAAAATAGGTCAATCTTTGGTAATTGGGAAATAGATACAGTTATTCCAAAGAAAAAGAAAGGACAACCAGCTTTAATCTCTATAACAGAAAGAAAAACCAGGATGGAAATTATACTAAAAATAACATCTAAAAATGCATCATCAGTTAATAAAAGCTTAGAAAACTTTCTTTCAAAACTAGAAGATTCGACATCAATATTCAAAAGCATAACAAGCGACAATGGATTAGAATTCGCTAATCTACCAGAACTAGAAAATAAATTAGTGGGTGATGTATATTATTGCCATCCAAATAACCCACAAGAAAGAGGAAGTAATGAAAAACACAATAGCCTAATAAGAAGATTCCTACCAAAAGGAAAATCTCTATTAGACTACAATGAAGATCACTATATAAAAATAATGAATTGGATGAACAATTTGCCAAGAAAAATCCTAAATTACCGAACTCCTATAGAAGCTTTTGTAGAAGAACTAGGTAACGTAGGACTATTGGATACTTTTGGAGATCTAGTTCAATTTGATATTGCAATTTAGGGAATTAAGACTTTCATTGAACTTTCTAAGAAAATAGGAAAGGATAAAGTACTTTGGAGATACGACCCTATTTTATTTAATAAAGAAATAGACATAAGTTATCATATTAATAAATTTGAAAACTTATCTAAGATTTTAAAGGATTATACTAATATTTGTAGTTTTAGTTTTTTAGAAGTTTACAAAAAAATATCTTCAAAATTAATATCTAATGAAAATAAAAATGGCCTTTTAAAACCTTTAACAGAAGAAGAAATGATAATCTTGTCTAGAGAAATGTCTAAAATTTCAAAAGAAAATAATATTGAATTAAGGTATTGTTCTTCTAAATTGGATTTAAGTAAAGAGGGAATTTCAAAGGGTTGTTGCATTGACAAAGAAATAATTGAAAATATAATACATACTAAACTAGATTTAAAAAAAGACAAAAACCAAAGGGGAGGTTGTGGTTGTATAGAAAGTATAGATATAGGAGTTTATAATACATGTACAAATAATTGTATTTACTGCTATGCAAATACATCCCAAGAAAGAATTTTTAATAATTTAAAAAATTATAACTATAAAAATAATTCTTTTGGCAATCATTTGGATATAAATAACTTAGAGACAAAAAAATTAAAATCCAATAAAGTTTTGCAAATGGATTTTATAAAGGAGACTTAATTTAATGAATTATGGATTGTTAATATTGGGAATGTTCATAATCACTCTAGATTTAATAGATTTAGTATGGGCGACTTTATGGGTAGATCACGGTGCTGGTCCCATAAGTAAAAGTGTAGCTAACAACTTATGGGTTTTAATGAAAAAGATAGATAAAAACAACAAAATATTAATGTTATCTGGACCGATTATTTTAGTTATTAATTTATTAATATGGGTTTTAGTTTTGTGGTTAGGTTGGACTCTAGTATTTTTATCCTTTAATGATGGATTAATTAACACTATTAATGAAAGCTCAGTTGAAGTTATAGATTATTTTTATTATACAGGTTATGTTTTATTTACATTAGGTTCAGGAGAACTTGCACCAGTACCAAGTGCTATGAAACTTTTATCGGCATTTGCATCTGGATTAGGCATGATTTTTTTAACTTTGGGAGTTTCTTATATAATTTCCATAATAGATGGAGTTGTTAAGAAGAGAACTATTGGAAGGCATATATCTAGTATGGGAATGACTGCAGAGGACATAGTTTTATCTAGTTGGTCAGGGGATTATTTTTATAATCTAGACAATATTTTCAATACCCTAACTACTGGTATTGATGAAATTACTTTTAAGGAAAGAGCTTATCCTTTACTTCATTTTTATCACGGAAAAGATAGACACTATTCTCTGACTTACAATTTGTCTATTTTAGACGATGCTATAAGTGTTTTGGAATATGGAATAAAAGGGGACCAAAATTTAAATATGCTGGCTTTAAGGCAGCTTAGATCATCAATAAACTTATATGTTGAGTCCTTTGGAGAATTTGGAAAGGATTTATTTGAACTTCAAGATAAACTTCCAGATATTAACTTAAAATTATTAAAAGAAAAAAATATGCCTGTAATTAGTCAAGAGGAATTTAATAATAGATTAGAAAAAATAAAATTTCGCAGGGTATTATTAGCTGATATTAGTAAGGAAAATTGGGATATTTTGCCAGATTTTAGAGACGCATAAAAAAAGCATTAGATTTTTTTCTAATGCTTTTTTATATTGGTAACTGGATTATAAAAGATACTCCATTATCTTTATTTTTTACATCAATAGTTCCATTGTGGTGTTTTATTATATCAGATGCCATTGAAAGTTCGATACCAGTGTTTCCTTTATTGTCTGTATAAAATCTTTCGAAAATGTGGGGGATAGATTCTTTACTAATTTTATCTCCGTCATTAAATATTTGGATTTTCGTTGTGTTTTGTGTTTTCATACACTTTATTTCAATGAAAGTATTTGCATATCTAAGTGCGTTAGATAATATATTTCCTATATAGACTTGTATTCTTTTACCATAGCTTCATAAGCTAGTGTTTTTCATTGTCTAAATTTTTTACCTTTACATCACTTGCCATTACTGTGTTTGCTCCTAACAATAAGATTGATAATGATAATGCTGCTATTTTATTCTTTTTCATTTTTTTCTCTCCTCTTTTTTCTTTGTTTATAAGCTTTAAGCTTAAATACATTATATAAACCAATAAGTTTTCATTCCCCGTATAATTGCATTAAAAATGTCACAAAATTGCAATTATTTAAATAAAATAATGAATAATAAAGTTTCATATTGGTATATATCTAATATTACAATTAATGGAGGATAGATATGGACTACTTAAAACACAATTCAGAAGAACACGAAAAGGCTAAGGATTTAGCAAAACAAATAGAAAATGCTACAGATTCAAATAAAAAGAGAAAACTATTTGAAGAGCTGTATATAATGATATATGCTCATCACAAAGCTGAGGAAGATGTAGTTTTTCCAGCTATAATGGAAGAACTTGACAGTGAAGAAGATAAAGAAGTAGTAAGAGAAATGATAGAAGAACATTCTATTGCCAATTATCAATTTACTGTTATTAATAAAACTGGAATTGAAAATGAAACTTGGAATGCTAAATTTTCTGCTCTAAATGAAATTTTAGAACATCACATGGATGAAGAAGAGGATGAATTTGGAAAAGTAGCTAGAAAAGCAGTTTCCGAAGAAAAAAGAGAAGAGCTTTTAAAAGAATTTGAAAAAGCAATGGATAAAAGAGAAAAAGAAAAAGAAAAAGATCTAAAATAATACTTACTTAAAAGCCTGGAGGAAACTCTAGGCTTTTAATGTATAATTAAATATCAACATAATTTGAACTAAATGTTAAAAAGAGTGTTGACAAAATAATAATCTTTTGATAATATACCTTTAGAAGAAATGCTTTGATAAGGGGAGTAACCTTTTTAAAATTCATTTACAGAGAGTCTCAGTTGGTGAAAAGAGATAGTGTATAAATAGGTGAAAAAAGACTTGGAGCATCGATTTGGATATTTGATAGATCGACGTTAATGCACGTTACAGCATAAGAGTATTATTTAGTACTTGATGAGGTAAATATTGTAAAATATTTATAAATATGGGTGGTAACACGAATTTTAGCTTTCGTCCCTGGTTTTTAATAGAAACTTTGGGTGGAAGCTTTTTTTATTAACAAAAATCTATCTAAAAAAATTTTATGGAGGAAATATTATGAAGAGGAATTTAGTATTAATGATTTTAGGGTTAGTTATGGTATTTAGTTTAGTGGCTTGTTCTAATGATGATCAATCTACAGAAACTACTGAAGTAGAAACTTCAGAATCAACAGAAAGTGTAGCAGAAGAAACTACAGATAGTGAAGTTTTAAGAATTGGTTTAGAAGCTGGATATCCACCTTTTAACTGGACTCAACAAGACGATTCTAATGGCGCTATACCTATAGAAGGATCACCAGAATTTGCAAATGGATATGATGTTCAAATTGCTAAAAAAATAGCTGAAGGTTTAGGAAGAGAATTAGTCGCTGTAAAAACTGAATGGGATGGTTTAGTTCCAGCTTTAACATCAGGTAAAATTGATATGATTATGGCAGGAATGAGCCCTACAGCTGAAAGAGCAAAACAAATTGATTTTTCAACTCCATATTACCAATCTGAATTTGTAATGGTAGTACACGAAGATGGAGAATATGCAAATGCAACTACACTTTCTGATTTTTCAGGAGCAAATGTAGTAGCTCAATTAAACACTTCTAATGATACAGTTATCGATCAAATTGAAGGAGTAAATCACTTAAGCCCAATGTCAGACTTTCCAACTATGAGAGTTGCAGTTCAAAGTGGAAAAGCAGATGCTTATGTAGCTGAAAGACCAGAAGCAGAAGCTGCTCAAAAAGCTGGAGTTAATTTAAAATTGGTAGAATTAGAAGATGGATTTGAAACTAATCCAGAAGATACTTCTGTAGCAATTGGACTAGTTAAAGGATATGAAAATATAGAACAAATAAATGAAATCTTAAATGGAATTTCACAAGAAGAAAGAAATTCTATTATGGATGAAATGAGTAAAATACAGGGAGAATAATTAATTAAAGGGGAATTTAAATGGAATTTTTAATGAATATGCAAACCATATTTTTAAATAACATAAATGGCTTTTTTAGAGGAACTTTTTACACAATATTAATATCTTTAATAGGTACATTTATAGGTTTATTTATAGGTATGGTAATAGGAATAGTAAGAACTATACCTAAATCTAAAAATAGAGGTTTGAACATATTGTTAATAATTGTAAAAACCCTAATGAATATTTATGTACAAGTCCTTAGAGGAACGCCAATGATCGTTCAAGCGACACTTTTTTATTACGGACTTCAACAGTTTGCTAATATAGATTTATCATCATTAAATGCAGCTTTTATAGTAGTTTCCATAAACACTGGAGCTTATATGGCAGAGGTTGTTAGAGGTGGAATTATTTCCATAGATGATGGACAATTTGAAGCTGCTAGTGCACTAGGAATGAATCACGTACAGACCATGGTAAATATTATATTACCTCAGGCCTTTAGAAATATTATTCCAGCTATTGGTAATGAGTTTATAATCAATATTAAAGATACTTCAGTTCTAAATGTTATAAGTGTAAATGAACTGTTCTTCTTAACTAAATCTATAGCAGGTGGAAATTATATGTATTTTGAAACTTATTTAATAACTTCAATGATATATTTAATCTTGACACTTAGTATAGCTAGTATTCTACACTATGTTGAAAAAAGAATAGAAGGACCTGAAAATTACGACAAAAATAAAGTCAATGTACTAAAAAGTACTAATTAGGAGTGATTAAATGGAAGATAAAATAATTCAAGTTGAAAATTTAAGAAAATCTTTTGGTTCTAATGAAGTCCTAAAAGGGATAGACTTTAGCGTAAATGAAGGGGAAGTTATAACTATTATAGGATCATCTGGTTCTGGAAAGTCTACACTATTAAGATGTATAAATCTTTTGGAAAATCCAAATAGTGGAAGGATACTTTTTGAAGGTGTAAATATACTAGATAAAAATATAAACATTCACAAATATAGAGAAAATCTGGGAATGGTATTTCAATCTTTTAACTTATTTAACAATTTAAATGTATTAAAAAACTGTACAATTGCCCAAGAGAAAGTATTAGGAAGAAAAAGTGAAGAAGCAAAAGAAAAGTCTAGACATTATTTAGAACTTGTAGGAATGTCTGAATATGAAAACGCAAAACCATCCCAACTATCTGGAGGACAAAAACAAAGAGTAGCCATAGCAAGGGCCTTGTCAATGGAACCTAAAGTAATATTATTTGACGAGCCAACATCAGCATTAGATCCAGAAATGGTTGAAGAAGTGTTACTAACTATGCAAAGACTAGCTGAACTTGGTTTTACTATGATAGTTGTTACTCACGAAATGGAATTTGCAAGAAAGGTTTCAGATTGGGTAATATTTATGGACCAAGGTGTAATCGCAGAAGAAGGAAAACCTGAAGATTTATTTTCAAATCCTAAGAGCGAAAGAACAAGAGAATTTTTAAGATTATAATTTTTATCCCAAAACTTAAATTTTAAGTTTTGGGGTTTTTATATTTAAGTCTATTAAGTATATAAAGATTGTTAAAATTAATATTTAATATTTTAAAATTATTTAGAAACTGTATTTTAGTAAAAACTAAATTTAATATATGTATTTAATCTATACTATAACACTGAAAAACATTTAAAAAAATAGCTAATTAAAAGTTTTGCTATATGTAGTCATTGGGTATATAATAGACTAATATGAGGGGAAGAACAAATTGTACATCTCTCATGAAATTATATTAAATGTTTCCATGTTATCGTTTTCATGGAATATATTATTCTAGGAGGAATTTGATATGAAGAATTTTAAGTCAGTATTGGCTATGCTATTAGTTTTAGCTTTAGTCCTTACTGCGTGTTCAAACGGAAATGAAGCAGGTGAAACTGCTACAACAGATGAAACTACTGCTACAACAGCAGAAGGTTTAACTGGCGAAATTAGCGTTCAAGCTGAAACAGAATGGTTAGAATATTATGAAGCTGCAGTGGAAAGAGTAAAAGAAGCTAATCCTGATGCTACTATTAACATTATAGAAGTTGGGGCTTTTGATCACTTAGACACTCTTGATAATACAGATGCACTTAATGAAGATGTAGCTGATTTATTCTCAATACCTGCTGATAGATTATACGGACTTAATGATGCACTAGTTTTAAATCCAATGGATGCTGAAGCAATCGCTTCTGATTTAGGTGGATTTGATGACTTTAATGCTGGATTAGGTGGACAGTTTAATATTGATGGTGAGTATTTAGCTTTTCCATATAATATTGAAACTCTTATAACTTATTCAAACTTATCTAATGCAGAAGCTGCAGGTATAGATTTAGAACAACCTGTGGAATTTTCAAATCAAGATAGTGAAGCTAGAGTATTGTTACCATTATTTGACGCTTGGTATGGTGTTGCTGTAACTAATGCAGTGGATATTGAATTACTAGGTCAAGATGAAAATGGAGAGTTTTTCTCAGATATGACTAAAGAATTTAGTGAATTAACTGAAGATCAACAAGCAGCTATTCAATCAATTTATGACTACTGGAATGCTCACAATGAAGCAAATACTCCTTTATTCGATGCTGAAGCAGGATGGGGATATGTTGATGACGAATTTAGAGCTGGAGCAGATGGCGTAATTAGACTAGGTGGACCTTGGGAACAAGCAACTATGTCTGAAATAGCTGGAGCAGATAATTTAGCTATTAATTCAATCGATCATATAACAATTAACGGTAACCCACTTTCTCACTGGAAAGGTGGATGGGGACTTGCAATTAACTCACGTATAGAAGAAGATCAAGAAAAAATTGATTTAGCTTATGCGATGATAAAAGAAATTGTAAATCCAGAATATGCTGTAGATTTATTTAATGCAACTGGTAAGATATTAGAAAATGCTACTATAGAAACTTATGAAGATTCAGATTTATCTGACATTCAAAAAGAAATCATAGCTGCAACTTATGAATCTTATAATGAGGCACCAGCTAGACCATTATTCTCTGAATGGGGTCAAGTATGGGATACTTGGAAAAATGCATTATTATCATGGAACAGTGTTCAACCTGAGACAGTAGAAGACGCGTATAATGAAATCAAAGCATCTTTTGATGCAATGATGACAAATATTCAATAATTATTGAAAACAAGTCAGAGGGGACCAAGGTTCCCCTCTAATTTTATTTTTAGGTGAGATATGAATAAGAAAGTAAGCAAAAAACTAAAAATCGTCTTAATAATTTCATTATTGATAATTCTATTTGCTTCTTTAGAGGCACTAATGAACGGAAAAAGTATAGAAGCTTACAATAGTTATATGGAAGTGTTTTCTAACCACTCCTTTTCTGACTATTTAAATTTTATATTATTAAGTTATATTTTTAATATAATCGAACCGATCATTATATCATTATATTTGTATTTCACATATAATAAAATTAAGCCAAATAGTTTATACAAAATAGTTTTTGGCGGGATGATTTTAATAAAAATAGTCAACAAAGTGTTATCTTTTAACATAGGATCTATTTTTTATTATATTATACTAATTCTATATATATTGTTACTAATATCTATAATACGATACAGTAGCTCGGAGGAATAAACATGGGATATAAAAAAGAACTAAGAGATGAAATTGGCAATATTCATCCTAGAAAAAATCTATATCTTTTAGACTTGGCAAATAGTTCTAAGGAAGAAGCTGAAAAATTAAAGAAAAACAAAGATTCTCATCCTTATAATATTGCTTTAAAGGAGTATAAAAACAAAGAAAAAGTATTTTTATCGAATTTAGATAAAGAGTCTAAAAAATATGAGGAAACTTTAAAAGACCATAAAAAAATAAAGGATTTTAAAGTTGAGCTTTTTAAAGCTGAAAGAAGATTGAAATTTTATGAAGAGTATGTAGAGCTAGATTACGATGCACTTTTGATGGTAAAAAAAGACAACCACAAAATCAGACATTTACCTGAGATTATAAATACTCACAATTATATTACCAGTGAACTTAAAAAGAGAGAAGAGGAACTGGCTAATTTAGATCAAAAGGAAATCGATCTTAGAAATAAAGAAATCGAAGAGTACAACAAAAAAAGAAAAGAAGCACTAGAACAAGAAATTTTAAATATTAAACAAAAGAAAAAAGATGGTGTGATTTCTAACAAAGCTTATAACAACGAAGTTACAGTTGCGAAAACTAGATACAAAGAAGACATTAGTGCACATTCATATCACAATCCTAAAAAAAGTTTAGAAGAGGAAATTAAAAATCTTAAACACCATTTAAAAATTGATATTGACAGACAATTAAATGTTATGGAATCGGATATTTCAGATTCAAGAAGAAAAACTCCAGAGGAAATTGAGAAAAATACTCCAATAAACACTGTAGTTTCTGCACTTATACCAGGATTAGGTCAATTATTAAATAAACAATACATTAAAGCAATATTATTCTTTATAGGATCTTTATTTATTTACCTAATAGCCATTCCTTATTTTCTAGGTTTTGGAAATTATCAAGGAGATGGTTTCTTCGGTTTAATTTCACTTGCACAAGATGGTGCAAGAATGGATAGATCAATAATATTTATGATCGAGGGAATAATCGCCATAATGTTTATATTAATAGCACTATTTATATTAATAGCTTCATTTCGAGATGTTAGAAAAACAGAAAATGAAAATATTAAAGGTGTTAGAGTAAAGACTTGGTTTGAAACTACTCAAAATATTGAGAGAGAAGGTTTTCCTTATTTAGTTTCAATTCCTGCTTACGTATTAATAGCATTTATAGTATTGATTCCTGTAATTACTACTTTCTTAATATCATTTACTAATATGGATCCAGATCATCAAACTAAATTTAATTGGATAGGTCTTTCTAATTATGCATTAGTTGCTAAAGGCGAGGGTATTGCCGGTGGAGCCTTTTGGCTGATACTAAGATGGACTTTACTATGGACTGCAGGAGCTACTACTTTTGCTATTGCAATAGGATTTATATTAAGTTTAATAGTAAACCAAGAAAGAGTTGTTGGTAAAAAAATATTTAGAACTATATATATTCTTCCTTGGGCGGTACCTGCATTTATTACAATAATGTTTTTCTCTTTAATGGTATCTAGAAACGGACCTCTTACTGAGATTATAAATGGAATTTTTAATATAAATTTAGATATTAAAAACTCTACAAATGCTACAAGGATATTCTTAATATTATTACAAGGGTGGTTAGGTTCTGCTTATGTATTCTTATTATCTACTGGAGTATTACAAGGTATTCCTAAGGACTTGTACGAAGCGGCAGAAATAGATGGTGCAAAAGGATTTCAACAAACATTGAGAATAACTATACCTTTAGTATTATTCCAAACAGCACCTTTACTAATTAACCAATACACATTTAATTTTAATAACTTCTCAATAATTTATTTATTTAATCGTGGAGGGCCTTTCTTTCCATCTTTATACGGAAACTTAGCAGGCTCGTCAGATTTATTAATATCTTATATTTATAAGTTAACAGTACAAAATCAATACCAAGGTATTGGGGCAGCTATTACTATTGTTATTTCTTTAGTCTTAATGTTTGTGTCTTATTTAGGATATAGAAATACTAAGGCTTTTAAGGAGGATTAACATGTTTAGAAGAAAAAAAGATAATCAACTTTATTTATCAGATAGACAACCTCTAAACACTGTTGGAAAAATTCTTTTAGTAATTTCTTATATTATTATGATCGCTTGGGCATTTATAATTATCTGGCCTTTAACAGTCATGGTAATATCTAGTTTCAATGGAAATCAAGGGAGAAATATTTCCCTTAGTGGAGAATTTATTTTTTCTTTAAAAAATTTCGAACACTTATTTAATGAAACCTATTTTACTAAATGGGTTGGAAATACTATCTATATAGCCGTGGCAACAGCTATTATAACTTTAATAATAGTTTCATTTACTGGTTATGCTTATTCAAGATTTAGATTTAAAGGTAAAAGAATGAGCTTAATGGGAATTATGTTAATCCAAACTATTCCAACTTTTGCAGGTATTACTGCATTTTATGCAATTCATTCAATTATATCAGGAGTACTTCCAGTATTTAGTAGAAGGGCAATGTTAATTTTAATTTATGCAGCAGGTGGTATAGCCTCAAATACATTTATTTTAAAAGGATATATTGATTCTATTTCTACAGAGCTTGATGATGCAGCTAGAATTGACGGTTGTTCAAACATGGAAGTTTATAGATTAATTATTATGCCAATAGCAAGACCAATGCTTGCAATTATAGCTTTATGGTCATTTATTGGACCATTTATGGATTATATGTTACCGAGTATATTACTGACAAACCCTCAGGATTATACTTTAGCAACAGGATTGTTTACCCTAATAGATGATGTTAGAACTATGAACCAACCTGCCTTTGCAGCTGGAGGATTACTAACTTCCATACCAATAATTATATTGTTTATGAGTTTGCAAAAGGAACTTGTTTCAGGTTTAAGTGCCGGATCTGTTAAGGGCTAGGAGGATAAAATGAAAGTTGAATTAAAAAATATAGGAAAAAAATACGAAGGTCGTGAAAATTTCACCATTAGAAATATTGACCTTGAAATTGATGATAAAGAATTTTGTGTTATTTTAGGTCCTTCTGGATGTGGAAAATCTACTCTTTTAAGAATGATAGCGGGACTAAATTCCATTACTGAAGGTGAGTTGTTATTTGACGATAAGTTAATGAATAAAGTGGCACCAAGTGATAGAGATATAGCTATGGTATTTCAATCTTATGCTCTTTATCCTCATATGACAGTTTATGACAATATGGCCTTTTCACTTAAAATGAAAAAAGAAAGAAAAGAAGTTATTCATGAAAGAGTATTAGAAGCTGCTAAAGTTTTACAAATTGAGGAATATTTATACAATAGGCCTTCTGATATTTCTGGTGGACAAAGGCAAAGGGTAGCTTTAGGTAGAGCTATGGTGAGAAATCCTGGAGTATTTTTAATGGACGAACCATTATCTAACTTAGATGCTAAACTTCGTGAACATATGAGAGTCGAGCTAGTAAGATTACACAAACAACTAGGAACTACTTCTATTTATGTAACCCATGACCAAACGGAAGCCATGACAATGGCAACTAAAATAGTTTTATTAAATGGTGGAATTATTCAACAAGTAGGAGCTCCAGAGGAATTTTATTCGGAACCAGCTAATCTATTTGTTGCAGAATTTATAGGTTCTCCAACTATAAATATTTTCAAAGGTGAAATGAAAAACAAAAAATTTGTTTCAGATTCAGGATTAATTGTAGTGGAGCCTAATGACTCAGATATGCAACTTTTAAATGACTATGAAGGAAAAAAAGTTTATATGGGAATTAGAAGTGAAAGATTTTTATCCCAAAAATTAGAAAAAAATAGTTTTGCTGCTGAAATAGATGTTATAGAAAATTTAGGTAAAGAAAAGTTATTATATACTGTATTAGAAGACGGTACTAAATGTACAATGAGTGTCCCTGGTCATTTTGAATATCATATAGATGAAATTCACAACTTTACTTTTGATCTAGATGCTCTACACTTTTTCGATGGTGAAAGTACAGAAAGAATAAATTAATTGTAGGTGAATATGGCAAAATTAGATCCAAAATACGATTACAAATTTATAAAAACTAATAGATCATCAGGGATTTTACTTCATATTAGCTCACTTCCAGGTCCTTATGGAATTGGAACATTGGGAAAATATGCAAGGGAGTTTGTGGATTTTTTAGATGATTCTGGGCAAACCTATTGGCAAATGTTGCCAGTAGGTCCTACAGGATATGGAGATAGTCCTTATCAATCCTTTAGCACATTTGCTGGGAATCCTTATTTTATAGATTTAGATATGTTAGTTGAAGATGGACTATTAACTCAAGAAGAAATAGAATCTATTATAAAAGTTGAAGATGACACTAGTGTAGATTATGGAAGACTTTATATTGAGAGATATGAAGTCTTGAGAATGGCCTTTGATAAATTTGATCTTAATAGTGTGGAATTTATAAACTTTGTAGAAGAAAACAGATTATGGTTAGATAATTACTCTATGTTTATGTCAATAAAAGAACACTTTGACGGCATCCAGTGGAATATGTGGCCAGATGATTACAAATATAGAAATAAGGAAACATTAATTAAATTTAAAGAACAACATATTGATGAAATTAATTTCCAAAAATTTTTACAATATAAATTCTTTGAACAGTGGTATTTATTAAAGAGTTATTGTAATGAAAAGGGAATTAGAATTATTGGAGATTTACCTATTTATGTTGCAGAAGATAGTTCAGATTTGTGGTCGAATCCAGAGTTTTTTCAATTAAATGAAGATTTAACATTAAAATACGTTGGAGGTTGTCCTCCAGATGGATTTTCTGATGATGGACAGCTTTGGGGAAATCCAGTATACAATTGGGAAAAATTGGAAGAAGACAATTATAAATGGTGGGTAAATAGATTAGGTGGAAATTTAAAAATTTTTGATGTAATTAGACTTGATCACTTTAGAGGATTTGAATCTTACTGGTCAATTCCTGGAGGAGACGATACAGCTAAGTTTGGAACTTGGGTAAAGGGTCCAGGGATAAAATTATTTAATAAAATCAAAGAAGCTTTAGGTGAGATATCTATAATTGCAGAAGATTTAGGATACATGACAGAAGAGGTTCATAACTTTAGGGAAGCGACAGGATTTCCAAGTATGAAAGTTCTTCAATTTGCCTTTGATCCCCTTGCAAATAGCGATTATTTACCTCACAATTACGTTGATAATTGTGTCGTTTATACTGGAACCCATGATAATGATACTATACAAGGTTGGGTTAAAAATGCTAGGGAAGAAGAAATAGAGCTGGCTACTAAATACTTTAATATTACAAAAGAAGAAACTTTCAATTGGGGACTTATTAGGGGAGCAATGACTAGCGTTGCTAATACAGCAATTTTTCAAATGCAAGACTTTTTGTTTTTAGGAAATGAAGCTAGAATGAATAATCCAGGTACCCTAGGAGACAATTGGAAGTGGAGAATGGAAGCGGAAGATTATAGTTTTGAAACTTCTAAAATATTAAGGGAACTTACTAGAATCAGTGGTAGAATGAAATCCAGTTAAAGAAATTAAAAAAAATAGTTTTATATCTCATAATTAGGTTAAATATTAAATGGGAAACATATAAAATGTTTAATACGAGAGGAATGAGATTATGAGTGAATTATTAGAGCATGTTGATAGTTTTGATAAATTTTTTCTAGAAAGACTAGAAGATTATAACGAATTAAAAGTTTATAAATTTCAAGATTACGATTTAAAATGGATGAAAAAACTTTTGAAATTTGGAGAAAAAGCATTTGGTGATGAAACTTATGATGTTTATTCTATAGTTTTTCAAATTTATTATGGTAATGTATTTATATTAAAAGACGGAGACGATGACCAAAATATAGAAGGTGTAGCGGCATTTAGTAGAGCGTGGGATGATGATGATTTAGTTTATTTATCTGACTTTGCTATTAGTGAAAATGCTAGGGGCAAATCAATTGGTAAACAGTTTATGAAAATGGTAATCGGAAATATAAAAGACCAAGGATTTAAAACTATAAGACTTACAGTTAATCCTACTAATGAAAGTGCTGTTATTTTATATCAAAAATCAGGTTTTGAAATAGTAGAAAAAATCGATGAGTTATATGGTCCTGGTGCTGATAGATACATTATGGAATTAAATTTATAATTTTAAGAAGTCCCTCAATTTTTTTGAGGGATTTTATGTATCATTTGGAGGACAATATGAATATAGACATTTCTACAAAAAATTTAAGGCTTAGACCTTTTACATTAGAAGATGCAATAGATGTTTTAAATCTATGTAATAATCTAAAGCTTTATGAAAATACATTAAATCTTCCTTATCCTTACACTTTAGAAGATGCAAAAGAGTGGATTAATTATTTAATAGAATATTCAGATGTAAATAGAATGATTACTTTAGCAATAGAAGATAAATCTACATTGACTCTATATGGGTGTATTGGAGCTTCTATATCTAAGATACACAAAAATGCAGAAATTGGTTACTGGCTAGGAGAAAGATACTGGGGAAAAGGCATAATGACAGAAGTTCTAACAGAGTTTATAAAATTTCTTTTTGAAAATATGAATTTAAATAGAATTTATGGTGGGCATTTTCTTCACAACCCAGCTTCTGGAAAAGTTATGGAAAAGTCTGGTATGAAAAAAGAAGGTATTTCAAGACAAGTAGTATTAAAAAATGGAAAATTTTATGATATTGTAAATTATGCAATTTTAAAAGAAGATTTTGGAAGGTGATAAAAATGAATGAAGTAATTAAATTAGTAAATAATCACAAGACTATAAGAGAATTTACAGATGAAAAAATAAGTGAGGATATATTAGAAACTCTATTTAGCTCACTAATGAGAACTGCAACTAGTAGTGGTCTTCAACAAAACAGTGTTATTAGAGTTACAGATCAAGATAAAAAAGATAAAATATCAGAAATTTGTAGACAAGAATACGTTGCGAGGGCTCCTGAATTATTAATATTTATAGTTGATAATTATAGAAATGAAAGAATAGCAAAAGACAACGGAGAGACTATTAAGAAAGAATCAGACGTAGATATATTTTTCCAAGGTTTTACAGACTCTGCTTTAATGGCTCAAAATGCAACATTAATTATTGAATCTTTAGGTTTAGGTGCTGTATATTTAGGAAGTATTTTAAATAACGCTGAGAAAATCATAGAAATATTAGAACTTCCTGAACTTACATTCCCAGTAGTGGGGATAGGATTTGGTTATCCTAATCAAGAACCTCAATTAAAACCTAGAATGGATAGTAAATTTAGAGTATTTGAAAACACTTATAAAAAACTTGAAAATTACAAAGAAGAATTAAAAGACTATGATGAAGAAATGACTACCTACTATGATTTAAGAGAAGCTAACAAAAGAGTAGATAGTTTTTCAAATCAAGTAATTACCAAAATGAAAAATCAAATTGACACTAGATTAAAGTTATTAGAGTTTGCAAAAAATAATGGTTATAAATTTTAGTATATTAAGAAAACAGACAGATAATTAATAATTATTTGTCTGTTTATTTTCAATATGTATGAAAACCTTTCTTCTTTTGGTATAATAGTAAAAAATTAAGAAAAGAGGAATTTATGAAAAAGTCATTAACACTTAAGGAAAGTATATTAGTAGGATCCTTGTTGTTTGGTTTGTTCTTTGGAGCTGGAAATCTAATATTTCCTGTTGAATTAGGTCAACAATCAGGAAGTAACGTGATTTTGTCAACTGTGGGCTTTTTAATTTCTGGAGTTGGTCTTGCTGTTTTAGGGGTCATAGCATCTGCTATATCAAAAAGTGATAGTCTGTATGAAATGGCTCAACCTGTTAGTAATAACTATGCTGTTTTTTTTACCTGCTTACTTTATTTAACTATCGGTCCATTTTTTGCAATTCCTAGAACTGCAAGTGTAGCCTTTGAAGTAGGAGTAAGAGCATTTTTTGGAGATGAAAACATTTCACTATTGTTACTTGTGTTTTCAGGATTATTTTTTATTGCAACATTAGGGTTTTCTCTAAAACCTGTTAAATTAATAGATACTATTGGAAAGTATATGACACCAATATTTTTAGTTTTATTATCTCTTTTAGTTATTTTTTCCATTTTCAGACCAATGGGTGAGTTGGGAATTGGGCAAACTCAAGAAAGATATATAGAAGTTCCTCTCTTAAAGGGGCTTGTAGATGGTTATAATACAATGGATGCACTTGCTGCTTTAGCATTTGCCATAATAATTATTACTAATATAAGAAACTTTGGAGTTACTAATCCTAAAGATATTGCCATAGAAACTGTGAAATCTGGTATTTTTTGTATAATAGGAATGGGAGTAGTCTATACATCTTTATCTTTCATGGGATCTACTAGTTCTAATATTATGGAAATTGGAGAAAATGGCGGGATTATATTATCTAATATTGCAAATTTTTATTTAGATAGTAGTGGAAAATTGCTACTTGCTGGAATTGTAATTGTAGCTTGTTTAAAAACTGCAATAGGATTAATAACTGCATGTTCTCAAATGTTTGTAGAAATGTTTCCTAGATTACTATCTTATAAAGGTTATGCAGTAGTTTTTACTTTAATATCATTTTTAATAGCAAACTTAGGACTTTCTTCTATAATATCTCTTTCTCTTCCAGTTTTAATGTTTCTATATCCTATGGCAATTGTTTTAATATTGTTATCACTTTTTGCTGGAATAGTTAAAAGAAATTCCATAATCTACAAAAGTACAATGGGATTTACCTTAATAGCTGCAATTTTTGATTTTATAAATGCTGCACCAGATTTAATAAAAAACAACTCTACAAGTCAAAAACTTTTAGAATTTGGAAGTTATTTACCAGGTTTTGAAATTGGATTTGGCTGGTTTGTTCCTTCATTAATAGGGTTTTTAATAGGTGTAATAATAGTTTTGATTAATAAAAAGGGTAACTATAGTTACAGAAATTAAATTTTACTTAAATTATAATATTCATAGAATAATTATGGAGGTATGATTTATGAGCGCATTTTTAGCACCAATACATTTTAATGTATTTGAAAAGATAAAGAATCAAAAGCAAATAGTTGAAAATCTAATAAATGATTTTGGAGATGATTCTCTAAGAGAGAAACTTTATAAAACTTACGGAGAAGTTCCGGAAGGGGACTTAGAAGATATTATAGATTTAAAAAATATACACGGATGGCTACAAGATGAGTTTATAAAAACTGAAAAGTCACTTAGCTTTGTAGTAAATGAACTTTTAGAAAATAATATTAATATAGATGATTTAAAAAGATGGTTTAAAAATCAAGGAGAAAACTTTAAAGGATTAAATTCTCCTAATGAAATATTTATTACCTTTAGTACATTTTATATGGATGGAATGCCTTGTGATAGGGCGATTACTCCTATTGATTTTAATGAAGAAGAAGGATCTTGGCAGCTTAATAATGATTTGCATAAATCATATTGGAAAGATGAAGGATTTATTTATAACCAATTGAGAAACTCATGGTTAGAGGGATTAGCTAATTCAAATGGGTACGACTTTAAATTTGAAAATAATATTTACGAGGTGAAAAAATGTACGGTTTAGATATATTATATAAAGAGCATAAAAACATTTTGAATTTTACAAATATTTTGGAAGAAAGACTTGTAAAAATACTAGAAGGTGATGAAGTAGATACTGAATTTTTAAAAAGAGGTATTTATTTTATCAGAAATTATGCAGATACACATCATCACCAAAAAGAAGAAGATATATTGTTTAAAAAAATGATTGAAGAACTAGGTCCATTAGCTGAAAAGCTAATTAGAAGTGGAATGTTAGTAGAACACGATTTAGCAAGATTTACTACTGGAGAATTAGAAAAAGCAGTAATTGCTTTTGAAGAAAACCCTAGTACAAAAAATAAACTAGATATTTTAGCCCATGGTATGAACTACGTTTATTTACTAAGAAGACATGCAACGAAAGAAGATGAGGTTTTATATCCATTTGCAGATAAAAATCTTTCTGAAGGGATGAAAGAAATTATAAATAAAGAAACAAAGGAATACGAAGAAAGAGATAAGGATTTTTCTCAAATTGAGGAATTTTTTATCTAATTTATAACTTATTATTTTAGTCAGACACAATTGGTATTGTGTCTGATTTTTTTATTTAGGAATTAAAATTTGTTTACATAAAATCTTAAAATGAAAAATTAATTACATTTTACATTTAAGATATATGTTTTTAATAATTGTTTATTAATATTACTAATGTAAATTATTGTTATACATTTGATTTGGAGGAGAAAATGATTAAACACTATAGAGAAATTAACCAATCTCAAAAACTAATGATATTTGTTTTGAGTATGTCCTTATTTTGACTAGCTACTATGTTTTCAGAATTAGTACCCAGTGTCTACATTGGAGTAGTGGAATTATCAATAGAATATTTTTTATTTATTCCATTGTCACTTGCTATGTTTCCAGGAATGGAAATAGACATTAAAGAAAAAGGACATATATTAGTACTAGGTTCTATAGAAGAAATTTTAGAGTTAAATCAAGAGTTAAGTCCTAATAAGAAAGTTAGTGATTTTTTGCCTTTTAGTGATTTGTTAAAAATATTAAAAAACTATAATTTAATCTTAGGTGCTGCTCATCCCTTTAGACCTGGAGGAAATATACCAAATCTAAAGGAAAATGAAATTAAAGAGTTTGATTTTATAGATTTAAATGGCAAAGACATGGTAAATAATAAGGACTATGCAATTAATAATACTCGAAAATTATCAAACACTTACAATATTCCTGTGGTTGCTGGATCTGATACCCATCAAGCTTTGCAATATGGTTGCACTTGGACAAATTTCGAAGAAGATATAAATACTTTTTCAAAATTAAAAAGAGAAATAGAATTAGAAAACTATAAAATTCAAGTTTCTCAGTCTATAAATTCCCAAGTAAAATCAGCAGGACTATTGAAAAAAGCCTTAAAAGAAATTCACAGTCTCGGGGGAGATTATGTACAAATACTATTACAGGAGTAAAACATGAAACTAGAGTTTCCCAATAACAATGAAAGTTTTACAAAATCAGAATTAGAAATCCTAGATTTTATTGAATTGAATAAGGAAGAATTTTTATTTATGACTATTGGAGAGATTTCTGAAGCTCTTAGTATTTCTGACGCAACAATTTCAAGATTTTCTAAAAAAGTTGGATGTGATGACTTTAAAAGCTTAAAAACACTAGTTATGTCTCAGATTCAGTACAATGGGTCAGTAGCTGTTGACAAAATGACTCAAACTTTAAAAAAATCAGAAGATTTTACAGTAACAGATTATTTAAAATTTCAACAACAAAACATTCAAAGAACTTTAGAATACCTAAATCCAGAAGAATTTAATAACTCAGCAGTAGAAATGACAAAAGTTAGAAAAATTTGGGTTTATGGAAAACACGCAGCTAAATCTCTTTCTATTTTGTTAAAAACTCGATTGTCTAGATTAGGAATAAATATTGAAATTCTTCCATCAGGGGGTACTGAGCTCATAGAAACATTAGAAAATATAACCAAAGAAGATATGGTAATAATTTTCAGCTTTTTAAAGTTGTCAGTTGAAGGTAAAATATTACTAGATTATAAAAAGATATTGGTTTTAAACTACTTCTTTTCAATAGTAGAATTCACTTTCCAGAAGAAGATTTAGTGGATTTTAATATTTACGTATATAGAGGTCCAGCGAACGAATATCACTCACATAGTTCTACAGTTGCTGTAATAGATGGATTAGTAGTTAAAATATCAGAAGTATTAGGACAAGATTCTATTAATCGACTTGAAAAAATAAAACAATTAAAAAATAAATACAAAAATTATAAATAACTTTTAAATATAAATTTCAATCAAGGATCATTTCAAATAGGTATTTATTGTTAAAATATGGGTATGATTTAACAAAGGAGTATGATATGAAGATTTTAATAACAAGTAATTTGCCGGAAAGAATTTATAATAATATTAGTAGTGATTTAGAAATTGATTATCACAATAGTAATACACCACTAAGTAAAGAAGAAATAATTAAAAGGGCTAAAGATGTAGATTTAATAATTTGTCCATTGTCAGACAAAATTGACAGGGAAGTAATAGATAGTAGCAAAAATCTTAAGGCTATTTTTAATTACGGAGCTGGTTTTGATAATATCGATATTGAATATGCAAAAGAAAAGAAAATTGTAGTTACTAATGCTCCAGCACCCTCTTCTGCAGTTTCAACTGCAGAGTTAACCTTTGGTTTAATACTCGCGATTTCTAGAAAACTCATCCAAGGAGAAAAAGATTTAAGAGAGGGAAATTTTTTAGGATGGAGACCGACTTATTTTCTAGGAGACCAACTTAAAGGAAAAACTTTAGGGATTATTGGCATGGGAAATATTGGTTCGAATTTAGCTAAGAGAGCATTGGCCTTTGAAATGGATGTAGTTTATCATTCAAGAAATAGAAAAGAAGAAATAGAAAATCTAGGTGTAGTTTATAAGGAAAAAGAAGAATTATTAAAAGAAGCAGATATAATAACTATTCACACATCTTATAGAGAAGAGCTTCATCATATGATGTCAGAAAAAGAATTTAGTATGATGAAAGAAAGTGCATATTTTATTAATGCAGCTAGAGGACCATTAATGGATGAAAAAGCCCTAGTAAATGCCTTGAAAAATAAAGACATTAAGGGAGCTGCCTTAGATGTATATGAGTTTGAACCTAAAATTTCTAAAGAGTTGTTAAATCTTACTAATGTCACTTTAATTCCACATTTAGGAAATGCAACTGTGGAAGCTAGAATGGAAATGGGAAAAGCAGTAATAGACAATCTTAATGATTTTTTAAATGACAAAGAGCCAAGAAATAAAGTAAATTAAAAATAAAATATATATGAAAGAAAAACCCTTTAAAAGTTAATTTTAAAGGGTTTAATAATATTTATATATTTTTTTATTAGATTCTATATGCTCTTTTATAAACTTCTGGTAATGAATCTATTTTCTTACTTTCATATGCTAAATCTAAAAAGAAATTTGGGTTTCTTAATAATGCTCTACCAGTTGCTATTAAATCAGATTTTTGAGATTCTAGTGCGTAGTTAATAATATCTATATTATTTAATAATCCAACACCGATAGTTTTATAGTTAGTTTCTTCTTTTATTTTTTTAGAAAAATCTAACATATAACCTGGATATACATTTATTGGAACATTTACTACGCCTCCAGCAGATACATGAACTAAATCCACGATATCTGGATTATCATTTAAAAACTCAATCCAATCTTCTACTTTTAGTCCATCTTTATGATAATCTGATGCGCTAATCCTAATCCACAAAGGCTTTTTATTTGGCCATACACTTTTTACTTCTTTTAATATATTTTTTAATAATAAAAATCTATCCTTTCCATATTCATCTTCTCTTTTATTAGATAATGGACTTATAAATTGGTGTATTAAATATCCATGTGCAGCATGAATTTCCAGTCCGTCAAATCCTGATTTATCTGCTCTTATTGCCGATTCTTTAAAGGCCTTAATTACATCTTCAATATCTTCTTTTGTGCAGCTTTCATAATCAATTGGCAAGTCATTATATTTAATAGCACTAGGGCCAATATGTTTTAGGTTTGTAGTTTCAGATTTTCTTCCTGCGTGATTTAACTGAATTGCAACTTTAGAACCTTGGTTGTGAATACCTTTTACAATCTTACTTAAGCCTTCAATTTGACTATCTTCATAAAGTCCTAAATCATAATCAGAAATTCTTCCGTTTTCCATTACACCTGTAGCTTCAACAATTATTAAACCAACATTTCCTATACCTTTAGATATATAGTGACCATAATGAAAATCATATGCTTTTCCATCTTTTTTAAAACATTGGTAAGTACACATTGGAGGCATAACCAATCTATTGGATAATTCGATATTTTTTATTTTATAACTTTCAAACAATTTCATTGTTAACTCCTTTCTTATTTAGATTAAATTTATACCCTAAATAACTACTTAAAAATTACTTAATGAATTTGTGAATTTTAGCTATAATTTAAGAATATTGGGTAAAATAGAAGTAGGTTAATAATAGAATTAGTCTAATGTAATATTACGAGGAGGAATTAGATGAAAGATCCAATGGAAAAAAATGGTCTTGGTAAACCATTACCAAGTAAAAACGATGTTAAAGGCAGAAACCCTAAAATAAGCAAAGCGCAAGGTTCTCCAGTTGAAAACAATCAAGATACTATGACTGCTGGAGTAAGAGGACCTGCGATGTTGCAAGACAGCTGGCTAATAGAAAAAAATGCACACTTCAACAGAGAAGTAATTCCAGAAAGAAGAATGCATGCTAAAGGTTGGGGAGCATTCGGTACATTTACAGTAACACACGATATTACAAAATACACAAAAGCAAAAATATTTTCAGAAGTAGGTAAAAAAACTGAAATGTTTGCTAGATTTTCCACAGTAGCTGGTGAAAGAGGAGCTGCTGATGCTGAAAGAGACATAAGAGGTTTTGCGTTAAAATTCTATACTGAAGAAGGAAACTGGGATTTAGTTGGAAATAACACTCCTGTATTTTTCTTTAGAGATCCAATGAAATTTATTGATTTAAATCACGCAATTAAGAGAGATCCTAGATCAAATCTTAGAAATCCTAACACTAATTGGGACTTTTGGTCATCTCTTCCAGAAGCTTTACTACAAGTAACTATCATTATGAGTGATAGAGGTATTCCAAGTTCATTTAGATTTATGCACGGTTTTTCTTCTCATGCTTTTTCATTTATAAATGAAGATAACGAGAGAACATGGGTAAAATTCCACTTTAGATCTCAACAAGGAATAAAGAACTTTACTGACCAAGAAGCAGGTATGGTAGTAAATGACGACAGAGAATCAAGTGGTAGAGATTTATATGAAGCTATTGAAAAAGGCGAGTTTCCTAAGTGGAAAATGTATGTTCAACTAATGACAGAAGAACAAGCTAGAAATATGGACAATAACCCATTTGACCTTACAAAAATGTGGTTAAAAGAAGATTATCCATTAATGGAAGTTGGATATTTTGAACTTAACAGAAATCCTGATAACTTCTTCCAAGATGTTGAACAAGCGGCATTTAATCCAGCTCACGTAGTTCCAGGAATTAATTTCTCTCCTGATAAAATGTTACAAGCTAGATCATTTGCATATGGAGATGCTCAAAGATACAGATTAGGTGTTAACAATCATCAAATTCCAGTAAACACTCCAAAGGGAATGAGTGAAGATTCATACCATCCATTCCACAGAGACGGAATGATGAGAGTAGACGGTAACTTAGGTTCTGAAATACATTATGAGCCTAATAGTTACGGAAACTGGACTGAAGATCCAAGGGATTATCAACCAGTAGAAGATGGTGGAGATATTTATAGATACGACTTTAGAGAAGACGATCACGATTATTTTACTCAACCAGGTATGCTATTTAGAGCAATGACTAAAGATCAACAACAAGTTTTATGTGAAAATACTGCTAGAAATATGGAAGATTCAACTTTACAAATAAAACACAGATATATTAATAGTTGTTACCAAGCTGACCCAGAATACGGTAAAGGCCTTGCAAAAGCATTAAATATTAATATTGACGATGTGGATTTAAACTTACCAGAAAGAACTTCTAGAGAAGGAAATTACGCAGCAAATAATGCCCATCCAGAACTAGACGTTCCTAGTGAAGATATGTCTGAAAAGGAATGGGAAGAAATTAAAACAGATTACGATCCTAAATCATTTATTGATCCAATGGATGATCCGTATCTACTTTAATTTTAAAGTATAAAATCTTATAGAAAATACTAGTCAAATTGGCTAGTATTTTCTTAATTTACTTACATTATATTTTCTTAAGTGATTATAAGAACATACCTATTGGTATAATGTAGATAAGATATGAGAAAGGAGAAAAGCTTTTTTAAAAGAAAAGTTAGAATATATGAAAAAAGTAGTATTCATTATTTTAGGTTCAATTTGTACTTTAGTAGGCATAATAGGTATATTTATTCCCGTTTTGCCAACGACACCACTTCTTTTATTAGCTGCATGGCTATTTGTTAGAAGCTCTGACAACCTATACAATTGGTTGATTAATCATAGAATTTTAGGAATTTATATTAAATCATATGTTAAATATAGAGGTGTTGATATGAAATATAAGATTTTCGCAATATCCATGGTTTGGATAACAATTTTATTTTCTACAACACTTGTTAATAGTGTTTATTTAAAAATACTATTAATAGTTATTATGCTTGGAGTTACTTTACATATTTCTTCTTTGAGAACTTTAACTAAAGAAGAAGTTATGGCTTTAGAAGAATTTGAAAAAATAGAAAAAGAAAAAAGTTTAGATACCTTAAAAGACGATTATGTAGAACAAAAATATTAAAAAACATCTAAATTTTAACTGTATTGTCAATTGTTACAAGATAAAATATGATATTATTTAATTAATATATAATTAAAGGAGGTAAAGGTTTGATTATTAAGAAAAAACGAAGAATTTTCTTTATTTTGCTAGTATTAATCTTAAGCTTCTCTAGTATATCTTTAGCATCTAATAATGTAGATTCGGTTTATGTTATTCCCCTTAGAGAAGAAATCACTAAGGCCTCTGAAAGATATGTGGAAATTTCCATAGGAGAAGCTGAGAGAATGGAAGCTGATAAAATCATTATAGAGTTAGATACCTATGGAGGTTTAGTTGATTCTGCAGAAAAAATCAAAAATCACTTAAATCAAACAGATATTGACACTATATGTTTTATAGATTCAAAGGCTGAATCTGCTGGAGTTTTAATAGCTCTTTCATGTGATGAAATATATATGAGTCCTTATTCTACTATTGGATCTGCTGAGACTATTCCTAACACTGAAAAGGTAATGTCAATGTGGAAGGCAATGCTTAGAAATGCAGCTCAAAATAGTGGAAGAGATCCACAAGTAGTTGAAGCTATGGCTGATTCTGATGTGGTAATCGAAGGTGTAACTGAGCCAGGAAAGTTACTAAATCTAACAACCCAAGAAGCTATAGAACTAAACATTGCAGATGGAACTGCTGATAATTTAAATGATGTATTGGCTTTAGTAGATGCAGAAGGAGCTGAAATAGTAGTAATTGAAGAAGATTGGTCTACTAGAGTTGCTAAAATTCTATCCCAACAATGGATTAGTAGTCTTTTATTAGTTATTGGATTAAGTGCGCTAATTACTGAGTTTTTTGTACCAGGTTTTGGATTACCAGGTATTGTAGGTGCAATAGCTTTATTCTTATTCTTTGGTAGCAATATATTAGTTGGAAACTCAAGTTGGATATCCTTAATGTTTTTCGTCCTAGGAGCTATACTAATAGTAGTAGAATTATTTGTGCCTGGGTTTGGACTTCCGGGAATTGCTGGAACATTACTAACTATTTTTGGAGTTGTAACTTCTATGCAAACTATAGAGCAAGCATTTGCTGCTATTTTAATAGCTTTAGTAGTAGGAATATTGACATTGTATATGATATTTAAATTTGGACTTAACAGTAGAACTTTTAAGAGTATTACTTTGGAACAATCTATCCAAGGAAATTCAAATATGGCTGTAGGGGATAAAGAATTAGTTCGAGTTGGAGATGTTGGAAGTACAATTACAATTATGAGACCTTACGGTTTTGTCCTAATTAATGGTGACAAATTTGACGCTTCGGCAGAGTCAAATTATATTAGAAAAGATGCATTAGTGGAAGTTATTGCTATAAAAGGTAATACAATTATTGTAAAGGAGAAGATATAATATGTTTGGACCAGAATCAATATTAACTATTTTTGGAATTATAATCGTTGGTATATTGTTAATAGTATTTTTCACATTTATACCAATTGGTTTATGGGTAACAGCCTTTTTCTCAGGGGTAAGAATTAAACTAACCACTTTAGTGGGAATGAGACTTAGAAGAGTAGTGCCAAGTAGAATAGTAAATCCACTTATTAAGGCTACAAAAGCTGGACTTGATTTAAATATCGAGGAAATGGAAGCTCACTATTTAGCAGGTGGTAATATTAATACTCTTGTAGATGCTTTAATAGCAGCTCAAAGGGCAAATATTCCTCTAATTTTCGAAAGGGCAGCAGCTATTGACTTAGCAGGTAGAAATGTATTAGAAGCTGTTCAAGTAAGTGTTAATCCAAAGGTTATAGAAACTCCTAATATATCAGCAGTTGCTCAAGATGGTATAGAAGTGATAGTTAAAGCTAGAGTAACCGTTAGAGCTAACATAGAAAGATTAGTCGGTGGTGCAGGTGAAGAAACTATTATTGCCAGAGTAGGAGAAGGTATTGTTACTACAGTAGGTAGTTCATTTTCTTACAAAGAAGTATTAGAAGATCCTGACAATATATCAAAAGTAGTTTTAAATAAAGGACTAGATTCTGGAACTGCATTTGAAATATTATCTATTGATATTGCAGATGTTGATGTAGCTAGAAATATCGGAGCGAAATTACAAGCAGATCAAGCTGCAGCTGACAAGAAAATAGCAGAAGCAAAAGCTTCAGAAAGAAGAGCTATGGCTTTAGCTAGGGAACAAGAAATGAAAGCCCAAGTTGTAGAAATGAGAGCAAAAGTTGTGGAAAACGAATCTCAAGTACCACTAGCACTTTCAGAAGCATTAAGAAGTGGAAAACTGGGTGTAATGGATTATTACAATATGAGAAATATTATGGCAGATACTGATATGAGAGATTCTATAGCAAAAATTGACGAAAAGAGCAACAGTGACGAATCAAATAAAAACAATTAGGATGTGATATATAATGGATATTATATTCCTATTTATAATATTATTCAGTATAGCATCGTCAGTTTCTGAGTCTAGAAAGAAGAAAAAAAGACAAAAAAACTACAATGGTAAAAAGGAAATTGACAGCACTTCAACTGGTAATAGAAGCGATGATAATCAACAAAAAAGACGAAATAGATATGGTCTTGGAAATATTTTAGATGAGGTTCAAAAATCCCTTTCTGAATTAGAAGGTGAAACGACTTCGAGTAATTCTAAGGGCTCACTTGGAGATAGATTAAATAAAACTTTTGAGGGGGCTTATAAAGAAGCAAGAAAAGATAGAAAATCTAAAAAAGAAGTAAGTACTTCAAAACCAAGTCAATATGAAACAGCTTCGTCTCATAAACCTAGACAAATAGGTGGAGGATCTTTAAGACAAGAATACTCACCATTAATTGCTCAAACTTTGTCTGCTAAATCCCTAGAAGATTATGAAAGATCCTTATATGATGACGATGATAAGAACCCAATGTTTGATTATAAGGTTGAGGATTTGGAAGTAGACTTAGAAATGGAAGAAAGTATCTTCGATGATGTTATATTATCAAAAAACAGAGAATTTAATATTAGAGAAGGGATAATATTTAAAGAAATATTAGATAAACCTTTGTCTATGAGAAAATAAGTAAAATAGGCAGCACTTGCTGTCTATTTTAATGTCTTGTAATCAATAGAGAATATGTAGTAAAATAACTATAATTAATAAAAAGAGAGGTAAGAATGGCAGAATATAAAAAAAATATAGATATAAATATTGAAGATCCAAAAATACTTTCCCAGTTATTTGGAAATTTAGATGAAAATATAAAATATATTCAAAAAAGATTTAATACAAAAATAAAAATTAATGATGGATATTTAGCTGTAAGTGGAAATGACGAAGAAAATGTATTATTAACTGAAGATTTATTAACAACTATTATAAAATTATTAATTACACAAAAATCTATTAGTTTGAGAGATATTGAATATATTATTGAACAGAGAAAACTTCATCCAGAAATAGATTTTTCTAAACCTTTTAATGAGGCCATTGTCTATTCAGCAGGTGGAAAAGTAGTAAGACCTAAAACCCTTGGACAAAAAAGATACATCGATGGAATAAATAGAAATAATGTAACCTTTGGTATAGGACCTGCAGGAACTGGTAAAACTTATTTAGCAGTAGCAATGGCAGTAAAGGCTTTTAAAAATAAGGAAGTGGCTAGAATTATTTTGACTCGACCTGCCGTTGAAGCTGGGGAAAGTTTAGGTTTTTTACCAGGAGATTTACAAATGAAAGTAGATCCATACTTAAGACCCCTTTATGACGCTATTTTTGATATGTTAGGTGCTGATATTTTCTATGACTTGTTAGATAAAAATGTTATTGAAGTAGCTCCTTTAGCCTATATGAGAGGTAGAACATTAGATAATGCATATATTATTTTAGATGAAGCTCAAAATACAACAAATGAACAAATGAAAATGTTTTTAACTAGGTTAGGATATGGATCTAAAGCTATAGTTAATGGGGATATTACTCAAATAGATTTAAAAAAAGGACAAAAATCTGGACTTAAGGAAGTAATTAGAATATTAAAAAATGTAAAGGGAGTAGACTTTATTTACTTAGATAAAACAGATATAGTAAGACATAAAGTTGTACAAAATATTATTGAAGCCTATGAAAGGGACGAAAATAATTTTAAAGAAGATTAGGAATCATTTTTGATTCCTTTTTTCGTTTATTATTTGCCAATAAAAGATGAATAATATAGTAATAAATGATAAAATAGTACTATTAATGTAATAATTTTAATTGTAGGTGAAAATGTGGTAAATGTTATATTGACTATAGAAGATGACAATTATAGCAGTAAAGAATTTTTAGAAATAATTAATAAATCTATAGAAAAAACTTTAGAAGTTATGGACTTAAATTCAAATTACGAAGTGAGTGTAACTTTAGTAGATGGAAAAACTATAAGAGAGCTAAATAGGGAGTACAGAGGAGTTGACAAGGTAACGGATGTATTGTCATTTCCTTTAGATTTTGGTAGTGAGCTAGATATGCCTATAACTCCTTTAGGGGATGTTGTAATTAATTTAGAAAAAATTAAAGAACAAGCTGAAGAATTTGGACATTCAGAAATGAGAGAGTTATCTTATTTAACTGTTCATAGCTTATTGCATTTACTGGGTTTTGATCATATTGCTGATGAAGATAGAAAAGACATGAGAGAAAAAGAAAAGGAAATAATGAAGGCTTTAGATATATTAAAATGAAAAGAGATTATAATAAAGGTTTCGTACTATCCCTGGTAGATTCATTTAATTACGCCATTAATGGACTTGTTACAGCAGTTGGTACAGAAAGAAATATAAAAATTCATTACGGTATAGCAATAATAGTGTTGTTTAGTTCACTTTTTTTTGATCTATCAAGAGTGGAATATATAATTTTATTATTTACTGTTACTTTAGTAATAGTTGCAGAATTAATCAATACGGCTATTGAAAAGACAATCGACTTAATAACTGAAGAATATCACCCTTTAGCAAAAGTAGTTAAAGATATTGCTGCTGGAGCTGTATTATTAGCAGCTCTAAACTCTATTGCTGTGGGATATTTATTGTTTTTTGATAGATTAGATGCTGTGAGAAATATAGTTATTTTAAGAATAACTAACTCTCCAACCCACTTAACATTAATTGCCATACTATTAGTGCTAGTTTTAACTTTAGGACTAAAGGTAATTTTAAAGAGATTCAGTAAGGGAACTCATTTACATGGAGGGGCTGTTAGTGGCCATTCATCCCTTGCATTTTGTTGTGCTACAATTATATCTACAATGTCAAACAATATTATAGTTACAATTTTAGCTTTTATAATGGCGTTGTTAGTAGCAGAAAGTAGAGTAGAAGGAAAAATACACTCCACCCTAGAAGTGGTTGGAGGATCAGTTTTGGGAATATTAATTGGAGTATTAATATTTCAAATATTATAAATTAAAGGAGCTTAAATGGATAAAACAGGATATGTTTCAGTAATAGGTAGACCTAATGTAGGTAAGTCTACATTGTTAAATAGAATATTAGGAGAAAAGATCTCAATAATTTCTGACAAACCTCAAACTACAAGAGACAAAATTCAGCTAATACATTCAGATGAAGATTCTCAAATTATATTTTTAGATACACCAGGTATGCAAAACCCTAGAAACAAATTAGGCGAGCATATGTTAAATGCATCTAAAAGTTCAGTTGAGGATTCGGATTTAATTATGTATTTAGTAGACACTAGTGATTTTATAGGTAAAAGCGAAAAGGAAATTATAGATTTTCTAACAAATGTATCAACACCTGTAATACTAGTAATTAATAAGATAGACACTATAAACAAGGAAAATGTATTAGAACTAATTTCAATGTTTAAAGATTATGAAATGATAAAGGAGATTGTTCCAATTTCTGCAAGTACTGGAGAAAATGTGAATTATCTTTTAGATGTTATAAAAAAATATCTTCCAGAAGGACCTAGATATTACCCTGATGATCAAATCACCGATAAATCTGAAAAATTTATAGTTGAAGAAATTATTAGGGAAAAGACTTTAATAAATCTTAAAGACGAGGTTCCCCATGGAATAAATATAGTAGTAGAATCAATGAAACCTAGTAAAGACGGAAATACCATAAATATTATTGCAACTATTTATTCAGAAAAAGACTCACACAAGGGTATAATTATAGGTAAGAATGGAACTATGATTAAAAGAATTAGAGTAGATGCAATGAGGGAATTAGAGACTTTTTTAGGATCTAATGTAAATTTAGAATTATGGGTTAAAATTGAAAAAAATTGGAGAGAAAAGGAATCAAAAGTAAAGTATTTTGGATATCAATAAAGATTTAATTAAAACAAAAGGATTTGTATTATCTGAGGTAAGATATAGAGAATCTAGCAAAATAATAGATTTATTTACTAAAAATCGAGGCAGAATTAATGTCTTTGTATATGGTGCCTTAAGACCAAATAATAATCTAATGTTAGTAACAGAAAAGTTTGTTGAAAGTGATTTTGTATTAGTAAAAAATAAAAACAGTTTTAATATTAAATCTGCAGATATAATAAATTCCAATATAGAATTAGGTAAAAGACCTAAGAATTATATTATTGCTGAACTTGTAAGTGAATTGTTGTTAAAGACTATGCCTGATAATTTAGTAGATGAAGTAGTTTATGATTTATCAACCTCTACCTTAAATGCTTTAAAACTAGGTGATGTAGATGGTAATTTAATTAAAATAGGTTTTATGTTAAAATACATTTCTATTATTGGTTTTAGACCACACCTTTCTAATTGTGTAAGTTGTAGAACAACTAATTTAAATGGACTTTATTTTTCACCTGAAGTTGGCGGTTTAATATGCGGGAATTGTTTGGAAATTGTCGAAGATTATGATAAACTCAATAAAATAGAATTAGAAACAATTATTAAATTCCTTTTAGGAAAATATGAAGACTATAAAGAATTTGATATTGATATAGATACTCAAAGAAAATTAGAAAAAATTATTTACAAATACGTTATATACAATACAGAATTAACAGATTTAGAATCTCGAAAAAAGTTTATAAAACTATTTGAGATTTAGAGGAGGAAGAAATGTATTTTCAAGATTTAGTTTTAAAATTAAAGGAATATTGGGGAAATCAAGGTTGTTTGATTTTAGAACCTTATGATACAGAAGTAGGGGCTGGAACTATGAACCCTAATACTTTTTTAAGGGCTTTAGGACCAGAACCATGGAAGACGGTTTATGTAGAACCTTCTAGAAGACCAGATGATGGTAGATATGGTGATAATCCCAATAGATTATACCAACATCATCAAATGCAAGTTATATTAAAACCTACTCCAGAAAATATTCAAGAGCTTTATTTAGATAGTTTAAAGGTTATAGGAATAGACCCACAAGTACACGATATTAGATTTATAGAAGACAACTGGGAATCACCAACATTAGGTGCTTGGGGATTAGGATGGGAAGTGTGGATTGATGCTATGGAAATAACTCAATTTACTTATTTTCAACAAGTTGGAGGAATAAACTGTGAATTAGAATCAGGTGAACTTACTTATGGTCTCGAAAGAATAGCCTTATACTTACAAGAGGTCGATTCTGTTTACGATATTATGTGGAATGAAAATGTTAAATACGGTGAATTATTTAAAGTTGCAGAATACGAACATTCTAAATATTCCTTTGAAGATTCTAATATTGATTTACTAAAACTTTTATTTAATCAATACGAAGAAGAAGCAAATCGAATAATTGATCAAGAAAAATTAGTCCTTCCAGCTTATGATTATGTGTTAAAGTGCTCTCATACTTTTAACCTTTTAGATGCTAGAGGAGCAATCTCAGTTTCTGAAAGAACAGGATATATTCAAAGAGTAAGAAATCTCTCTAGAAAAGTTGCAAGTATTTATGTAAGCCAAAGAGAAGAATTAGATTTTCCTTTATTAAAAAAAAGGGAGGTAAATTAAGTGCAAGATTATTTATTGGAAATAGGTGTGGAAGAATTACCTGCTAGATATATAAACAATGCAGTAAATCAACTAGAAAATGACTTTAAAAACTTTCTAAAAGAAAATAAATTAAATTTTGAAAATATAAAAACTTATAGTACTCCAAGAAGACTTGCTATATTAGTTGAAAACCTAGATGATACTCAGGAAGATTCAGTAGTTTTAATAAAGGGTCCTAGTGCTAAAATAGCTTATGACGAAGAGAACAATCCTTCTAAAGCTTTATTAGGATTTATGAAATCTCAAGGTCTTAATGATGAAGATATACAAATAAAAGACGATTACATTTATGCTAATAAAACAATAAAAGCTAGGGGAATTGACGATATTTTCAAAGAAGAAGTCCCAAATATTATAAAGGGAATAAACTTTCCTAAAAATATGAAATGGGGAGGCAAAAACCTTAGATTTGCTAGACCTGTTCGTTGGATATTATCTATTTATGGAAATGAACCTTTGAATATAGATTTAGAGGGTATTGAATGTGGAAACAAAACTAGAGGTCACAGATTTTTAGGCTCTTCTAATATTATTATAGAAAATCCAAAGGATTATGAAAAAATTCTAAAGGATAATTTTGTTATTGTAGATCCACAAAAGAGAAAAAATATAATAAAAAGAGAAGCAGATAGATTAGCTAGGGAAATGAGCGGCGAAATTATTGAAGATGAAAATCTATTAAAGGAACTTACAAATATTGTTGAGTATCCTACTGCTATATTAGGAAGAATCAAAGAAGAGCATTTAGAACTTCCTAATATAGTTATTACTACTTCAATGAAGGAACATTTAAGATTTATTCCAATTTATAGAGATTCTAAAAACTTACTTCCTTACTTTGTTTCGATAGTAAATGGAACTGACGAACACGAAGATGTAGTAATTAGAGGAAATGAAAAAGTTTTAGGTGCTAGATTAGAAGATGCAAAATTCTTCTTTAATGAAGACTTAGAAAAAGACTTCTTAACTTTAAAAGAAGATTTAGATGGAATTACTTATCATGAAAAGCTAGGTTCAATGAAATTAAAAGTAGATAGAATATCAGATTTATCTACTAAAATCGGCGAACAATTAGACATTGCTAAGGAATCCCAAGTGCAATTAAACAGAGCATCTGAACTGTCAAAATCAGATTTATTAACTCAAATGGTAACAGAATTTTCTGAGTTGCAAGGAACAATGGGAGAGATATATGCTAAAAAATCTGGAGAAGACTCTTTAGTTGCTACAGCTATTAGAGAACAATATATGCCTAGATTTGCAGGAGCTGAACTTCCAGAATCCACAATAGGCTCTATATTATCAATTGCTGAAAAGCTAGATTCTATTTCTGGTATGTTTGCAATAGGAACTTTACCAACAGGTTCTCAAGATCCATTTGGTCTTAGAAGGGCTGCACTGGGTATAATAAATATAATTAGAAATAAAAACTGGAAACTTTCAATTAAAGAAGCAATTAAAAATTCTCTGTATATCTATGTTGAAAGAAATTCCTTAGTATTTGATTACGAAGCTACAAGTAAAAGTATTTTTGATTTCATTTTATCAAGGATAAGAGTTATTCTTTTAGACGAGGGAATTAGATACGATATTGTTGATGCGATTTTAAATAGTGAAGATGACGATATTTTTAATATATTTAAAAAGGCGAAGGAACTAAAGGAATGGTTTGAAAAAGAAAACAGAGACAAAACAGTTGAAACTTTCACTAGATTAAATAATATAGCAGTTAAATCAGAAGTTGATGATTTTGATCCTTCTATGTTTAATGAACACGAAGCTAGGTTATTTAATATATATCAAGAAGTTGAAAGAAGAATTGGCTCAGGGAGAAAAGTCAATAATTATTCTTTGTTATTAGATGAGATGACTACACTTGAAGAACCAATTAATAATTATTTAGACAATGTATTAGTTTTTGATGAAGATGAGAAAATAAAAAATAATAGGTTAGGATTATTACGTTCAGTAAATTCTTTTATACAAGAAATTGTGGACTTTTCAAATATTATTCTTAAATAAGAGGTGAATAATGAAATTTACAGAACTGCAACAAAATGTAATTGAATTATTAAAAGAACGAGGCCATTTAAAAACTACTGAAATTGCAAAGGATTTAAATGTTACTAAATCAGACTTAGAATCTGATTTAGTAACATTGATTAACCTAGAAATTGTTGGTAAAAATGATAAATACGGCTATTTTTATCAAGGAAATAGAAGTTATGTAGTATTTGCTGAAATATTAAAATATTATTCAGTAGAAAATATTATGAGTATGCCTATGATTATAGAAGACCGTTTATCCGTTTATGATGCAATCGTTACCTTATTTTTAGAAAATGTAGGTAGTATATATGTAACTAGAAACAATAACTTAGTAGGAGTGGTCTCAAGGAAAGACTTATTAAGAGCAGCTATTGGAAACCAGGACTTAAAAAAGACCCCAATAAATATGGTTATGACTAGAATGCCTAATATAAAAACAGTTACACCAGATACATCTGTTTTTGCTTGTGCAAAAAAAATAGTGGATTCTCAGATTGATGGAGTTCCTGTAATCAAAGAAGAAGATGGAATTACCAGAGTAGTAGGAAGAGTTACAAAAACAAATTTAACTAACCTTTTTGTACGAATGGGTTATAATTATAGTGTTGAGGAGTTACTATGAAATATTTAAAGATATACGTATTATCAGATTCAATTGGTGAAACTGGTGAGCAAATTGCAAAAGCCTCTTTAAGACAATTTGATCTAGATGATTACGAAATTAAAAGATATCCATATCACAATAGTATAGGAATGATTGAACCTATTTTAGATGAAGCTTCTAAAGACGAACATAGTATGATATTTTATACTACAGTTAATGATGAAACAAGAAACTTTATTCAAAAAAAAGGAACTGAACTAAACATTCCTTTAATAGATGTTATGGGCAAGCCAATGGATGTTATGGAAGAAATATTAGGCAAGGAGCCATTAAGGGAACCAGGTTTAATTAGAAGATTAGACGAAAACTATTTTAAAAAAGTTGAAGCTATAGAATTTGCTGTAAATTATGATGATGGAAAGGACCCAAGGGGTGCTAAAAACGCTGACATTTGTTTAGTGGGAATATCTAGAACATCAAAAACTCCACTGTCAATTTATTTAGCTCACAAATTATATAAAGTTTCAAATATACCTTTAGTTCCAGAAGTACCAGTACCTCAAGAAGTTTACAAAAAAGATAAAAGAAGAGTAATAGGATTAATCGCAAATCCATATAAAATAAATGCAATAAGGGAAGAAAGATTAAAAACTCTAGGATTAAGTAGTAATGCAACTTATTCTCAACTTGAAAGAATAGAAGAAGAGTTAGAATATTCAAAAAGAATCATGAAGGAACTTGATTGTATCGTTATAGATGTTACTAATAAATCCATTGAAGAAACTGCTGGAATTATTATAGATCACATGAAAACAACTTTTGAAGAGTATTAATTATTAGCCACGGTTAAACTGTGGCTATAAGTATTTTACCTTTGTTAAGTCATATTAAAATAGGGTATATTATAATGAAACCACAAGTAGGTGATAACATTTGACAATAAGAGAAATGATTGAGTATAATGAAACTTTATTTCTATCTAAAAAAGCTACACTTGCTAAAAATACACAGGGTAGAGAAGTTTATGAAGATGAATCTGAATTAAGAACTGCTTTTCAAAGAGACAGAGATAGAATTATTCACTCCAAAGCATTTAGAAGACTAAAGCACAAAACTCAAGTTTTTATTGCTCCTGAACAAGATCACTATAGAACTAGACTTACACATACACTTGAAGTAAATCAAATTGCAAGGACCGTAGCTAGGGCCCTTAGTTTAAATGAAGATTTAGTAGAAGCTATAGCTTTAGGCCATGACCTAGGACATACACCCTTTGGTCATTCTGGAGAAGAAGTTTTAAACAAACTTCACCCTAAAGGATTTAAACATTATGAACAAAGTGTAAGGGTAGTTCAATTTATTGAGCAAAGAAGAAGTGGACCTGGTCTAAATTTAACAAAAGAAGTACTAGATGGTATTAAAAACCACTCAGGAAATAACGTATCTTCTTCAGAAGAAGGCAAAGTTATAAAATATGCTGACAGAATAGCATATATTAATCACGATATTGACGATGCCATAAGAGCAGGAGTACTCAGTCAATCTGATCTTCCTAAGGATTTATTAGATGTATTAGGAGAATATCACTCAAAGAGAATTAATACTATGATTACAGATTTAGTAAATAATTCTTTAAATAGTAATGAACTTAAAATGAGTGATGAGGTTTTAAAAGCCATGTTGTCTTTGAGAAAATTCATGTTCGAGAGAGTTTATCTAAACCCAAAGGTAAAAAGTGAAGAAGAAAAGATTCACAACATTATTACTATTTTGTATGAATATTATTATAAAAACATTGATAAAATATCTAAAGACCATTTAGATATTTATAAAAATGTAGAATTTACAAAGGACGATATTGTTAGAGATTATATTGCAAATATGACTGATACCTATGTTATTAAAGTGTGGAAGGATATTTTTGAACCAAAGATATGGAAATGAAAAATGGCATATTTTATTGACGAAAGAACTATAGAAGAAATTAAAGATCGAGCAGATATTGTATCTGTAGTATCTAATTATATGGATTTAAAAAAGGTAGGTTCTAATTATAAGGGACTCTGCCCATTTCATGGCGAAAAGACACCATCTTTTACAGTTTCTCCCCAAAAGAAGATATACAAATGCTTCGGATGTGGAGAAGGAGGAAATGTAATAAATTTTGTTATGAAAATGGAAGGACTATCTTTTCCTGAAGCTTGTAAACATTTAGGCGATGAATTTGGAATTGAGATAGAATCTAGGGGAAACTTTAACGAAGAATACCAAAATTCCTTAGATGAAATGTATCAAATAAATAGGGCTGTAGCTTTGTACTATATGAAAAACTTAGCCAGTTCTGATTATCCTAGAAAATACCTAATAGATAGGAATATTTCTCAAAATAGTATTAAAAAATTTGGCATTGGATATGGAAAAAATTCTTGGGATGATTTAGTAAACTATTTAAAAAAATCTAATTACGATTTAGATATAGCTTTAAAGGCAAGAGTAATAGGAAAAAATTCTAGAGGCAATTATTATGATTATTTTAGAAATAGAATTATTTTTCCGATTATAGACAACCGCTCGAGGGTTTTAGGTTTCGGAGCCAGAGCCTTAGGAGATGACTCACCTAAATACCTAAATACATCAGATTCTCCAATATTTAACAAAGGGAAAAATTTATACGGTCTTAACTATTTAAACAAGAACGAAAAAAACGAAAAGGTAATATTAGTAGAAGGTTATATTGACGTTATAGCATTAGATTCAAATGGGATAAATGGAGCTGTAGCCTCTTTAGGAACAGCTTTTACTCAGGACCAAGGTAAAATTTTAAAAAAATATACCGATAATATCTATATTTCCTACGATGGAGATTTAGCTGGTAGATCTGCCACCAAGAAGGCATTAGACGTATTACATTCTCTAGATATAGATGGAAATGTTATAAGTCTACCAGACGAAATGGACCCGGACAATTTTGTAAATAAGTACGGGAAATTTAAATATGAAGTTGAAATAAAAAACTCGAAAAGTGGCTATAATTTTATTATTGAAGAATATAAAAAAGGATTAAATCTAAATAAAATAGAAGATTTAGTAAAGCTTATTAGATACATGGGTAATATTATTAAAAAAATTAAAAGCCCAATAGAACGAGAGTTACAAATGAAAAAGCTTTCTAATGATTTTGGAATTTCTCTTGATAGTTTAAAAAGTGAAATATTCGGGAATACAGTTACTATTAATAACTCAAATTTACCCAAAAACAATCATGAAGATAATAAACCATTATCTAGTAGGGACAAAGCCATTATAGAGATTTTTAAACTGGCAATGTTAGATAGAGATAATTTTAATTTTATTGATAATAATTTGGATTTTGATATTATTGAAAATAATCAATTAAAGGAAGTTTACTTTTCACTAAAAAGTTCCTATTCAGAAGAAGAAAATATAGATAGAAAATTTCTATTGGATTATTTACTTAGTAATAATATAATAAGTAAAAAATTATATGAAGAATTGTCTTTGGACTTATTTGATATAGATAATATAAATAATAAAGACTTAATAAAAGATTTAATAAATAGATTGGAATATACTGAAAATAAATTGACTAGAAGTCAAATTGTAAAAAAAATAAAAATCTTGGATTCTAAAAAAGAAAAATCAGATGAGGAAATCCAAGAATTAAAAGAATTACTAGAAGAGTTAATGAATGTAAATTCATGATAACTTAGTTATGAGAGGGATTATATGGCAAATACTAAAGAATTATTAGAAAACACAGAAAATCTAGCAAACATTCTTGAAACTTTAATAAAGACAGGTCAAGATAAAGGTTATATTACCTATGAAGATGTGGCTGATGCTTATGAAGATCAAGAAGATATGGGTGTAGACCAAATAGACAAAGTATATGAAAAATTAGAAAAAGCTCATATTAAACTTACGTCTGCTGGAGGATCTGAAGATGACGATGAAGAAGAAGATGATGATTTTGAAGAATTAAATATTGAAGATGAAGATTTGTCTGTTCCAGAAGGTATTTCTGTAGATGATCCCGTTAGAATGTATTTAAAAGAAATTGGGAAAGTAAATTTATTAACTGCTCAAGAAGAAGTTGTTTTAGCAAAGGGAATGGAAGCAGGAGATTTGATTGCAAAAAAACGTCTAGCTGAGGCTAATTTACGTTTAGTAGTAAGTATCGCAAAAAGATATGTAGGCCGCGGGATGATGTTTTTAGATTTAATCCAAGAAGGAAACTTAGGTCTTATGAAAGCCGTAGAAAAATTCGATTATCGTAAAGGTTTTAAGTTTTCAACTTATGCTACATGGTGGATTAGACAAGCTATCACTAGAGCTATAGCCGATCAAGCTAGAACAATTAGAATACCAGTTCACATGGTAGAGACTATTAATAAATTAGTCAGAACCCAAAGAAAACTTATAGTTAAATTAGGAAGAGATCCTCTACCTGAAGAAATAGCTAAGGATATGGGAATAGAAGAACAAAAGGTTCACGAAATATTAAAAATAGCTCAAGAACCAGTTTCATTGGAAACACCAATTGGAGAAGAAGAAGATAGCCATTTAGGTGATTTCATACCTGACGAGGATATAGTTTCTCCTTCTGATGCTGCTGCATTTACTTTATTAAAGGAACAATTATCAGAAGTGCTAGATACCTTAAACGAAAGGGAGAAAAAAGTTTTAATTCTTCGTTTTGGATTAGATGACGGTAGATCTAGAACTTTAGAAGAAGTAGGTAAAGAATTTGACGTTACAAGGGAAAGAATTCGTCAAATTGAGGCAAAAGCTTTAAGAAAATTAAGACACCCAAGTAGAAGTAAAAAACTTAAAGATTTCTTAGAATAAAATGAATTTAGATAATAGATTAAAAGAAATTGTTGAGTTGTTAGGAAAAGTCAAAATAGTAGTTGATGTAGGATGCGATCATGGTTATGTAGCTAATTATTTGGTAGAGAATAATCTTTCTGATTTAGTTTATGCTACTGATATTTCTAAGGACTCCCTAGACAAAAACAGAGAATACTCAGCTCGAAGAAATAATGAAGATAGAGTTATTTCTTTAGTTGGTGATGGATTAAACCCAGTTAAAGACAAAGAATTTAACGGTGTTATAATCGCTGGAATGGGTGGAGAGCTAATTATTAAAATTCTTGATGATTCAAAAGATATAATTGATGATAAAATATTAGTTTTACAACCTATGACAGCTTCGAAAGAACTTAGAAAATATTTATTAGAAAATGGATTTAAGATAATTACTGAATCCATTGTTAAGGACAAAAATAAATTTTACGAAATTATTAAAGCCACAACTGGCAAATCCTCTGGTTCTAAATATTCTTATTATTTTGGAGAAAATTTAATAGAAGAGTGCGATGATACTTTAATAGAATACATTGAGAATCTACTTGAAAAAAATAAATCCTTTTTAATAGAAGCTCAAAAATCCAAAATGGAAAAAGGACGGGAAAGAGTAAAAAAACTTAAAGAAGAAATAGAGTTTTACGAGGTGATAATAAATGGATGTAAAAGCAAAAGAAATAATAGAAGTTATTGAAAATATAGCTCCTGTAGAACTCCAGGAGTGTTGGGACAATTCAGGTTTGCAAATTGGAGATAGCGAAGAGATAATTAACGGGATTTTATTTGTTATGGATGTTACAGATAAATCTATAGATTATGCAATAAAAAACAATTTAAACTTTATAATTTCTCACCATCCATTGTTTTTTGAGGGAGTGAAATCCATAAATTTTAGCAATTATAAAGGAAATTTAATTAAAAAAATAATTGAGAATAATGTTGTTATTTATTCATCCCATACTTGTTTAGATAAAGCAGAATTTGGTGTAAATCAAGTTTTAGCTCAACTTTTCAAACTAAGTGATGTTAAAAAGTTGGCGGATTATGAAGAAAACAATATCGGTGTAATTGGTAAATTCGATGGCTCTTTAAATGATTTAGTTAAAATAATAAAAGATATAACTCCCATACAAAATGTTAATTTTTATGGAAGGAAAAAAGACCATATAAATAAAATAGGTGTAATTGGAGGAAGTGGAAGTTCTGGGATAGATTTATGTGTCAGGCTTGGATGCGATTGTTTAATTACCGCTGATATTAAACACCATGATGGTCAAAAGGCCTATGAAAATGAAATATTATTAATAGACATTCAGCATTTTTATTCAGAATATCCAGTACTCAATATGTTAAAAGACAATATGGAGAGAATATTTAGAAATATGGAAATCAAAATTTTTAACGAACCTGTTTATTTAATTAATGATTTAATTGATTTAGATTAAAAAGTCCTAATATTAGGGCTTTTTTTAGTTTTAGTATCTATAAAATGAAACAAAAATATTTGTTAGAGTTTAAATGTTTTGATATAATGTTTATGCTTTAAAAGAAGGAAATTTAGTAAGCTATATTTATTCTTATGTGATTGTGGAGGAAAAATGAAAATATTAGTAGTAGGTAGTGGAGCTAGAGAGCATGTAATTGGAGAGAAAGTTAAAGAAAATCCTAATGTAGATGAGATATTTTTTGCACCTGGAAATGGTGGAACCTCTGCTTTAGGTAAAAACGTTGAAATTCAAAGTGAAGATATTAATTCACTAGTAGAATTTAGTAAAAAAGAAAAAATCGACTTTACAATAGTTGGACCTGAAGGACCATTGACATTAGGTATAGTAGACGCATTTGAAAAAGAAGGTTTGAAAATATTTGGACCTAATAAAAATTCTGCTCAACTTGAGGGAAGTAAGTCCTTTGCAAAAGAATTTATGATAAATCACAATATACCAACTGGGAATTATATTAAATCAGAAGATTATGATAATTCTCTAAAGTTTGCCAAAATGCTTCTTGACAACAATGGAAAAGCTGTAATAAAAGCAGACGGACTTTGTGCTGGAAAAGGAGTATTTATTGTTAACAACGAAAAAGATGCTTCAAAATACTTAAAAAATATTTTAGTAGATGGAAATTACGGGGAAAAGAGAGTTGTTATTGAAGAATTTTTAGAAGGCTTTGAAATGAGCTTAATCGCATTTGTAGACAACAATACAATTAAGCCACTACCTACTTCAAAAGATCACAAAAACATCTATAATGGGGATTTAGGACCTAATACAGGGGGCATGGGTACTTATAGTCCGAATTTACAAGGAAGTCCTTATTTAGAAGAAATTAATCAAACAATATTAGTTCCTTTTTTAGAGGGCTTAAAAAAGGATAATTTAGATTTTAGAGGAATTATTTTTATAGGTTTAATGATTGGGGACAATGGAATAAAAGTATTAGAATTTAATACTAGATTTGGAGACCCTGAAGCCCAATCTATTTTAAATAGAATTGACAATGACTTATTAGAAATAATGGAAAAGACTTATGAAAATAAACTTTCAGATATAGAATTAATTGAAAACGACAAGAAAGTAGTAACTTTAGTACTAGCATCAGGAGGATATCCAATGGATTATGAAAAGGGTTTTGAAATTAAAGGACTAGAAGATGTAAGTGATGTGAAAGTTTATCACGGTGGAACTTCCCAGTCTGATGGAAAAATCTTAACCTCTGGAGGTAGAGTGCTATCAGTTGTTGCTATTGAGGATTCCTTTGAGGAAGCTAGATTAAAAGCTTATGAAGAAAGTGAAAAAATAGAATTTAAAAATAAATATTTTAGAGATGACATTGGATTTCTAGTAAATAGATATTATACTGAAAAAGATTCAAAGTTATTTAATGAAAATAAAAATTTAAGAGAAAATATAAAAAAGGATTTAGGATTTGATCCTGGAAAAATCAGAATCTTAGATAGATTTGACATAGAAGGTTTAACAAGTGAAGAAGGAGATATAGTTTCTAAAAAGATTTTATGTGACTCTCAAATAGAAAAGTGTTTTAGAAATGAAGAAGCCTTTGAACTTGAAAAAACACTAGTAAATCCTCTAGTTGTAGAATTTCAAGAAGGACAATTTAACGAAAAAGAATATGCCACAGTTAAAAATATTCAACTTTTAACTGGTAGGGAAGATATTTTAGTAAATACTGCTTTAGTTTATTCCTTTGACGAAATTTTAGAAGGAAATAAAAAATCTAAAATAGAAGAATACATCATTAACTATACAAACCAACAAAAGGGAAAACTATTAGGACTTCCAACTACTTTAAAGATAGTAGAGAACAACAATAAGAAAAATGAAATATTCAATGGATTTATTGATTTAGAAGAAGAAGGTCTTAAGGAATTTCTAGATTCTAAAAGTCTTTCTATGTCCTTAGAGGATTTAAAATTTGTTCAAGAGTATTTCAAAGCTGAAAATAGAGATATAAATGAAACAGAACTATACATTTTAGATACTTATTGGTCTGATCACTGCAGACATACTACATTTAATACTATTTTAAATGTTAAAATTAAAAATTCAGATTCTAAATTAGATAGTAAAATTCAAAGAGAATTTGATGAGTATATAAAAATGAGAAAGGATTTAGACAGAAATAAACCAGTATCTTTAATGGATTTAGGTACAATAGTTGCAAAGTATTTAAAAACTACTGGCGATTTAGATAATGTTGAAAATTCAGATGAAGTTAATGCTTGCTCAATTGAAATAGAAATAAAAGTAGAAGATAGAATTACTAAGGAAATAAAAACTGAAGAGTTTTTACTTATGTTTAAAAATGAAACTCACAACCATCCTACTGAAATAGAACCTTATGGAGGAGCTCATACTTGTATTGGTGGTGGAATAAGAGATCCGCTAAGTGGAAGAGCTTATGTTTATCAAGCAATGAGAATTACTGGAGCAGCTGATCCTAGAGTTGACTATGATAAAACTATAAAAGGAAAATTACCTCAAAAGAGAATAGCTATTGAAGCTTCAGATGGTTACAGCACTTATGGAAATGAAATAGGACTTGCCGGTGGACTAGTAGATGAAATTTATCACGACGGCTTTTTAGCAAAAAGAATGGAACTTGGTGCTTTAGTAGGAGCACAAAAGAAAGAATATGTTACAAGAGAATCTGCTAAAGAAGGTGATGTAATATTACTTCTAGGAGCTAAAACAGGCAGAGATGGAATCGGTGCGGCTACTGGTTCATCTGGAGAGCAAGAAGAAAATATTATTGAATCTTCATCTCCAGAAGTTCAAAGGGGAAATCCACCTCTTGAAAGAAATATTATTAGACTATTTAGAAATAGTGAAGCTACTAAATTAATAAAAAAGAGCAACGACTTTGGAGCAGGAGGAGTATCTGTTGCAATAGGCGAACTTGCAGATTCCTTAGATATTTATCTAGACAGAGTGCCTCTAAAATATCCAGGTCTATCACCAAAAGAAATAGCAATTGCAGAATCCCAAGAGAGAATGGCAGTTGTAATAGATAATAGTAACAAAGATAAGTTTATAAAGCTTTGTTTAGAAGAAGATATTGAAACTACTGAAGTTGCAGTTGTTACAAATACTAACAAAATGAGAATGTATTATAATGATGAACTTGTTTGCCAACTAGATAGGGACTTTTTAGACGCTTCTGGAGTAGATAGATATCAAGATGTTGTTGTTGGAACTGATGAAGAAACTAATTATTTTGCCCACAAAGGAAATGAGATTGAAGATATTTATACAAAATTAGATGATTTGAATTATGTATCTAAAAAGAATCTGTATTCTAAATTTGATTTTACTATTGGAAGATCAACAGTACTTGCTCCCCTTGGAGGAGAAAACTTACTAACACCTGTTCAAAGTATGGTTGGAATTATTCCAACACTTTCGGGAAATAGTAAAACTGCTAGTATAATGTCCTATGGATATGATCCGTTTTTATCTGAAGAAAACCAATTTCTAGGAGGATATTATGCAGTTATTGAGTCATTAGTAAAATTAGGAGCAGTAGGGGGAAATCCATTTAAGGCAAGACTATCTTTCCAAGAGTTTTTCGAATCTTTAGGTGATGATGAAAGTAAATGGGCGAAACCTTTAAAATCCTTACTTGGCGCATTTTATGCATGTAGAGAATTAAAAGTAGCTCCAATTGGTGGAAAGGACTCTATGAGTGGAACTTTTAAAGATATAAATGTTCCGCCGACACTAATTTCCTTTGGAGTTACCTATGAAGATGTGGAAAATATCATTTCTCCTGAATTAAAGGGTGGAAATAAAATAGGTATTATTGAAACTAGCTTAGAAGAAGATAACACATTAAATCATGAAGAATTAAAAGAAAATTTAAAGAATCTATATGAAAATATAAAATCTAAGAATATAACTTCTGCTTATGCCTTAACTTATAAAGGAGTACTACACAATTTATTAGAAATGTCAGTGGGAAATGGTGTAGGGTTTATAGTTGATTTTGATAGACCATTTGATAATTTAACAGGTTCAATATTAGTGGAATACAAAGATAGTAGAGACTTTATTAAACCAATAGGACTGTCAGGTGGAGATACCTACATGATAAACAGTGAAAAATTAGATATGGATAGATTTCTAGACAAATATGAAAATTCCTTAGATGAAATATATCCAAAGGTTGAAGAATACAAAAATAATATTGGAATAAATAGAAAAACTGAAAAAAGAGAATTTCCAGAATTAAAACTTGATAAAGTAAAAGGACTAATTCCTATATTTCCAGGTACTACAGGAGAATATGATGTTGAAGAACTTTTATTAAAAGAACAAGTAGATACTACTAAACTTGTTTTTAGAATGGATAAGGTAGAGTATTTTGAAGATTCAATTGAAAAATTATCAAAAGAGATAAAAGAAACTAACATTTTAATATTACCTAGTGGAATGGTAAATGGTGATGAACCAAATGGATCTGGAAAATTAATATCTACAATATTATTAAATGACAAAATAAAAGAAGCTGTAAATACTTTACTAGATAACAATGGTTTAATTTTAGGAATTGGAAGTGGATTCCAAGGTCTATTAAGAACTGGATTACTACCATATGGTAAATACACTGAAGATAAAGAAAATCCATTACTGATAAAAAACGAATCTAATTCATATATATCTACTTTAGTAAATGTAAATTATTTAACTAATAATTCTCCATGGTTACAAGATATAGAAGTAGAAGAAGATTATTTAACTCCACTTTCTACAGCTTATGGAAGATTAATTTTAAGTAGAGAAATGTATAGAAGTCTTGCGAAAAATGAACAAATAGTTTCAGTTTTCAGTAAAAATATTACAGGCTCAAGTTATGCCATAGAAGGACTAATGAGTCCTGATGGTAGAATTATTGGTAAAGTTACTAACTTTGACAGAATTAAAGAAGATACTCTAATAAATACTTTAGAAAAATTAGAACAAAATCTAATTAAATCTGCAGTAGAGAGTTTTCGTAAATAATTGAAAATTAAGATATATTATGTTAAAATGATTAAAGTTCAAGTAAATCAGCTAATCGCACGTATGTGAGGAAAGTCCGTGCTCCAAAAATTGACGCTGGATAACGTCCAGTAGGGGCGACCCTAAGGCTAGTGCAACAGAGAGATACCGCCTATATATTATAGGTAAGGATGGAAAGGTGATGTAAGAGATCACCAGCGTATAAGAGATTATACGGCTATGTAAACCCCGTCAGGAGCAAGATCAAATGGGACCTTTTAAGGTCAGATGGTAGGTCGCTAGAGCTTATTGGCAACAATAAGCCCAGATTAATGATTAGCAAATACAGAACACGGCTTATAGATTTACTTGAAATATTACAAAATTATTAAAAAAGTTACAAATTGTTTAAAAATGTAACCAATTTGTAACTTTTTTTATTGCATTTCTTTTTTATATATCATATAATCATCTTGTTATTAGAACTAAACAGAAAAGGAGTGTTAGAGTTGCAAAAAAGCAATTTTAGAATTCCAGTTGGTCTAGCATTAACTTTAGTAGTAGGGTTAATAGGGTTTAAAGATACTGGGATTTTTGTAAATAGCTTCAATGCAAGGCTTAACAGTGGTATTGAAGTTAGTTTTAGTCCAAACAACAGGGCTGAGATAATAGGAGAAGGCAAAAGTAAATCTACATATTTAGTAGAATCTGACGGAAATCAATTTTATGTTCCAAAAGACGTACTATTAAAAGTAGATAATGGTGTAAGTGGTTACACTGTATTAAAAAATACACCAATCAAAGATGAATCTGGAAATGTTATCAGATTGTTATTCTTAGATGAAAAATTGACTTTTGTTGAAAACAAAGGGGATCACGCCCTAGTAAGATCAGAAGATGGTATAGAAGGTCTAGTTGAAAAGAAAGACTTAGATCCAAGTAGAATAAGAAATATTGTTGAAGGTATCGCGAAGGAAGACTTAGTCTTAAACAACGGAACTTATACATTAAATATTTTATCAGGCGATACAGTAAATGTAGCTTGGTTTGAAAAAGATTATTTTATATTATTTGATCAACACGAAAATAAATTCAACGTTCCTAAGGACAAAATTAGTATTTATGTAGATAAGGAACAAGTAGCTGAAAATGTATTAGAAGCTGCAAAGAATGCAAATCAACAAGTAGAAGTAGCTGAAACAGCAGTACAACAAAATAGTGCAGTGTCTTCTACAGCAGCACAATTAATAAATAAAGCTGAGTCACTTTTAGGCTCACCATATGTATATGGAGATACAGGTAAAGTTGGATATGACTGTTCAGGATTAGTAGCTGCAGTTTATACAGGTCATACTAATGTAAAATTACCTAGATCATCAAAAGACATGGCAAAAGTTGGAACTTACGTAACTGAAAATGAACTTCAACCAGGAGATTTATTATATTTCACAAGCGGTTCAAGTTCTACAATTTCACACGTAGCTATATATGCAGGAGATGGAGTTATGATTCACGCATCAAATTCCCAAAGGGGAGTTGTAACTGATCCAATAGATGGATATTACTTCCAAAATAATTTCTCTCATGCTAGAAGAGTATTAAACTAACTAATAACATAAAATGAAAATTTGGTGTCCTTAACATAAAGTTAAGGACATTTTTATTTTATTAGTGTATTATATAGTATAGAGGTGTAGTATGAAATTTGTAGAACTTAGAGATGTATATAAATATTACAAAATGGGCAACAATACAATTGTTGCAAATAATGGTATTAATTTTGATATAGAAAAAGAAAAATTCAATGTAATAGTAGGACCTTCTGGTGCAGGAAAATCCACAATTTTAAATATATTAGGTGGTATGGACAAAGCTGATGAAGGAGATGTAATTATAGATGGAGAAAATATTGCAAAATACAACGAAAGACAACTTACTAAATATAGAAGACACGATGTAGGCTTTGTTTTTCAATTTTACAATTTAGTTCCTAATTTAACTACTTTAGAAAATGTGGAACTTGCAACAGAACTTTCTAATGATCCTTTGGATCCAAAAGAGATTTTAGATTTAGTGGGATTAGGTAAAAGACTTGACAATTTCCCATCTCAATTATCAGGAGGAGAACAACAAAGGGCAGCTATAGCAAGAGCCATAGCTAAAAACCCAAAGTTACTTCTTTGTGATGAGCCTACTGGTGCTTTAGATTATCACACTGGTAAACAAATACTAAAACTTCTTCACAATACAATTTCTGAATTTAAAACAACAGTAATTGTAATTACTCATAACACCGCCATAGCTCCAATGTCAGATAGACTAATAGAAATCAATGATGCTAAAGTACGAAATATTATGGACAATAAAAACCCTAAATCAATAGATGATATAGAGTGGTAAGAGATGAATAAAACTGTAATAAAAGATATATTGAGGGAAATTACAGTAAATAAAAGCAGATTTCTTTCAATAATGGCTTTGTTATTTATAAGTATGGTGGCATTTTCTGGTATTTTTATGGCTACTATATTATTAGAACAAACTCCAGAACAAAACTACATAGAGACAAACCTACACGATTTAAAAGTAACTTCTACTTTAGGTTTGTCCGATCAAGACGAATTTTTGATTGGGACAAATTTAGATGTAGAAGATTTTGAAATGTCTAAATTTATTGATGTTATAGATGAAGACACTGCTGAAATAGTTAGAATTGAAAATGTACCTGAAAAAATTTCTACTTTAATTTTAAAAGAGGGAAATTTACCTAAAAATCCTGACGAAATAGTTCTCGATTTTAATTATTATAATGAATTATATAAAATAGGGGATAATATTTCATTTGTAGATAGTGATAACTCATCTGAGATTGACAATTTAAATAGAAATGAATTTAAAATAGTTGGTTTTGTAAATTCTGTAGAATACTTGACTGAAGAAGTTAGAGAAATATCTACTATTGGAAGTGGAAGTATCTCTACTTATGGTTATATTCTTTCTGAAGTTTTTGATATGAATTATTATACTAAAGCTAAAATAAAAGGAAGGGGTTTGTCTAATTACAGTAGTTTCTCAACTGAGTATTCTGATGGAGCTGAGAAAATAAGACTTTCTTTAGAAGAAACCTTTGAAGATAGACCAAAAGAAAGAGTAGAAGAAGTTACTGAAGATTCCTTAAAAGAAATTAAAGAAGCAGAACTAGAACTTGAAGATGCTAGAGAAGAGCTTGAAAAAGCTAAAAGAGAATTAGAAGATGCTAGAAGGGAAATCGAAGAGGCTAGAGTTGATTTAGAAGAAGGAGACTCAGAACTTCAAAGGGGCGAAAGAGATTTAGAAGATGCAAGAATTGAAATTTTAGAATCTGAAGTGAAAATTAGAGAATCTGAAATTGAAATAAAAGAAGGTGAAGTTGAATTACAAAAAGGAGAAGTTGATCTTAAACAAGCTAGAGCCGAACTAAATACTGGATGGTCTGAATACGAAAAAGGTTTAAAAGAGCTAAATGACAATGAACAAAGGGCTAGAAGAGAAATAGAATACGGAAAAAGAGATTTAGAAAAAGCCAGAGTTGAAATTGAAGACGGACAAAGACAGTTAGATGAAGGGAAAAAAGAACTTGAAAGTGCAAGAGCAGAACTTAATAAAGGGAAAGAAGAATTTCAAAAAGGTGAGGCTCTTTATTTAGAAAACCTAAAAGTTTATGAAGATGGAGTTAGAGAACTTAACGAACAAAAAGAAAAAATAAGAATAAGTGAAGAAATCAGACTAGGTGAGTTAAATAAAGAAAAAAATAAAGATAAGTTACAAAGTACAATAAACAAACTAACTGGAGAGATCAACAATCATGAACAAAATCTCAATAACTACAATGCTCAATTACAATACAATAAAAGTATTTTAAATGAAAGTGAAGAAAAAGAAAGAGTCCAAGAAAAAATAAATGAATTAAATGCCCTTATTGAGTCTGAAAATGGAAATTTAAATAGAAAAACTAAAGAATTAAACAATGCGAAAGATGCTCTTGCAAACTTTAATAAAGTAAATCAAGAAGGTCCCGTTAGTGAAGATGTTATAAAATACTCTGGTGAAGCCATAGAACAAGCAGAAAGACAACTAAGGGATGCAAAAACACAACTTGATGGAGCAAAAGCTGAAATTGAAAAGGGAAGAGCCGAACTTCAAAAGGGTATTGAAGAATTTGAAGCTGGGGAAAGAGAACTCTTAGAGAGCCAAAGAAAATTAGAAGAAGGTAGAAAAAAATACAATGAAGGCCTTGCAGAATTAGAAGAAGGAGAAAAAACGCTAAATAGAGAACTTGAAAAAGGTCGTAGGGATCTTGCCCAAGGTAAATTAGATTTAGAGGAAGGTGAACGACAATATAATCAAGGAATTTCAGAACTAAGGGATGCAAAAAGACAACTTGAGGATGGAAAAGTTCAACTTGAAGAAGGAAAAGTTCAACTTGAAGAAGGAAAGATTAAGTACCAAGATGGAATAAAAGAACTTGAAAAAGCCAGAATAGATTTAGAAGAAGGTAGAATAGAACTAGAAGAAGGAATTGAAGAATTTGAAGAAGGTGAAAAAGAATTTAAAGTAGAGACTCAGGATGCATTAGAGTCTATAGAAGAAGGGGAAGCTGAAATTAAAGATGCAAAGGAAGAGATTCTTAAATTAAAAGAACCGACCTTTATGATTGACACTAGAAATTCAGATAGTACTTACTATACTATTAATGGTTTTCCTGGTAGTTTAAAAATATTAGCTGTAGTATTTTCTACTTTAGCTTTGTTAATTTCATTATTAGTAGCTTTTACTACTATGACTAGAATGGTAGATGAAAGAAGAATTTTAATAGGAACATATAAAGGTTTAGGACATGAAAATTCAGTAATAGCTGCTAAGTTTGTATTGTTTGGTGGGATTTCAGGATTAACTGGAACCATTGTAGGTACAATATTAGGCCAATTTGTTCTTGCACCGATAATTTACGAAATATATATGGATGGATTGTTATTTTCCGAACCTTTAAAACTATACTCAGTAGAATTATTAATAGCGGGATTAGTAATGGCTTTAATAACAACTAGTTTGTCTGCTTACTTAGCTGTTAACAAAACACTTAAGGAAAATGCAGCATCTCTTCTTAGACCAAAGGCACCTAAATCTGGATCTAGAATTTTAATTGAAAGAATAAAACCGATTTGGTCTAGATTAAAATTTATGGATAAAATAACTGCTAGAAATATCTTTAGATATAAGGGACGTATGGCAATGACCATTATAGGAGTAGCAGTATGTATGAGTTTGATGATTTTAGGTTTTGGAATGAAGTACTCTATTTCAAATGTGGCCCAGCTTCAATTTGGAGAATTGCAACAGTTTGATTTAATACTATCAATTCAAGAAGATTTAGATGATGAAGATTTAAATGAAGCTGTAAGTTTTATAAGGGAACATGATAATGTAGATAAAATTGCCCAAATAAATATAACTCCATTAAAACTCCAAATTCCAGGAGAAAATACTCAAGATGTAAATTTATTTGTTGATATGGATGGAAATGTCAACGATTTGGTTAATTTTAGAATTAGAAATACAGATACGTATTATGAACTAAATGATGAAGGTATTATAGTTACGGAAAAATTAGCTGATTTAATGAATCTAACTGTTGGATCTAGTTTAAATGTAGAAATCGACAATCAAGATGTGGAGTTAGTAGTAAATGGAATTAGTGAAAATTATTTAGGACACTATATTTATATGAATTCTGAGTATTATCAAAAAGTTATGGGAGAGGTCCCTTATATAACAGGATCTTTTGTGAGCTTACTGAACAAAGATGCAGATTCTGTAGATGAAACTTCAACTGATTTATTAACTAATGATAATATATTAAGCTCTATTTCAAGTAGAGATTCTGAAGAGCTTATGAAAGCTACAGTAGATTCTATTGATGTTGTTATAATAATAATAGTTCTTATAGCGATGTTACTTGCTTTAGTAGTATTATATAATTTAACAAATATTAACATATCAGAAAGGATTAGGGAATTGTCTACAATGAAAGTTTTAGGGTTTTACCCTAAGGAGCTTACAGAATATGTTTATAAAGAGACATTTATTCTTTCTGGTATAGGTATCATATTCGGGATGATTTTAGGTTTAGTGATTGTAGACTTTGTAATTAGAGAATTTGCTCCTTTAAATATAATGTTTGGAAATCCGAATTATCCAGTATCTTTTAGTGTATCTGCAGCATTTACTATTATATTTACATTAATAGTAATGGTACTAATGCATTATAAATTAAAGAGTATAGATATGGTTGAAGCTTTAAAAAGTGTAGATTAGAGGAGAGTTATGATTATAAGTGTAATTGGTGGCGGACCTTCTGGAATGCTACTATCGATAGTTGTTAAAAAATACAGGCCAGATTTTACAGTTCGGTTATTTGAAAGAAATGAACGTGTAGGTAAAAAACTACTAGCCACTGGAAACGGAAGATGTAACTATACAAATGTATCTTTAAAAAAAGAAAACTTTCACAGTGAAAATGAAAATTTTCCCATGAAAATTATAGACAGATTTGGATATGAAGATACAATTGAATTTTTAAAGACTTTAGGTATATATCCTACAGTAGAAAAAAATGGTAAAGTTTTTCCTTTATCCCTCCAAGGATCTAGTGTGTTAGATTTTTTAAGATTTGGAATGGAAAAATTCGGTGTGGAAGTAGTTTTAGAAGAAAAAATAACCTATCTTAAGAAAAATCAAAATTCTTTTATTCTAAAGGGAAAAAATTCCTACACCTCTGATATTGTAGTTATTGCAACTGGAGGTATGGCTATGCCAGTTAGTGGATCAGATGGTATCGGGTATAGACTTGGGAAAGAATTAGGCCATAATGTAGTTGATTTTGGACCTACTATTGTTCAGCTTGAAAGTGATTTTAAGAGAATAAAAGAACTAAAGGGTGTAAGAATAGACTCTAATGCAAAGTTGTATGTAAATGACCAATTTATAGATGAAAAATTTGGCGATATATTATTTACAGATTATGGACTAAGCGGTCCTGCCATTTTAGATTTATCTAGAAAATCCATTGAAGGGTTAAATAATGGAAAAAAAGTGGAAATTAGAGTAAATTTACTTGGAGTTACTAAAGAAGAAATTTATAAAATTATTTCTGAAAGGGTTAGAAACTTAGAAGGAATAGACTTTGATAAATTTTTTATAGGAATCGTGAATAAAAAACTTATCAAATCTATTAAAGATGTGTTATTATTACAATACGGTCACAAAGATACAATCATTAACGATGACAATTTTATTAAAAACTTGACTAATTTATTATCTGACTTTAAAATGAATATTAGCGGATACAAAGGTTTTGGAAATGCTCAAAGTACGACTGGCGGTATTGATACTAAAGAAGTTAATGATAATTTAGAATCCACTATTGTAAATGGTTTATATTTTATCGGAGAAGTGTTAGATGTTGACGGGGATTGTGGTGGATACAATTTACAATGGGCTTGGTCAAGTGCCTATATTGCTGCTTTAAATATAATTAGTAAGGGTAGGTAATATGAGATTAAATTTAGAAAACGACTATGCATATAGAATTATCTTAAAGTTTACAACTAGTCCAGAAGGGAAAAAGTTCAGATCAAAAGATTTATCTGAAGAACTTTTTATTCCAGAAAGATTTACCTATAGAATTTTAAGGAAATTATTATTATCTGGTTTAATAGACTCAGTAAGAGGTCCTAGAGGTGGATATGTACTGGCAAAAGATCCAGAAGATATAACTTTATACGATGTTTATGAATCTATTTCAGGAGAAATGATTATTAATCATTGTTTAGATGAGAAAACTTGTGAATTTGCTAAGGATTCGTCTACTTGTATTATGCATAAGGAAATGAAAAAAATCCAAGATGTGCTTGTAAATGAATTTAAAAGCGTAAACTTTGGTGATTTATTAGAAAAATATTAACTTAATAAATAGTGAAATCTACTTTGTATATTTTACTATTATAGATTATAATAATATATAGTTTTAAATGTAAAATCCCTATTTAATAGGGATTTTTAATTAATAAAGGAGGAATGTTTTTTTTGGACTTATTAAAGGAATTATCTGAAAAACATGTGGATCAAAGAGAAAAAGAAATAATAGAATATTGGAATAGAATTAATCTATTAGACCTTTCTATTAAGGAAAGGGAAGATTCTCCTTCATTTATATTTTATGAAGGTCCACCAACTGCAAATGGTAAACCAGGCATTCATCATGTAATGGCTAGAACATTAAAGGATTTAACATGCCGTTACAAAACAATGAAAGGCTATAAAGTTAAGAGAAAAGCCGGTTGGGATACTCATGGATTACCAGTAGAAATTGAAGTAGAAAAGAAACTTGGATTAAAAAATAAACAAGATATCGAAAAATTTGGAATAAGTAAATTTAACCAAATTTGTAAGGATTCAGTTTTTGAATATGAAAAAGAATGGCGAGAAATGACTGAAAGAATGGGTTATTTAATCGACATGGATGATCCTTATATTACATTAGATAATAATTATATTGAAACTGTTTGGTGGATTTTAGACAGTATGTTTAAAGACAATCTTTTATACGAAGGTCATAAAATTCTTCCATATTGTTCTAGATGTGGAACAGGACTAGCTTCCCATGAGGTTGCTCAAGGGTACAAACTAGACAAAACTGAAACGGTGTATGTGAAGTTTAAAATCAAGGACAAGGATGAATATTTTTTAGTATGGACAACTACTCCTTGGACTCTACCTTCTAATGTATTGTTAACTGTAAATCCAGATGTAACTTATGCTAAAATAAAAAACCATGACGAAATATATATTTTAGCAAAAGATTTAATTGGGGAAGTAATTTTAGATGATTATGAAATTATTGAAGAGTTTAAAGGCAGTGAATTAGAACATATTGAATATGAACAATTAATGCCATTTTTAAAAGCTGATAAAAAAGCTTTCTTTGTCACTGTAGCCGATTATGTAACTACTGATAGTGGTACTGGAGTAGTTCATACAGCACCTGCATTTGGTGAGGATGACTACAATACAGGGATGAGATATGATGCTCCTGTGTTAAATCCAGTGGATGATAAAGGGGAGTTTATAGATACTCCTTGGAAGGGCATGTTCGTAATGGATGCCGATCATGAGATTATGCATTATTTATATGATGAAAATTTATTATATAGAAAACAAAAAGTAGAACATAACTATCCACATTGTTGGAGATGTGATACTCCACTTATTTATTATGCAAAACCATCTTGGTATATAAAAGTTACAGAATTTAAGGATAAATTAATCGAAAACAACAATGGTGTAAATTGGTTCCCAGAGTTTGTTGGAGAAAAAAGATTTGGAAACTGGCTAGAGAATTTAAATGACTGGGCGATTTCAAGATCTAGATATTGGGGAACTCCACTACCAGTTTGGAGATGTGAATGTGGCCATACTGAAAGTATCGGTTCTAGAGCAGAACTAGCTGAAAGAGCAATTGAGGATATAGATGAAAGTATCGAACTTCATAGACCTTATGTAGACGATGTTCACATTAAGTGTAGTAAATGTGGTGAAGTAATGACTAGGGAAGAAGATGTTATAGATGTTTGGTTTGATAGTGGTTCTATGCCATTTGCTCAACATCATTATCCATTTGAAAACAAAGAAAATTTCGATGAATTATTCCCAGCAGACTTTATAAATGAAGGTATAGATCAAACTAGAGGTTGGTTTTATAGTCTAATTGCCATAGCTACTTACGTAAAAGGAAAATCTCCTTATAAAAATGTATTAGTAAATGACTTGATTTTAGATAAAGAAGGAAAGAAAATGTCTAAATCTAGAGGTAACACTGTTAGCCCTACAGAGTTGTTTGAAAAATACGGAGCAGATGTATTAAGATGGTATTTAGTATACGTATCACCACCATGGACTCCTACTAGATTTAATGAAGAAGATATTAAAGAAGTTCAATCAAAGTTCTTTGGAACAATTAGAAATATTTATAATTTCTTAAGTCTTTATGCAAAAACTGACAATATAGATATAAATAGTTTTAATATTGAATATAAAGACAGACCAGAAATAGACAGATGGTTACTTTCAAGATTTAATCACTTAGTAAAAGAAGTAACTGAAGATTTTGACAACTACGATATAAATAGGGTTGTAAGAAATATTCAAGAATTTCTATTGGAAGATTTTTCAAATTGGTATATTAGAAGAAATAGAAGAAGATTTTGGAAGGAAGAAACTGATGATGATAAAAAATCAGTTTACAATACGACCTATGAAGTATTATTAGGAGTAGTAAAATTAATAGCTCCTGTAACTCCATTTATAGCTGAAGAACTTTATCAAAACTTAACTAATGGGGAAACTGTTCATACTGAATACTATCCAGAAGTAAATGAGAATTTACTAGATCCTAAATTAGAAGATAAGATGGAATTAGTAAGAAGTGTAGTTTCATTAGGTAGAGTTTCTAGAGAAAATGCTCAAATCAAGGTTAGACAACCTCTTTTAAATGTAGTTATAGATGGAAGATACGAAAGTAGTATTGGAGATTTAACTGGATTAATTAAAGAAGAGCTTAATGTTAAAAATGTAGAGTTTGCAAAAGACATTACTGAGTTTATGAACTATTCTCTTAAACCAAATTTTAAAGTAGCAGGTTCCATTTTAGGACCTAAAATTAAGGAATTCGGAAATTATTTAAGGGAAGTAAATCCTAAGGAATTCGTAGATAAATTAAGGGAAAACAAAAAAATAAACTTAGAATTAAATGGAGAAGATACTGAAATCTTAGAAGACTATGTATTGATTACTGTAGAAGGTAAAGAAGGCTTTGATGTAAGTTCTGAAAATAACGTATTTATAATTTTAGATACTCATTTAACTGATGAGTTAATAAGAGAAGGATATGTTAGAGAAATTATATCTAAAGTACAACAACTTAGAAAACAGTTAGGGCTAGATGTATTAGACCACATTAAAGTTTCAATAAATGGAGAAGATGTAATAAAAGAATCTCTACAAGATAGTTTAGATCATTTTAAATCAGAAGTTTTAGCAGACAATTTAGAATTTACTGAAAAAGATATAGAAACATATAATATAAATGGTAAAGATACAGGAATAGAGTTAGAAAAAATTTAAATTAAAATGTCGCCTAAAATTTTAGGCGGCTTTTTTTAAAAAGAAAAATCCTAGGAGAATAGTCTCCTAGGATTTTATTTTAATCATCGTCACTATCGTCACTTTCATTTGAGCTACTACTATCATCATCTGAACTAGATCCACTAGAATAGCTATATCCAGGTCCATAAGGTCCGTAGTACCAATTATTGTATGAAGATTGGGTGTGAACGTTACAATACGAGCTAGGTACGTAATTCACATCATCTGGAACAACTCCGCCATGGTCATCAGGATCATAAGGCTCGTCTCTTACAAAGGCATATCTACTACTTGTAGATGGACACCATTTAGTACTAAGTCTACCTGAAACTGTACATACTGAAAAGCTCTTGTAACTATCGTCGTATTCAGTAGGTTGGGTTCCGTCTACAAATATTTCTGATGTGGAATGTCCAGCAGAACTAACTGATCTTGTAGAAAGTTTTCCACTTTTATAGGAAATATATTCGCTAACTATTCCCTCAGGCTCTTCAAACTCTGCTATAGGTTCTAAGTCTTGATGAACAGTTTCAGCAACTTCATTCCAAAATTGGGATGCGACAATTGATCCATTATTTAAAACTAAGGAAGGAGTATCATTTCCAATCCAAGTTCCTATTACATAATAAGGTGTAAAACCTACAAACCATATATCAGCTTCGTCATTTGTTGTACCAGTCTTACCTGCAGTTGCCATATTGTCCAATTTTGCAGATTTTGCAGTATATCCATTGTCTACTACTGTTTTTAGCATATTTTTCATAATATATGCAGTTTTATTATCAGTAACTTCCACTTTTTTAGTTGTAGTATCATCTACAATTACATTTCCATTGTTGTCTAATATTTTAGTAACAATTTTAGGCTCTATAAATGTTCCATCATTTGCAATAGTACCATAAGCTGCAGTTAATTCTATAGGTGTTAAACCATTGGTCATACCACCTAAAGCTAAAGCTGATGGGTTTTCATCGTTAACTCTTGGGTTTTCTTTAGCAGTAATTATTGAATCATTTTCAGGATCATCTGAACTAATAATGTTCATTTTTTCTAAATATTCTAAAGATTTATCAATTCCCAATTTATTAAGTGCATCTACAGTTCCTGCATTAGATGAAATATCTAAAGACATTCTATAAGTTAATAATCCTCTATAACCACTATAAGCATTTCTTGGCCAAGGATTGTTTCCAACTGTTATTGGAACATCATCAGCAATTGACCCTGCAGTAAATCCTTCAGCTAAGGAAGGGTAATATACTGAAATAGGTTTTATTGCAGATCCAGGTTGTCTCCTTGATTCTACAGCTCTATTTAAGATTCTATTTCCTTCAACATCTCTACCACCGACTAATGCTTTAACTTGTCCAGTTTTATAGTCCATGATTACTGTTGCTGACTGAGGTTGAACAATTCCTTCCCTTTGGAATTCGTAATAATCTTGTGAAATTCTAAGGGCATTATTATCTCCTACAACTGTAAATAAATCAGGATGTTCTTCTAAGAAAGCTGCAGAGATTCTAATTCCACCATCTGAACCAACTGTATATTGATTACTAGGAACTAAAAGAGGTCCAATATCATGGGTAACTAAATTATTTTCAGCGTTAATAGTATAGACATCACTAAAATTCAAATAGTCTCCACTTGCGTTTATAGTTCTATTATTAATTATTAAATCTCCATTTACATATTCATAACTTGTAGAGGGGATTATAATATTGTGGTTTTCATCTACAATATTATTAGCGTTGTAATAAAGAACATTTCCCCTTGAGTCAATAATATTTAGATCAGCATCTCTAGACCAATCTATTAAAAATGGTGCTCCAATTCTAGAAGGATCTCCAGCTATAATTTCAGTAAAGTTGTTATACATTTCTTCTAGTTGACCTTGTAAATTTTGATCAACTGTAGAGTATATTTTCAATCCTTCATTAAATAGTTTTTTCTGTGCATCTGTGTAACTAATATCATAGTGTTTAGCTAGTAATTCTGTAGCTTGTGTTTGAATATAATCTACAGGATAAGACGTCATAGAGTGATATATCTTTTCACCAGGATCAAGGGATGCCTTGATATCTTGGTTTAGAGCTTCTTGATATTCTTCTTCAGTAATTTTACCTAATTTTCTCATTTGAGAAAGAACTAGTTTTTGTCTTTCAATGGATTTAGGATTGTAAATTAAAAACATAGTTTGTCCATTTACATTTATAGTTCCTACTTGATCCATTTCGGTTTCATCAAAATTTCTAGGCTCAATTCTCAAAAAAGGTTGATTTGCAGTAGTTGATTTTACAATACCTGCAAAAACGGCAGATTCAGCTATAGTTAAGTCTTCAACATTTTTATTGAAATAAGTTTGAGCTGCTTCTTGTACGCCGTATGCTCCTTGGCCTAAGTAAATTTTATTTAAATAAGCTTCTAATATTTGATTTTTATTTAAAGTTTCTTCCACCTGTAATGATAGATAAGCTTCGTTTAGTTTTCTAACTAAAGATCTATCATTTGTTAAGTACATATTTCTAACTAACTGTTGAGTAATTGTACTAGCTCCTCTCATTTCTCCGCCTGATCTAGCAGATTCTAAAATGGAAGCGCCGATTCCTACAATATCAACTCCTGGATGAGTTAAAAATCTTTCATCTTCAATTGATACGAAAGCATCAATTAAATGTTGGGGAATTCTATCTAGAGTAACTACTGTTCTGTATTCGTACTCTGGATTTTGTACCTTTTCTAAAAGGGCCCCTTGAGAATCATATATTGTAGATGTTTGAGTAAGTGAAGATATCATAGTAGTAGGATCTACATCTGGAGACTCTTCCAATACAGAAGCCACCATTCCTCCTACTATCATTCCACCTAAAACAAAAATAATTACAAGTGTAAGTATAGTAACTTTTATAAATTTAAAAACTATATTAGAGATACTTATATTTTTTGAATATTTGTTATCTGACATAGTTTACCTCCCTGTCATAAGATAATATATATTATAACATAATATGATTACTTTTGTAGAAGTAAATCATACTTTTCAATTGTATATAAACCTGTGATATAATATGAAAAGAGGTGAAATATGCTAGAAAACCAAAAGAGAAAAGAGAGAGTTTTACTAGTTGCTATAGATAAAAATTTAAGGGATTTTGATGTGGAAGGTTCAATGAGAGAATTGGAAGAATTGGCCCAAGCATCTGGAGCAGAAGTAGTGACTAGCGTAATACAAAAAAAAGATAGAGAAGACCCTGCAACATATATTGGAAAGGGAAAAGGTGAGGAGATATATAATTACTGTGAAGAACTAGATATTGACACGGTAATTTTTAATGACGAACTTTCTGGATCTCAAGTAAGAAACTTAGAAAAAATAATAGATCGAAATATAGTAGATAGGACTAATTTGATTTTAGACATATTTGCACAAAGAGCAGCTTCAAATGAAGGTAAACTACAAGTTAAACTTGCCCAGTTAAAATACAGACTTCCAAGATTATCAGGAAGCGGACAATACCTTTCTAGAACAGGAGGAGGTATAGGAACTCGAGGACCTGGTGAACAAAAACTAGAAACAGATAGAAGACATATTTTAAGAGAAATTAATAATATAGAAGATAAACTAAAAATAGTAGAAAAAAATAGAGAAACTCTAAGGACGAGAAGAAATAAAAACAAAGTTCCAATTGTAGCCCTTGCTGGATATACTAACGCTGGGAAATCAACTTTAATGAATTCATTAATAAAAAGGATAAACCCAAATGAAGATAGAGATGTTTTTGTAAAGGATATGCTATTTGCAACTTTAGGAACGTCTTTAAGAAAATCCAGATTTAATAATGGAGGAGAATTTTTATTAATAGACACTGTAGGTTTTGTCTCGAAACTTCCTACGAACTTAGTTGAAGCATTTAAATCTACCTTAGAAGAAATTAAATACGCTGATGTAATCGTTCAAGTAGTAGATGTTCTAAATGACGATGTGAAATTACAAATTGAAACTACAAATAAAATTTTACAAGATTTAGATATTGGAGATAAAAATGTAATATATGCTTTTAATAAAGTAGATCAATTAGAAGAAGGTGAAAATTTAAATAGATTTAAAATATACTCACCAAATGTATTTATATCGGCAAAAAATAACTTAAATTTAGATGAATTGCTAGATTTAATATATAAAAATCTTCCCTTTGAAACTTATACTGTAAAACTTGAATTTAATTATAATGAACAGGATAAATTAAATTACTTTATAAGTAAATACGATTTAGACAAGGTAGAGTATACAGAAGATGGTTCAATAGTAGAAGCTACAATAGATGAATATGATTATAAAAAATACAAAGACAATATAATGGAAAAAGAATATGTATAGATCAATTTTAAAAAAAGGAATTGGAAAATTTGAAGAGAAAAAATCTGTATTTATTGGATATTCTTCTCCTGCAGAAAGTGAAGAAGAAGCACTTAATTTTATTGATGAAATAAAGAAAAAACATTCTGATGCAACCCATAACTGTTTTGCATATATAATAGGAGAAAACTCAATAATACAAAGATTTGATGACGATGGTGAACCTTCAGGAACTGCTGGTATTCCCATGTTAGAAGTTTTAAAAAGAGAAGAACTAACAAATTTAGTTGTGGTTGTTACAAGATACTTTGGTGGAACTTTATTAGGAGCTGGTGGATTAATAAGAGCTTATTCTAAAGGCTCAAAATTAGCGGTAGATTCGGGAGTAATTGTAGACAAAAAAATATATGTTAAAATAAAATCCCATTACGATTATGTTTATCATGGGAAAATAATTAATTTTATTGAAAAAAACAATTATAATATAAAAAATATAGAATATTTAGATAAAGTTACTATAACTAATTTAGTATCAAATGAAAAACTAGAAAATTTCAAAAAAGATATTATAAACATTACTAGTAATGAAGTTGATTTCCTAGGAGAAGAAGAAGTTATAGAATCTGAACTTAAAGGAGAGTTAGTTTCTAATGGATAAAATAATTGATGAATTAGTTTCTTGGCTAAAAGATAATGTTAAAGAAGCAAATTCTAAGGGTGTCATATTTGGATTAAGTGGAGGAATAGATTCAGCTGTAATAGCTGGGATTTCCAAACTTGCATTTCCAGATACATCTTTAGGGTTAATTATGCCAATTCACAGTATTATTGAAGATGAAAAAGACGCATTATTAGTTAGTGAATCTTTAAAATTAAATGTAAAAAAAGTTGACTTATCAAATACTTATGATAATCTAATAAAGTCGTCTATTAATTCAGAAAATACATTGGCTAAAAGCAACATTAAGCCTCGTTTGAGGATGACTACTTTATATTATTATGGACAAGATTTAGCCTATTTAGTTTTAGGTTCTTCTAATAAGTCAGAATTTCACATTGGATATTTTACAAAACACGGTGATTCAGGTGCTGACTTGTTACCTTTAGCAGATTTTACAAAAGGAGAGGTTTATGAATTGGCAAGGATTTTAAATATTCCAGAAAAAATCATTGAAAAAAAACCTTCTGCAGGATTGTGGTTAGGACAGACAGATGAAGAAGAGTTGGGATTTTCTTACGATATATTAGATGATTATTTAAATGGAAAACCAATTGACCAAAAAACTAAAACGATAATAGAACATAAAAATAAAGTAACTGAACACAAGAGGAAAACTCCCCTTGTATTTAAAAAATAATTAATTAAATGGAGTGAGAATTAAATGGCAGGACATTCTAAATGGAATAATATTAAACATCGAAAAGGTAAAGAAGATGCAAAAAGGGCAAAAGTATTTGCTAAATTATCTAGGTATATTACAGTAGCGGCTAAATCAGGTGGGCTTGATCCAGAATTTAATCCTGAACTTAAAGTTGCAATAGATAAAGCAAAATCTGAAAATATGCCTAATGACAATATTGATAGAGCTTTAAAAAAAGCTGCTGGAGAATTAGGATCAAGTGATTTTGAAGAGATAATGTATGAAGGTTATGGTCCTTCTGGAGTAGCACTAATTGTATCTGCTTTAACTGACAATAGAAATAGAACAGCACCTGATGTAAGACATGCATTTGAAAAATACGGTGGCAATTTGGGAACTACAGGTTGCGTATCTTTTATGTTTGATAAATTAGGTACTATTATAATTGAAGAATCTGAAGGAGTAGACGAAGAAGAATTAGCAATGGCAGCAATAGATGCTGGAGCTGATGATATTGAAAAATTAGATGGAGCATTTGAAATTACAACTTCGTCTGAAAATTTCTTAAGTGTAAAAAATTCTCTTCAAGAAAATGGATATGTAATAGCTATGTCAGAAATAGGATATGTGCCACAAAATTTTGTCGAACTTAATAAAGAAGAAGATATTAAAAACATGGAAAAAATGATAGATATGCTTGAAGACAATGACGACATTCAAGAGGTTTATCACAATTGGACTATTGAAGAAAGGAAGTGATTAACATTAATCCAGTAGCATTTAGCATATTTGGACTAGATATAATGTGGTATGGAATATTTGTCACTTTAGGTATTTTACTTGGAATAATTGCAAATTCTAGCTTAATTGACGGGAAACACGGATTGACAAAGGATAATTATTTTGACCTAATGATTATTTTAATTCCTGTTGCAGTGATTACTACTAGACTTTATTATATTTTATTTTATGATTTAGAATATTATATTTCTAATCCAGGACAGATTTTTAATTTTAGACAAGGTGGACTTGCTATTCATGGTGGAATACTAGGTGGTATATTGGTGGTGGCTATATACTCATACCTAAAGAAAATAAATATTTTTTATTTGTTAGATATTATGGCTCCAGGACTAGCTCTAGGTCAAGCTATTGGCCGTTGGGGTAATTATGCAAATCAAGAAGCCCATGGAGGTCCTACAAATTTACCTTGGGGTATAATGGTAGATGGAGTGAAAGTTCATCCCACTTTTTTATATGAGTCCTTAGTAAATATTTGTCTTTTTGCTTTCTTATATTTTTATATATCTAAGAAAAAGAAATTTCATGGTCAAATATTTGCTATTTATCTAATTGTTTACTCTACAGCTAGATTCTTTATTGAAGGATTAAGAACTGACAGTTTAATGTTAGGTGATTTTAGAGTGGCTCAACTAATAAGTATAGTGGGGATTATAATTGGGGTGGTAATGTTTATGATATTACCTAAAAGAACCCCAGTTGTAAAAGAAAAAACTAAAAAAAGAAAAATAAAAAAATAAACCAGCGAAAAGCTTGATATTTCAACGAAAACAAGGTATGGGACCTTAGGCCCTTTACCTTGTTTTTTTATTTACCTATGGAAAGAATTGGAGAAATATTGTAATATAGAAATACAAAGTGGTACGAAGTGGTAGAAAGTAGTTTGAAAGTGGGTATTATTTTCAGACAGTGGAGGGAATATGTTTTTAGGTGAGTTTAAACACAGTTTAGATGCCAAGGGCAGAGTTATAATTCCATCTAAATTTAGAGATTCCCTAGGGGATGAATTTGTTATGACTAAGGGTTTAGATGGTTGTTTATTTTTATTCCCTATAAAAGAATGGAACGCATTCGAAGAAAATTTAAGATCACTTCCTTTTGCCAATAAAGAAGCTAGAGCATTCGTAAGATTTTTTACTGCTGGAGCTACGGAAAGTAACATAGACAAACAGGGCAGAGCTTTAATACCACAAAATCTAAGGGAACATTCCGATTTAAAAAAAGATGCTATTATTATCGGTACTCCAAATAGAATAGAAATATGGTCAGAAGAAAACTGGAGAGAATATACCAGTGATGAGAACATGTCATATGAAAATATTGCAGAACAAATGGAAGAGTTAGGTTTTTAAATGGAGTTTAACCATATATCAGTTCTTTTAGAAGAAACTATTGAAAATTTAAATATTAAAGAAGATGGAATATATCTAGATGGAACCCTTGGAGGCGCAGGTCATTCTTTAGAAATTGCCAAAAGATTAAATAAAGGATTATTAATAGGAATAGACCAAGATGATGAGGCGTTAGCTAAATCAAAAATAGTTTTAAAGGATTTCAAAGATAAAGTAATTATTGAAAAATCCAACTTTGCAAATTTTGAAGATATTTTAGATAAATTAAATATTAAAAATATAAATGGCGCATTATTAGATTTAGGTGTCTCTTCGTATCAATTAGATAAAGGTGAAAGGGGATTTTCATATCACCAAGATTACCCACTAGATATGAGAATGGACCAAAGTCAAGATCTAGATGCAAAATATGTAGTTAATCATTATTCTGAAAAAGAATTAGAAAGAATAATCTTAGAGTACGGAGAAGAAAGATGGGCTAAGAGAATAGCTGAATTTATAGTAGAAGAAAGAAAAATTAAATCTATAGATACTACATTTGAATTAGTAGAAGTTATTAAAAAAGCTATACCTAAATCCCAAAGACAAGATAAACATCCTGGAATGAAAACTTTTCAAGGAATTAGAATTGAAGTTAACAATGAATTAAATATTATAGATCATACAATAAAAAAAATTGTAGATAGATTGGACAAAAAGGCAAGACTATGCATCATTACATTTCACTCTTTAGAAGACAGAATTGTAAAAAATACTTTCAAATATTTAGAAAAAAGATGCATTTGCGACCCTAGAGCTCCAATATGTACATGTGATAAAGAATCAAAAATAAAGATAATAACTAAAAAACCAATACTACCATCAAAAGCAGAAATCGAGAATAACTCTCGTTCAAGGTCTGCAAAATTAAGAGTGGTAGAAAGAAAGTAGGGTGAAAACATGGCTGAAGCTGTAAGAAAAATAGTTTATTCTAATAACGTAAACCAAACAGCTAAAATTAATGTTCATAATAAAAAATCCAATGCTAAAAAATATATTAAAAGAAGAAATATTTTTTTAAAAATTATTTACACTTCTTTTATGATGATTTCAATAGCTTCGGCCATTTTCATATTAACTAATTATGAAAAAATCACTTCATTAAATTTTGAAATTAGACAAGTAGATGCTATAATACTTGAGGCGGAAAAAACAGAAATGAATTTACAAGCCAAAATTGAAAAAGTAAAAAGTGAAAAAGACATTGTAGATGAAGCCCAAACTAAACTAGGGATGATTTATCCTGAAAGGGATCAAGTTGTATATTTTACTTTAGAAGATACAGAAATAGAAAGTAAAAATGAGAACATGTTATCGACAATATTTTCTACAATTACAGGTATTAAAGACAATTAGGGGGTTAAAGTGAAGAAAAATAGTAATTTCCATTCAAATCGGATTATTTTTCTTCTTATTTTATTTTTATTGATATCTTTTGTGATTTTTTCTAGATTATTTTACGTTCAGGTAGTTAAGAGCGAAGAATACACTAAGATGGCATTAGAACAAATTAATAGAAGTGAAGAAATAGTATCTGATAGAGGATACATTTATGATAGAAATGGTAAAAGACTTGCAATAAATATAGCTGCATCTACAGTTTATGTTAATAGTCAATACATAAAAGATGAAGAAACAAAAAAAGTAGTAGCTAAAGAATTGGCACCATTAGTCCAAATAAGCGAAAATGAATTATTAGAAAGAATTTCAACTGATAATAGAATAAAGATTAGACAATGGGTAGATTCAGATGCAGCTATGAGAATTAGAGAAAAAGGATTAAGCGGTGTAGAAGTAGTAGATGGTTTTAGAAGGTCTTATCCTTATGGAAACTTAGCTAGTCATTTAATCGGTTTTGCCAATGTAGACGGAGTAGGACAATACGGAGTTGAAGCTTCTTACAATGAAGAACTTTCAGGAAGTCCAGGAAGAATCTTCAAATCTTCAGATGCAGGTAATAGACCTCTTCCAAATTCAAATATGGAAGTTCATGATGCAGATGACGGCTTATCTGCTGTTTTAACAATTGATCAAAGTATACAAAGTATTGCAGAGGAAGAAACAAACAATATAATAGAAAAATTTCAACCAGATGGAGTTCATATTATAGTTCAAGAAGTTGAAAGTGGGGATATTTTAGCAATGCATTCATATCCTTCCTTTGATGGAAATGAACCTACTCAGCCAGTTTCCCAAGAGCAGGTAAATAATTGGAAGAATATGAGTAGTGAAGAGATACAAAACGACTGGTACAAAAATTGGAGAAATCCAATAATAAGTAACATTTATGAGCCAGGATCTACATTTAAATTAATTACTGCTGCTGCAGGATTAGAAGAAAACACCACAGACCCAGACAAACATTATTACTGTACAGGTTATATAAGGGATATTAAAAACGCTCCTATATTAAGGTGTGTTTCCTATGACGATCCTCATGGGGATATTACTTTAAGAGAAGCTTTAGCTCATTCTTGTAATCCAACATTTGTCTATTTAAATAGAGATACAGGTAGAGAAAACTTTATGAAATACGTTAGAGCATTTGGTTTTGGAGAAAGAACTGGAATTGATTTAAATGGAGAAGGAATAGGAATAATTCCTCAAAATCCAGATGATATTTCAGAGCTTAGCTTTGCAACAATGTCATATGGACATGGTATTGCTGTAACTCCAATTCAATTAATAAACGCCGTTTCTGCAATTGGAAACGATGGTATATTAATGAAGCCTAGAGTAGTAAAAGAACTTATAAACTCTGATGGAAACTCCACTAAAACAATTGAAATAACACAAAAAAGACAAGTAGTATCTAAAGAAACATCGGAAAGATTATTAGATATGATGTTTAATGTTGTAGAAAATGGAACAGCTACAAAAACTCAAAGTCCATTATATAAAATAGGTGGAAAAACGGGGACTGCAAACAAAGTAGAAGAAACTGGCGGATATTACGAAGATAGATACGTATCATCTTTTGTAGGTTTAGCACCTATAGAAGATCCAAAGGTGTCTGTATTAGTTATAGTAGATAATCCAAAAAATGAAACTTATGGAAGTATAGTTGCAGCTCCAAGTGCGCAAAACCTTATAGAATACTCTCTAAAAATATTAGGGGTTAGCGAAACTCCTAGAGATATTGAAGAAAATATTGACAATAATTTAGTACAAGTTCCAGATGTAACTTATAGATTAATAGGAGAAGGCGGAAGCGTGCTTTCTAATTTAGGTTTAAAATATACAACTGGTTATGATAAAATAACAGAAGAATCAATAATAACAAAACAATCTATAGCTCCTGGAGAAATGGTAGAAAAAGGGACTATATTAGAAATCGAATTGGATTTAAATGAATCAGACAACAAGATTCTACCTAATTTTATTGGTAAAAACATTACAGATGTTGATTTTTTATTAGAAAAAATGAATATCAATTATAAATTAGAAGGCAGCGAAGAAGGCTTTATAGCTTCACAATCTATAGACCCAGGAACTAGAATAAATTCAACTCAAGAACTGATTTTAACTTTAGATGAAAATTTAGAAACTAAAGAAAATCAAAATATTGACTCTAGTTTAAAAGACGGTTTGTTAGAAATTGAAAATGTAGAACTAGATATAGAAAATGATTCACAAGAGCAAGTAGAAGAAGACGATAAGGATGAAGTAGAAGATAGTAATAATAATTAAAGATGTTAAAATCTTTATAAAAAAAGCAGGTAACTTATGACAAGATTTCACATTGAGCATTTTATTATTGCAGCTATTATTAGTTTTGTAATAGGTCCGATAATAATACCAGAATTAAAAAAACTAAAAATTGGACAATCTATTAGATTAGACGGACCCCAATCCCATTTAGTTAAAACAGGAACTCCAACAATGGGTGGTATTATATTTATATTATCCAGTATTATAACTATGTTATTATTTGGGTTTAATGGAAAAAATACTATAATATGTATTTTTTCTATGTTGGGATTTGGAGTTATTGGATTAATTGATGACTATTTAATAGTTGTTAAAAAAACAAATGATGGCTTATCTGCTGGACAAAAATTCTCAGCCCAATTTATAATGGGACTTATTTTGATGTTTATTACAATAAAAGATCCATCTTTAACCCATCTATACGTTCCTTTTTTTGGAAATACTACTGTTGATTTAGGACTGTTTTTTTATCCTTTAACGCTTTTTGTGATTTTAGGTACTGTTAATAGTGTAAATTTAACAGATGGATTAGACGGACTTTCTAGTAGTGTATCTATTGTAGCTTTAATAGGATTTGCAATAATAAATGGCCTTTTAGTAAATGATGAAATTACTATGTTTTCTATGGCACTTGCTGGAGGGTTACTGGGGTTTTTAAAATTTAATAAATATCCTGCTCAAGTATTCATGGGAGATGTTGGATCTTTAGCCTTAGGTGGAGCTTTTACAGCAATTGCCGTAACATCTGCAACTACCTTATATTTACCATTTTTAGGTATTATTTTTGTTGTAGAGACTTTATCGGTAATTATTCAAGTAATTTCTTTTAAAACTAGAGGCAAAAGAGTATTTTTAATGAGCCCTATTCATCATCACTTTGAAGCTAAAGGGTGGCATGAGAAAAAAGTAGTTCGTGTATTTTATAGTATTACAATATTTATAACAATCTTAGCGATATTAGGTATAGCAAGAGGTAATATATGAAAAGAAAGAATTTATTAATTCTTGGTCTAGGAATTAGTGGTAAGTCAGCAGCAAAGGCAATGGCTAAAAAAGAAGTAAATGTATTTGTTTACGACGATAATATTAAGTCAATTCCTGATGAATTAAAAAACTTAAATATAGAATTTATTGTAAACTCTTCAGATTTAATGTCTAAAGAGTTTGATTTAATTATGAAAAGTCCAGGAATAAAACCTGATAATCCTGTAGTAAGGGAGCTATCTAAAAAAAATATAGAAATAATTTCAGATATAGAATTAGCTTTTCGATTTAAAAAGAATCAAAAGATAATTGCAATTACTGGAACAAATGGTAAAACTACTACAACTTCATTAATAAATGAAATTTTACTTTCTTGTGGAAAAAAAAGCAAAGTAGTAGGAAACATTGGTGTTGGAGCAGTTGAAGAATTTACAAATGAAGAAAATGACTATTTAGTATTAGAATGCAGTAGTTTTCAACTTGATAATATAAAAGAATTTAAAGCAGAAATTAGTGTTATAACTAATATAACAACTGATCACTTAGATTATCACAAAACAGTAGACAACTATATAAATGCAAAGTTAAATTTATTATCAAATCTTGATGAAAATAATTATGTGGTTCTTAATAATGACGATACAATACTAAAAAAAATAGACGGAAATTTTAAAATTGTATTAATTAGTGGAGAAGAAACACTTGATAATGGATTTTATTATGACAATGGATATATTTATGAAGTTGAAAACAAGAATATAATATCATCACTAGATACTAGTAAAATAATCATAAAGGGCCTTCACAATTATTATAATATAATGTGTGCACTATCAGTGGCAAAGATTTTAAAACTAGATAAGAAAAAAGTTTATGATGCAATTTATAATTTCCCAGGAGTTAAACATAGACTTCAATTTGTAAAGAAAATCAATGGAGTTTCTTATTATAATGACTCTAAGGGAACAAATGCAGATTCAACAATTAAAGCTATTTCTTCTTTTAATGATCCTATAGTTTTGATACTAGGAGGATACAATAAAAACGAAGATTTTAGATATTTATTGGACTTTGGAAAAAGTAAAATTAAATCAATAATTGCCCTAGGAGACACTAAAGAATATATTTTTGATTTAGCAAATTCAAAAGGCTTTGATAAAGTTTATAAAGTAAATAATTTGACTGAAGCTATAGATTTATCTCAAAAGATTACAGAAGATGGGGATGTATTGTTATTTTCTCCAGCTTGTGCAAGTTGGGATATGTACAAAAACTTTGAAGAAAGAGGAGATGAGTTTATCTCCTTAGTAGAAAAAATTGATGGAATTTAAAGAAGGATGGTATCTTGTTTAATAAAATTAAAAACAAATTTAATTTTGACAAACCTATATTGTTGATAACTATTCTCTTGTCAATAATTGGTGTTATATTAGTTTTTAGTGCTTCTTGGCCTGAAGGTGTTTTAAAACACGATAATGGGTATTTCTTTATTATAAGACACTTAAGATCTTTAGCAATAGGCTTAGTAGCATTATTGATTGCGTCAAATATAAATTATAAATATTATAAAAAAATGATTATACCTATAATAGTAGGGGCTGTTTTTTTGAATTTATTGTTATTTACCAAATTCGGTGAAGATAACTGGGGTTCAACTAGATGGTTAGACCTTCCTCTTATACCTAGCTTTATGCCTTCAGATGTTTTAAAAATTGCTTCTATAATGTTTATTGCATTTTATTTAGAAGCAATAGGAAAAAATATAAGAACTCCAAAAGGTTCATTTTTTTCAGTGACATTTTCAATTTTACTTGTAGGTATTGTATTTATAAGAGATATGGGTTCATCACTTGTTATGATTGGAGGCTTAGGCTCTATGTTAATTGTAGCAGGTATGAAAATGACTACTATTGTATTTTTAATAGGACTTACAATTATCGGTTCATTTGTAGGATTACAAATACCTAAATTTGAATACAGATTGAGAAGATTTACAAGTTTTTTAGATCCTTTTGCCAATAAAACTGGTGATGGTATGCAGTTAATAAATTCTTTCTACGCTTTAGCAATGGGAGGAGTTACAGGGGTAGGATTAGGTAGAGGAATACAAAAGTTTTCATATATTCCCCATGTATATAACGATTTTATTTTTGCTGTAATGGGAGAAGAATTTGGTTTAATTGGAACTGTTTCATTAGTGTCTTTATACATTTTATTTTTGTGGAGGGGTTTTGTAATTGCTTCTAAAGCTAAAGATAATTTCGGGAAATTTTTAGCAATAGGCTTATCTACTGTTATAGTTTTCCAAGCATTTATACATATAATGGTAAATATAGGACTATCTCCTGTAACTGGAATTACACTACCTTTTATTAGTTATGGAGGTACGTCCCTTATGATAACTATGTATTCAGCTGGAATATTACTAAATATATCTAAAAACAATCGAAAGGTAAAATAATTATGAGATACATGATTTCAGGTGGTGGCACTGGAGGACATATTTATCCTGCATTAGCCATCTTTGACCAATTAAAAAAAGAGGATGAAAGAGGAAAATTTTTATATGTGGGAACTCCCAATGGATTAGAAAAAGAACTTGCCACTAGGGCAGGTTACGATTATGAAACTGTTAGAGTTATGGGAATGCCTAGAAATGCCAGCTTAAAATCATTAAAATCTGCTAGTGTATTACTTCAGGGATTAGCTGATGCAAATAGAATATTAAAAAAATTTAAGCCTGATATTGTAATTGGAACTGGAGGATATGTATCCTTTCCAGTTTTATTTATGGCTCAAAGAAAAGGAATAAAAACACTAGTTCAAGAACAAAATGCTTTTCCAGGTAAAGCAAATAGAATTTTATCTAAAAAGGCAGATGGTATAGCTATTGCCTTTAAAGAGGCTAAAGATAGAATTGATAGCCATAAATGGTTTTTAAGCGGAAATCCAATTAGACCAGAATTTCTAAATATGGATAGATTAGAGTCTAGAAAAGAACTTGGAATTAAAGAAAATGAAAAAATGATTCTTTCCTTTGGGGGAAGTGGAGGTCAAGAATCTATAAACGATGCATTAATAGAGATCTTTAAAAATCAACCTAATTTTAAATATAAACTATATCACATTACAGGAAGATCTCACTATAATAGTTTTATAAATAGACTAAAAGATGAAAATATTCTCTTAAATGATAATATAAAATTATTAGATTATTCCCACGAAATCCCAAAAATATTGTCTGCTGCAGATTTATCAATTTTAAGTTCATCTGCCATGTCTTTAGCAGAAGTTTCTGTACTGGGAATACCCAGTATATTAATACCTAAAGAATATACAGCAGACAATCATCAAGAATACAACGCAAGAGCATTTGAAAAAGCGGGAGCTTCCTACGTATTTTTAGAAAAAGAATTAAATGGAAATGATTTATACAATTCTATTGTAAAAATACTAGAAGATGAAAGAATAATGCTAAAAATGAAAGAATGTGCTAAAATACTTTCAAGACCAAATTCAACAGAAATAATTGTTGAAAATATATTTAAATTAATTAAGTGATTATGCCTAGGAAAGTTAGTAGAAGAAGAAAAAAAAAGAGAAAAATAAAATATTTTAGAATTTTGATGGCTTTTGTTGTAGTTGTACTATTAGTAATAGGATTTTTTAACTTGCCTATTTTTAATATTACAAATATAAATGTAGTTGGAAATGAAAGAGTAGACCAAGCTTCTGTTATAAATGCTTCTGGATTTGAAATAGGTGATAGCTTTATTTTTTTTAATAAAGAGAATATAGAAGAAAAAATTCTAAATCTTCCACTTGTTGAGGAAGTAAGAGTAAAGAGAAATTTCCCTAATAATATAAATATTGAAGTAAGTGAGAGAAAACCTGCTTCAACAGTACAACTTTTAGAAAGTTTCTTATTGTTAGATAGATTCGGTTATGTAATAGACAAAGTAGACAATTTAATGCTCAACTTAACTTTATTAAAGGGAATTGAAGAAAATGACTCTATAAATATAGGAGATCAAATTTTTGAATTTGTTTCTGAAGAAAAAAACAATCTTTTAAAACTAATGTATAATGGAGATAATATTTATAAATACAAAATGATAACTCTTGAAGATCATCAAGCAGAGTTAATTTTAAGTAATGACATTGTGGTGGGATTTGGTTCTTATAACAATGTAGAATATAAATTAGATGTAATAGATCAAATGGTAAGAACAATTGAAGAGGACAGTTCGAGGCAGGCTTCTATGATATTAATGGAAGAAGGCCCTAATCCGATTTTAGTATATGAATAGATATAAATATTATTTGTCAAGTACTTATTAAAAAATGTTGACTAATTTAGTTATAAATAATACAATATTAGAAGGATTATCTTAAAATAAAACACAATACGTAAAGATAAAAAGGAGGAAATAATGTTGGAATTCGAAGTTGACAACGATGGATTTGCAAAAATTAAAGTTATAGGAGTTGGCGGTGGTGGTAACAACGCCGTAAACAGAATGATTGAAAGTGGTGTTAAAGGTGTTGAATTCATCGCAGCCAATACTGATAGACAAGCATTGAAAGCCTCTTTATCAAGTACTAAACTCCAACTTGGTGAAAAAGTTACAAAGGGTTTAGGAGCTGGAGGAAATCCAGAAGTTGGTGAAGTTTCCGCAGAGGAAAGTCGCGATGAAATTAAAAATTCCCTTGAAGGGACAGATATGGTATTTATTGCTGCTGGAATGGGTGGAGGTACTGGTACAGGTGCTGCACCAGTGGTTGCAGAAATAGCTAAAGAACTTGGTATACTTACAGTAGGTGTTGTTACTAAGCCTTTCTCATTTGAAGGTAGCAGAAGAATGAAACAAGCTGAAACTGGTGTTGAAGATATGCTTTCTCAAGTTGATACTCTTGTAACTATTCCTAATGATAGACTTTTACAAATCGCAGATAAAAAAACTAGCGTAAAAGAGTCTTTTGAAATGGCTGATGAAGTTTTACTACAAGGTATTACTGGTATTTCAGATTTAATTAGTATTCCTAGTTTAATTAACCTAGACTTTGCAGATGTTAAATCTATTATGCAAAATAAAGGCATTGCTCACATGGGTATTGGTTTTGGAGAAGGGGACGAAAGAGCTCAAGAAGCTGCTAGAGCTGCAGTAAAAAGTCCACTTTTAGAAACATCAATTGAAGGAGCTAAATCTGTTTTAATTAATATTACAGGTGGAGATGACCTTGGAATATTTGAAATCAACGAGGCAGCAGAACTTATAAGAGCATCAGTATCTGACGATGCAAATATTATATTTGGTGCAGGAATTGATAAATCAATGGGAGAACAAATTAAAATTACTGTTATAGCAACAGGCTTCAATGGGGAAGTTGAAAATGTTAGAAGAGTTGAAAAAAAAGACAATGAAGACTCTAACAATTCAGATCCAGAATCAAAAAGAAATGATGAAGATTTAAACGATCCTTCTGTATTACACATTCCTGATTGGTTAAGATAGTAATAATTTATTGATATAATCGCATTATTTTTGTACTAAAAAGTATGAAGTAATGCGATTTTTTTAAATTAGTAAGGAGAAAGTTATGAAATGCCCCTTTTGTGCATATGAGGATTCTAAAGTTATAGATTCTAGGCCTACTGATGAAAACCAAACTATCAGAAGGAGAAGAGAATGTATAAACTGTAAGAAGAGATTCACAACTTATGAAAAAATAGAAAAAGTACCAATTGTAATAGTAAAAAAAGATGGAACAAGGCAAACTTTTGATAGAAACAAAATATTAAACGGAATGATTAGAGCATGTGAAAAAAGACCAGTATCAATCCAAACATTAGAAAATGCCGTTGATAATATTGAAAAGCAAATATATAATACATTGGATCGAGAAATTAAGTCTGATTTAGTTGGGGAATTAGTAATGGAAGAACTAAAAGAAATAGACGAAATTTCCTATGTTAGATTTGCATCAGTATATAGACAATTTAAAGACATAAATTCTTTTATGGAAGAGCTAAAAAACATTCAAAGTGAAGTAGATAATAATGAGTGATTTATTTGATTTAGCTTATGAAAAAAGAAAAGATGATTTAGTTCCACTGGCAGAGAGATTTAGACCTAAAACTTTAGATGAATTTTATGGTCAAGATCATATTGTAGGTGAAAATAAACTTTTAAATAGACTAATAATGTCAGACAGAATTACATCTATGATATTTTATGGACCTCCTGGAACTGGTAAAACAACCCTTGCTAGTATAATCGCAAATACAACTAAAAATAATTTTTATAAATTATCTGCAGTAACAGCTGGAGTAAAGGATATAAAACAACTAGTAAACTCTGCAGAAACTGATTTAAAAATGTATAATAAAAAAAGCATTTTATTTATAGACGAAATTCACAGATTTAATAAAGCTCAACAAGATGTTTTATTGCCTTATGTAGAAAAAGGGATTGTTATTTTAATTGGTGCTACTACTGAAAATCCAATTTTTGAAGTAAACAAAGCTTTATTATCGAGAAGCCGAATTATTCAATTTAAAGCTTTGGAAAAAGAAGATTTAAATTTACTTATAGATCAAGTATTAAGTGACAAAAAACGAGGATATGGAAATTTAGAAATAGATTTTTATAAAAGAGCTAGAGAATATTTACTAGGACATGTAGAAGGAGATGCTAGAAATTTATTAAATACTATAGAGCTAGCTGTTATATCTACTCCAAAAGATTCAGATGGAAAAATAACAATAGATTTAGAAGTCATTAGTAATTGTATTCAAAATGTAAATCTTAGATATGATAAAGACGGTGAACAACACTATAATATTATATCTGCATTTATAAAAAGCATTAGAGGTTCAGATCCAGATGCTGCAATTTATTATCTAGCTTTAATGTTACAATCTGGGGAAGATCCTAGATTTATAGCTAGGCGTTTGATTATTTCAGCATCAGAAGATATTGGCTTAGCAGATCCAAATGCAATGAACATTGCTAATGCTGCATTTCAAGCTATTACCTTCATAGGAATGCCAGAAGGGCGGATACCTTTAGCTGAAGCTACAATATATCTAGCTACTGCCTTGAAAAGTAACTCTGCATATTTGGCAATTAATGCTGCTATGGAAGATGTATCTTCAAGTAGGTCCCTTGAAGTTCCAGAACATTTGAAAAACGTTCATGTGGAAAAAGTAAAAGATGGTGAAGGATATAAATATCCCCATGCTTACGAAGATGGTATAGTAAAGCAAAACTATTTAGATGAAAAAGCAAATAAGAAATATTACAATCCAAAAACTGCTGGATTTGAAAAAAATATTAAAGATAGGTTAGATTATATAAAAAAATTAAACAATGAATAAAAAAATATTTGAAATTCAATTATTCATGTGTTAAAATATATTACTGAGTAATTAAGTGAATTTGAGGTGATAATAAATGAAAAAAGATATACATCCAAAATATGAAGAAGCTACTGTAACTTGTGCTTGTGGTAATACTTTTACTACAGGTTCAACAAAATCTCAACTTAGAGTTGAAGTATGCTCTGAATGTCATCCTTTCTATACAGGTAAACAAAAAACTGCTGAAGCAGGCGGTAGAGTAGAAAGATTTAACAAAAAGTATAAAAGAGACTAAAAATCAAGGTTAGTAATTATACTAACCTTATTTTTATATAGGTGATTAAATGAAAAAAACTACTATAGGAGGTCAAGCCCTTATTGAAGGAATTATGATGAGGGGACCTTCTAAAATTGGTATAGCAGTAAGAAAACCAAATAAAGAAATAATATTAAAAGTAGATCCAATTGATTTTCCTTCTAAAAAAATAAAATTTTTACAACTACCATTTATAAGGGGAGTTGTAGCTTTAGGTGAAGCTTTATTAATTGGGATTTCTGCTTTAATGTATTCAGCTAGTTTTTGGGAAGAAGATGGAAAAGAAAATACAGACGGAAAAATAAACACATTAGAAGCTGTAGGTTTAATTGCAACTTCATTTGCACTTGCAATTTTAGTGTTTATGTTGATTCCAAACTTTATTACTTCTTTTTTTCAAAATTATATAAATTCTCCACTTTTGTTAAATATTGTCGAGGGGATATTTAGAATTTCTTTTTTTCTACTTTATGTAGTTTATGTCTCAAAACTAGAAGATATAAAAAGAGTATTTGAATACCACGGAGCAGAACACAAAAGTATTCACTGTTATGAAAATGGAGAAGAACTTACTGTGGAAAATATTAAGAAATATCCAATAATGCACAAAAGATGTGGTACATCTTTTCTATTTATGGTTATGATAGTTTCAATTGTGGTCTTATCCTTTTTTGGATGGCCTAGTTTAATAATGAGAATATTATCTAGAATAATAGCTCTTCCAATTGTGGCTGGAATTTCATATGAAATAAACAAGATAATGGGCAGATACGACAATTCTATATGTAATACTTTGTCATATCCAGGGCTTTTAATTCAAAAATACGCTACAGTAAGGGAACCAGACGATGAACAAATCGAGGTTGCAATAAAAGCTCTTGAAAGTGTTTTGCCTGGTGAAGGAGAAAAAGATAATTGGTAATTAGAGAAGCTTTAGAATATGGATCTAAAAATTTGGAAAATAATCTTTATACAAATCCATTAAATGAGAGTAGACAGATACTCTCATTTTTACTGGAAAAAGATATTTCTTTTTTATATATTTATCCAGATTTTCAGTTAAACAAAGAAGTAGAAGAAAAATTTGTGAAAATTATTAATAAAAGAAGAGAAAACTACCCTTTAGAATATATTTTAAATTCTGCGGATTTTTATAAAAGGGATTTTTATGTTGATGAAAGATGTTTAATTCCAAGGTGGGACACTGAAAATCTTATAGAGGCAGTAAAAGAAAAATCTAAAAACATTTCTAATCCAAAAATATTAGAAATTGGACCTGGTAGCGGGGCTATTTCTATTACATTAGCATTGGAATTTAAAAATGCATTTATTACTGGGGCAGATATATCAAAAGATGCCTTAAAAGTTTGTAATATAAACCTCGATAAATATCAAATAGATAATGTAGAATTTATTTACAGCAATCTATTTGAAAATATAAAGGATAAATATGATATAATAATTTCAAATCCACCATATATAAAAAGTGAAGATATGAATTTTTTACAAGAAGAGGTTAAAAAAGAACCGGTACTTGCATTAGATGGGGGAGTAGATGGATTAGATTTTTATAAAACTATTAGTGAGGAATCTAGAGACTATCTAAAAAAAGATGGGTTTTTAATTTTTGAAATTGGTCACGATCAATATGATAAAGTAAAAGAAATTTTAATTAACAATAAATATATTGATATTAATTATAAAAAAGATATACAAGGTTTTAAAAGAGTAATATTTGGTAAAAAGGGGGAATAATATGTACGAAAATCTAGAAGTTTTTGAAAAGAAATATTTAGAGTTAGAAAAGGATATGATAGATCCAGAAGTGCTTTCTAATTCTAGTCAATATCAAAAAGTTGCCAAGGAACATGCTGAATTACAAGATATTGTATTAAAATATAGACAATACAAAAGTGCTACTGAAGAGTTAGAAAGTACAAGGGCATTATACGAAGAAAAACTAGACCCTGAAATGAGAGAAATGGTAAATGAAGAAATTCGCGGATTAGAAAAACAGATCGCAAAAATAGATGATGAAATAAAAATACTTTTAGTTCCAAAAGATGAAAATGACGATAAAAATGTAATTATTGAAATTCGAGGTGGAGCTGGAGGAGATGAGGCTGCTTTATTTGCAGGTGTACTATTTAGAATGTATACTCGCTATGCAGAACGAAGAAATTGGAAAGTAGATATTATGAACTCCAATGAAATTGGAATTGGTGGATATAAAGAAGTAATATTTATGATTCAAGGTAAAGGCGCATTTTCTAGATTAAAATACGAATCTGGTGTTCATAGAGTTCAAAGAGTTCCCGAAACTGAAAGTTCAGGAAGAATTCACACCTCAACTGTAACAGTAGCTGTTTTACCAGAAGCTGAAGAAGTAGAAATTGAAATTAATCCTCAAGATGTTAGGGTAGATGTATTTAGATCTAGTGGAAACGGTGGCCAATCTGTAAATACTACAGACTCTGCTGTTAGGCTAACTCATATACCAACTGGTATTGTAGTATCTTGTCAAGATGAAAAATCACAATTAAAAAACAAGGACAAGGCTATGAAAATTTTAAAAGCTAAACTATATGAAAAAGAACAAGAAGAACAAAATAAAAATATAGCTGATGCTAAAAGATCTCAAGTAGGAACTGGAGATAGATCTGAAAGAATTAGAACTTACAATTTTCCTCAAGGAAGAATTACAGATCACAGAATTAACAAAACAATCTTTAGAATGGAAGATTTTTTAGATGGGGAAATAGATGAAATGGTAGATTCATTAATTTCCTTTGATCAATCTAAAAAAATGGAAATGATTAGTTAATCTATAAGCAATTGATTATTCAATTGCTTTTTTAATTTCCAAATTCGTTAAAATAGAATAAAAATAAAAATAGAAGAAAATAGATTTATTCTAATTATTGACTTTATCAAATCCAAGATATATAATATAAACAATATTATTTAGGAGGTAATTTAAAATGGTAAGAGATATGACACAAGACAATTTAAGATCAGCTTTCGGTGGTGAATCACAAGCTCATATGAGATATAGAATCTGGGCTGTAACTGCAGAAAAAGAAGGATTCCCAAATGTTGCTAGATTATTCAATGCAACTTCTGATGCTGAACAAGTACATGCAACACTACACTTTAAAGCTTTAAGAGATTGCCCAGGAGACTTTGCTGTAACATCTATGGCTGGATTCGGGTTATCAGAAACTTCTTCAAATCTACAAGGCGCTATTAACGGCGAAGTATTTGAATATACTGAAATGTATCCTGCATACATAGCTGTAGCTGAAATGCAAGGAGAAACAGAAGCGGTTAAAGCTTATAGATTTGCTGTAGAAGCTGAAAAAGTTCATGCTGAAAGATTCCAACAAGCAAAAGATGCTGTTGATGCTGGTAATGACTTAGAAGTTAATGGCGGAGTGTACTTATGTCCAGTTTGTGGATACATTGGATTAAATCCTGATGAAGAAATTTGCCCATTATGTGGAGCGAAAAACTCAGTATTTATCGAGTATTAATTTTAAACATAATTAAAGGTTGGATTTTTATCCAACCTTTTTTAATGGAAACTATATATTTAACAACGTTGAAAGTATGATATAATATAACTTACATAAAAGTAATTGGAGGTAATATAGTTAAATGAAAACTCCTGTAATGGAAGCATTAAAAGATTTAGTCAAAGAAGATAGTGTATCATTTCATTTTCCTGGACATAAGGGAAGATATACAAATATAGATTGGAAAAATCTTATGCCAATGATAGACACTACTGAGACTAGAGGAATGGACAATTTATTAGAACCTACTGGAATTATAAAAGAGTCCCAAATAGAGGCTGCTAAAGTCTTTAAATCGAAATATACTATTTACGGAGTAAATGGTTCTACAGGGAGTAATTATATTGCATTATCTGCAGTTACCAATAGGGGAGATAAAATACTTGTTCAAAGAAATTGTCACAAATCTATCTACAATTCTATGATATTAAATGACTTAGAATCTGTTTATATTTATCCTAACTATAATAAAGAATACGAATCGACAACTGGAGTAAATCCAGATGATATAAAAGAAGCACTAGAAGAAAATGATGATATTAAGGTGGTAGTTCTTACAAGTCCAAATTATTATGGAATTTGTTCAGATATAAAAACCATAGCAAAAATCGTTCACGATAAAAACAAAGTTTTAATTGTAGATGAGGCACACGGACCTCATATTGGTTTTTCTGATAAATATCCTGAATCAGCTATAGAATCTGGAGCAGACATAGTAATACATTCTACTCATAAAACACTACCTAGTATAACTCAAACATCTCTAATACATGTATGCTCTGACAGAGTAGATATGAATAAATTAAGAGACAGATACCAATTATATACAACAACTAGTCCATCATATCTATTTACACTTTCAAATGAAATGGGAATAGCATATATGGATAATGAAGGTAGAGAAAAGCTAGATTCAATGTATGATTATTTGTTAGATGTTAGAAAAAGACTTCAAGATATAGACGGAGTAACTGTTTTAGAAAAAGATCCTAATGATGATACAATTTTTGACTTAGATATTTCTAGAATATTAATCGACTTAAGGGGATACAAAGGATCAGAATTAAAATCTATATTATATGAAGATTTTAATATTCGTATGGAGATGAATGATTATTATAGTACTTTAGCAATGACTACTGTAATGAATAACAAAGATGACTTTGAATGTTTAATAAAAGCCATAAAGGAAATTTCCCAAAGGGAAAAAAGAAATCACATTAAAGATTTATCAATTGATATGCCAAAGCCTAAGGTAAAAATTAGACCTGCTACAGCATATTTTGGTAAAAAAAAGTTGGTTGACTTAAAAGATAGTATAGGTAGAATAGCAGCAACATCAATAATACCATATCCACCAGGAGTTCCTTTGTTGGCAGCTGGTGAAGAAATAACAAAAGAAATATATGATTTCATGCTGTTTTTATTAGATAATGATATAAATCTAGTAAATTTAACAGATGAGAGAAGGAAAATAGTGGTGGTTGAGTAAGTGAAGGGATATTTTTTAGCATTAGAAGGACCAGATGGTTCTGGAAAATCAACAATAGCAAATATGTTAAAGGAATATATCGAAAGTCTAAATCTCTCATGTACTCTAACCAGGGAACCTGGCGGAACATCAATAGGTGAAGATATAAGAAAAATTCTATTGTCCAATGACAATTTAGAGATGTCAAATAGGACAGAAGCACTTCTTTATGCAGCCTCAAGGGCTCAGCATGTAGATGAAAAAATCAGACCGATTAAAGAATCTGGAGAGATAATCATATGTGATAGATACGTGTTTTCTTCCCTAGCTTATCAAGGATTTTCTCGAAATTTAGGCATAGAAGAAGTAATGAAAATAAATGAATTTGCAATTGATGGATTTTATCCAGATAGAATATTGTTTTTTAAAATTGATCCGACCTTATCTTTAAGAAGAAAATTTATAGACAGAGAAGGAGATAGGTTGGAGATTGAAGGGGAAGACTTTCACAAAAGGGTTTTTGAAGGATATAAAAAATCCATTGAAAGATACCCAAAAAACGTTAAAATAATAGATGCAGATAGAGAAATCCAAGAAGTATTTAATCAATGTGTCGAAATAATTAAGGAGGATATTTATGAAATTAATAATTGCAATAGTTCAAGATGAAGATTCTGGAATACTTATTGATGAATTAATGGGTGAAGATTTTAGAGTTACAAAATTAGCTTCTACTGGAGGATTTTTAAAAAGTGGGAATACTACATTACTAATGGGTTTAGATGAATCAAGAATAGAACAATGTATAGAGATAATTCATAGAAATTCTAAGAAGAGGGAAGTTACATCTACATTGATGAACTTGTCGATTCAAGGCGATGGATATATGCCATATCCCTTGGAGGTTACTGTAGGTGGTGCTAATATTTTCATATTAGATGTAGATGAACATATTACTTATTAGGAGGAAATAATGAAATTAATAATTGCCATTATTCAAGATAAATTTGTCAATACTCTAGTAAGAGGATTTTTAAAAGAGGATATCAAAATTACAAAACTGTCATCAACTGGAGGATTTTTAAAAGATGGTAACAGTACCTTTTTAATAGGAGTTCCTGAAGAAAATTTAGATTTAGCTAAAAAAATAATAAAAGATTCAGTGAAATCAGAAATTATCAGTGACAAAATGGGAGAACTTCAAGTAAGAGGAGCTCATTTATTTGTAATAAATGTTGACGAAAATATAATTATATAATGAATTTTGAAAAAATAATTGGAAATAACGATATAATTGAAAATTTAATATTTATGGTAGAAAATGATAAAATAAATCATGCTTTACTTTTTGATGGAATTAGCGGTATAGGAAAGAAATATGCCGCAAAAATTCTTGCAAAATCAATATTTTGTAATGGGGAAAATCCTCCTTGTAATGAATGTAGTAAATGTATTCAATTTGAAAAGGGTACAAACCCAGATTTTATTTTAATAGAAGAAGAAAACAATGTTATAAAAAAAGAGTCTATAGTTGGAGTTATAGATTTTCTGTCAATAAAACCCTTTGACTCTAAATATAAAATTGCTATTATAGATGGATTTGATAAAGCAACACCAGAAGCTCAAAATGCATTTTTAAAGACATTAGAAGAAGGTCCATCATACGGTATTATTATACTTTTATCTCAAAACAGCAAAAATATATTAGACACTGTTTTATCTAGGGTAAAAATTTATAACTTTTCTCCTATAGATAAATACAGATTAGTTGAATATATTATAGACAGATATAATATTAAAGAGGAAGAAGCTAATTTTTACGCTAATTTTTCTAACGGTTCAATTGGAAAAACTATTAAAATAATTAATGACGATAGTTTCAGAAAACAAAGAAAAGAATATATTGATATATTTGATAAAGCTTTAAAGGGACAAAACGATTATGTATTATCAAATATAAATTTATTTAAAGACGTGGAAAATTTAGATGATGTATTAGAAATGTATTTAACTTGGTTAAGGGATTTATATATCTTAAAAAAGACAGGCAAAGGAAAATACTTATATAATATAGACTACGAAGAAAAACTAAACTCTCAAAGTCATTTAACATTTGAGACGATTGATAGAATAAAAAAATTAATTATAAATTTAAAGGGAAATTTAAAATACAATATTTCTAAGGATTTTGCTTTAGATTTATTTTTCATAGATATATTGGAGGAGTGCCAGTGGCAAAAGCAATAGGGGTAAGATTTAAGTGTGCAGGTAAAGTGTATTATTTTAATCCAAATGATTTAATTATAAATAATGGAGATAAGGTTATAGTAGAAACTTCTAGAGGAATAGAATACGGATCGTGTGTTACTAAAGAAGTGGATTTAAAAGATGAAGAGATAATATCACCATTAAAGGATGTATTACGAGTAGCTACTAAGGAAGATGATGATATTCATTGGGAAAATTTGAAAAAAGCTAAAGAAGCTATGAGAATTTGTAAGGAAAAAGTAGAAGAACACAATATAGATATGAAAATATCTTCTACAGAATACACATTTGACAATAACAAACTGATATTTTATTTTACATCTGACGACAGAGTCGATTTTAGAGAATTAGTAAAGGACTTGGCTGCAATTTTTAAGACTAGAATTGAACTTAGACAAATTGGAGTTAGAGATGAAGCAAAGATGATAGGAACTATGGGTTATTGTGGTAGGGAATCTTGTTGCTCTACTTTTTTATGTGAGTTTAATCCTGTTACTATTAAAATGGCTAAAGATCAAAGCTTTTCACTAAATCCTTCAAAGATTTCAGGTATATGCGGTAGATTAATGTGTTGTTTGGCTTACGAACAAGAATCTTACGAAACATCATTAGCTAAAATGCCAAAGCCAGGTTCAATTGTTGAAACTGAATTTGGAAAAGGTATTGTAAGTCAAATATCTCCTTTGCAGGAGTTAGTCAGAGTTAAAATCGAAAAAGATGATGAGATAATAGAAGAGTTTTTCTCTGTAGATGACTTAATTAAGAAAGAAACAGTATGTAAAAGTTACGAAGACTAATCTAGAATTTATCATAAAAACTATTGAAAAAAACTAGATTACATTGTATAATTTGTTTATAAATAAATAGGAGGTAAAGATATGGCTTATTTTATACATGATAATTGTACAGCATGCGACGCTTGTAGACCAGAATGTCCTACAGAATGTATTTCTGAAGGAAATCCATATGTAATCGATCAAGACGAATGCATCGATTGTGGAATGTGCGCGGACGTTTGTCCAGTAGGAGCTCCACAACCAGAATAAAAGTACTTAGACCAGCTTTTTAGGAAGCTGGTTTTTTATTTAGACTTTTTTAGTCTAATTTATAATTAATAATAAGAATTACTGATATAAAATCTAATTTATGATAAAATAATATTAAATAAGACTTAAAAATACATTCACTTTTAGGAGGCAAAAAAATCATATATTTATGTCCGACACCCATTGGAAACTTACAAGATATAACTATTAGAACCATAGAAACTTTAAAAGAGGTTGACATAATTGCCTGTGAAGACACTAGAACTAGTAGGATATTACTAGATAAATTTAACATTAACAAACCTACTATTAGCTACCATAAATTTAATTATTCATCTCAAATACCAAATATTTTAAAAGGGGTTTCACAAGGAAAAAAATATGCGTTGATAACAGATGCTGGAATGCCGGCCATATCAGATCCTGGCATTGAATTAGTTAGGGCTTGTATTGAAAATGACATAATAGTAAATGTACTTCCTGGTCCTAGCGCATCCCTTGTTGCATTAGTTTTATCAGGACTAAATACTGAAAGATTTACTTTTATAGGATTTTTACCGGAAAAATCCACTCAGCGAATCAAAGAACTTGAAGAGTTAAAAAAGTATAAAGAGACTTTGATTTTTTATGAAGCTCCTCACAGAATTAAGAAGTTTTTAACTGATCTTTATAATGTATTTGGGAATCGAAAAGTTTCAATTTCTAGAGAGCTTACAAAGTATTATGAAGAAACTAAAAGAGGCGATTTATCTACATTAATAGAAAATTTAGAAGATCTAAAGGAAAAAGGAGAGTTTGTAGTCGTAGTAGAAGGTTATACTAAAATAAACATTGAAATTGATATAAAAAAAGAAATAAAAAAATTATTAGAAGAGGGATATAGTAAAAAAGATGCGGTAAAGTTTTTAGTTAAAGAGTACGATTTAAAGAAAAATGAAGTTTATGAAATAAGTTTGGAGTTGTAATGGATTTTATAAATGAGAATTTAATGAATGAGATGAAATCTCTAAATGAAAAATTCAAATATAAATTAAAACATATAGATAATATTAATAAAAAATCTATTAGAAATAACTTAATTAAACATGGAAAAATCATACAATTAGAAAGATTAGAAAAAAGTGACTTATCTAAATTTAAACCTATGGCCTGTGTAGATGGATCTGTAAATCGTTTTGGGGGTACTTATCCTCATTACATAGATATTTTTCAGGGACTAGGAAAGGTAAGTGAAGGGAAATTCAAGTCAGTTTTTAAATCCTTTGTAAATTCGCCAATGTTTTACCCAACTTCTGAAACAGAAGATGATATGAGAACTAGGTTGCTTGCTAAAATTGAGGTAGATACTGCCTTAGAAGTAATAGATAAAAACAATATAAAATTTTTATTAATGGACGGAAATTTAATTAGATATCAAATTCAAGTTCCTGAAGGATTTGAATTACTAAAACAAAAATGTGAAGAAAACAATATTATTTTAGCTGGATTTATTAAAGAATCCAAGACCAACAGTCTTTATAGCTTATTTTATGGAGAAAATAGCGAAATTTCAATTTTTGATAAAGATCTACTTTATGGAGTATTAAACATAGGAGAAAGTTTCATATTATCTGATGAATTAAATAAAAAGATCAATCAAGGATTTAATTCAATATTACTTAGAATTTCAAATTATCCTGGAATTTCAGGTATAGAAGTTCTTAACTCCCAAAAAGACTATTTAATTGAAGTATCTAATATATGTTTTAGCCTTACATCTAAAATGAGTAGAGGTGTTCCATTAATTATAGATATTGTAGATAAAGAAGTAAAAATAGATGATAAATTAGCAGAAGAGCTAATTAAATCTTATATAGACCAAGATATAATTGAAAGATTTTTTAGAAGCGAAAGAAGTATGAGAAACTAGAGGTGAGCTAAATTAAAGTACTAGGATTAACATCGTCATCGGAATTTTATATTGGATCAAAGGAAAGAAGTTTTAGAATAAATGAATATTTAGTAGTTCAAGATAAGATTCAAGGAGATTTAGTATTTGAAGTTATGGAATCAAATACTTATAACAGATATATTCCCTTAAATATAGGTGGGGACTTTGTAGACTCAGAAGTTTTAAGTTCTTTAGAGGCTATTGGGTATATAGTAGATGACGAAACTATATATATAGCCAAGTGTAGATTGATGAATGAAGCAAATTATCCAGTTGAAACTGGATCAGAAGTTCGAGAACCACTATTTCATGAAATAAAAAAATATTTATTAAATGGAAATATTTCAGACTCACTTCTAATTGGTTCTATTAAAAATACAGATAAAGTATTTAATCAAATGGAAGATGATTTAAAGAACAAATATCACTTATTCGATGAAGAAGTAGTGATTCAAAAAGATGTGCCATTTTTATTTAATATAAATGAAATGAATCAATATCCACATATTGGGGTTTTTGGAGGCTCAGGCTCTGGAAAAAGTTATGGCTTAAGAGTATTTATTGAAGAGCTAATGAAAAAAAACATTCCAACAATAATATTTGATCCCCATTATGAAATGGATTTTAAAAATAATAATTTAAATCCCAGTTCAAAATTTTCTTATGATAAATTGTATAATACTTTAAAAATTGGAACTGATGTGGGAATAAATTTTAAAGATATAAATAGTGGAGAATTAAAAAAACTTCTTTCTTCTATTAGTGATCTTACAGAAGCTATGGAATCAACTGTGGATGTATTGTTTGGTCATTTTGGTTATGGGAAGGCTTCAGTAGATATTAAAACCTTTGAAATACTAATTGAAGACTTAATAGAGATGAAAAATTTAGGTCAATGGGAAAAAATTCAAAGACGAATTGAAGAAACCGAAGGAGAAGAAAAGGCTAGATATTCTAGACTACTCGATTTGTATGAAACATACGATAAGCAGACAAATGACAAGACTTTAAGGGGACTAGCATGGAGAATTAGATCTTTAATTAACGACGGAATATTTTCTAAAGATTCTAAAAAAGTTGAGGATACTCTTTTTAATAGAAAGTCTGCAGTAATTCAAGGTAGTACAAAACTATTACAAATATATGGTTCGTATTTAATGAATAAATTATACAATAGTAGGCGAAATTATAAAGATAGTGATGGAGATTATTTCCCACCTTTTATAATTGTAACTGATGAAGCCCATGAGTTTGCACCGAAAGGTATGAGCAAACCATCTAAATCTATAATCAAAGAAATTGCCCAAGAAGGTAGAAAATACGGGGTATTCTTAGTTTTAGCAACTCAAAGACCGACATTATTAGACGAAACTGTAACAGCTCAACTAAATTCTAAATTCATATTTAGAACTGTAAGAGGTACAGATATTCAAACTATAAGGGAAGAAACAGACATTTCTTCTGAAGAAGCTAAAAGACTTCCATACTTAAAAACAGGAGATTTATTTGCTTCAATTGCATCTATGGGAAGAACTATTTTTTCAAGGGTAAGATTTGCTGAAACTATAAAACCAAATGTGGAAAATCCCTTTGACGAGCTAAAAAAAGTTTCCCAAGAAAACGAAAGTAAGTTTTTACAATTAATAGAAAGCGAATTTCCAATTGGAGATTCAGAATTAATAAATGTAGCTAAAATTTTAGAAAGAAATGATTTTAAGTTTACCCAAGATTCACTAAAGGAAAAACTAGAAAACTTAGTAAATAGAGGGTTAATTGAAAAAGAAGAAGGTCTATTTGGAGACGAATATAGACTTTTAAAAAGAAAGGAACAATAAATAATATGAGTTTAAATTATCATTACAATAGGGATATATCTTATCAAACTTATTTATTTCATGAAGGAAAAAATTTTCGAAGCTTTGAATTTCTAGGAGCTCATCCTGAAGGAGAAAATTCAGTAAGTTTTACTGTTTGGGCACCTAGAGCTAGAGAAATATACTTAGTAGGAGAGTTTAACGATTGGAATGAATACGAACTTCCACTTCAAAGATTTCAAGATTCTGGTATTTGGCAAATAGTTTTAGAAGGTGTGAAAGTATATGATGAGTATAAATATCAAATAGTTACTGAACATGGAGATGTTAAATTTAAAGCTGACCCATTTGCTTTTCACGCTCAAGAAAGACCAAATACTGCTTCAAAGTATTTTGATATAACAGGTTTTAATTGGAAAGACGATAAATGGCAAAGAGAAAAAGAAGATACTAACATATACGAAATGCCACTTAATATATATGAAGTGAATTTACTTTCTTGGAAGAAAAATGAAGATGGAAGTCAATATTCTTATAGAAAATTAGCTGATGAGTTAGTTCCTTATGTTAGGAAAATGGGATATACCCATATAGAATTGATGCCTATTATGGAGTATCCATATGATGGTTCATGGGGATATCAAGTAACTGGATTTTATGCTCCAACTAGTAGATTTGGAGACCCACATGATCTTATGTATTTTATTGATAGATGTCATAGGGCAGGAATTGGCGTGATAATGGATTGGGTACCTGTACATTTTGCAACAGATGAACATGGTTTAGGAAATTTTGATGGTTCATATTTATACGAATCTTTAAATCAAATAAAAGCCTTAAATGCAGCATGGGGTACTTATAATTTTGATTATTCAAAGGGTGAAGTTAGATCCTTTTTAATAAGTAATGCAATTTACTGGCAAGAAATGTATCATATGGACGGGCTTAGAGTAGATGCTGTGGCATATATATTGTATTTAGGATTTGGATATGATCTTGGAGAGTTGCAACCTAATTACGAATCTGTAGAATTTTTGAAGGAATTAAATACTGAGATATTTAGAAATTTCCCTAATTCTTTAATGATAGCTGAAGAGTCTACTGCATGGCCAAATGTAACAATGCCAATTGATAAAGGTGGATTAGGTTTTAATTACAAGTGGAATATGGGATGGATGCACGATATATTAGATTATATGGAAGATGATCCAATTAATAGAAAGCATAAACACGATCAATTAAGATTTTCTTTCACTTACAATCATGCTGAAAATTATATTCTACCTTTAAGTCATGACGAAGTAGTTCATGGAAAAAAATCTCTTTTAGATAAAATGCCTGGAAATTATTTTGATAAATTTGCAAGTTTGAGACTTCTTTATTCATATATGATAGCTCATCCTGGAAAGAAATTAAACTTTATGGGAGGAGAGTTTGGACAGTTCATTGAGTGGAATGAATGGAAACAACTAGACTGGTTCCTATTAGATTATGAAAAACACAAAGAAATGCAAACTTTTTCTAAAGAATTAAATGAGCTTTACAAAAACAACAGTGAACTTCATGAACTTGATTTAAAAGATTCCGGTTTGGAATGGGTAGAACACGACAATGGAAACGAAAGTATTCTTATTTTTGACAGAATAAATAAAAAAGGTGAAAAAATAACTTGTATATTTAACTTTACTCCAATAGAAAGGGTTAACTATCCAGTTGGAGTTGATTATGAAGGTAGATACAAAACTTTATTAAGTAGTGATAGGAAGAGATATGGAGGAAATACAGAGAGAGTTAAAGTTTATAAAACTCTTGATGAAAGTTTCCATGGAAGAGATTATGGTCTAAGAGTAACCATAGCTCCACTAAGTGGAATGTTTTTAAAACACATTAAATAAGGAGGTTTATTATGGCGAGAAAAAAATTAGTAGCTTTGTTACTTGCTGGAGGGCAAGGTAGCAGATTAAAGTTACTTACAAAAGATTCAGCAAAACCTGCAGTACCTTTTGGAGGGAAATACAGGATAATAGATTTTGCTTTAAGTAATGCGACTAACTCTGGAATATCTGATATAGCAATTTTAACTCAATACAAGCCCTTTGAGCTTAATTCTCACTTAGGAATAGGTGCTCCTTGGGATTTTGATAAGACAACTGGTGGACTTAGAATTTTATCTCCCTATGCTTCTGAAACAGGTGGAAGATGGTTTACAGGAACTGCCAATGCAATTTATGAAAATATAGACTCTATAGATATGATGGATCCAGAATATGTTTTAATCTTATCTGGAGATCATATTTACAAAATGAATTATAAAAAAATGTTAAACTACCATGAAAGTCAAGGAGCTGATTGTACCATTGCAGCTATAGAAGTTCCATGGGAAGAAGCTTCAAGATTTGGTATTTTAAATACAGACGAAAATAACAAAATTATAGAGTTTGATGAAAAACCTGAAAAACCTAAAAATAATAAAGCTTCTATGGGGATTTATATTTTCAATTGGAAGTTATTAAAGGAATATTTGATAGAAGATGAAAAAGACGAAACATCAGAAAATGATTTTGGTAAAAACATTGTTCCAAAAATGTTAAGAGACAATAAAAAATTATATACATTGGAATTTTCGGGATACTGGAAGGATGTCGGAACAGTAAGATCTTATTGGGAATCTAATTTAGACTTATTAGACCCTAATAATACTCTCGATATATTCGATAGATCATGGAGAGTTTATACTAATAATAAAAATTTACCTCCTCAATATATAGCAGATTCAGCAATTGTTAATAACACTCTGATCAATGAAGGTTGTTCAATTTCAGGTAAAGTTACCAATAGTGTATTGTTTTCAAATGTAAGAATAGAAGAAGGTGCTGAAGTGAAAAACTCAGTTTTACTTTCAAATTCTGTAATAAAAAAAGATGCGAAAATATTTAATTCTATTGTTATGGAAGATGTAGAAATTGAAGAAGATAGAGTAATTGGAAATATAGATAAAGACGAAGTTCATTTAGTTTCCCAAGATGAAGAAATAGTTGAATAGGAGGAAGTTATGGATAATTGTTTTGGAATAATTAATCACACGACTAATGAGGCAGACTTTGGGTCTCTATGTAAAAATAGACCAGTTTATATGCTACCCTTTGCAAGTAGATATAGAATCGTAGATGTAGCAATATCTAATATGGTAAACAATGGAATCAAATCTATAGCAGTATATACAGGTGAAAAAATCCGTTCTACAATGGACCATTTATCAGATGGGAAATCTTGGGGTTTAAATTCTAGATTTCAGGGGCTATTTTTGTATCCTCCCATTAAACAAAATTTATCAATCGAAAGATTAGGGGATATTGCAGAATTATATAGTACCCTTGATTTTTTTGAAACTTTAAGGGAAGAAAATGCTCTTATACTTGATCCAAGTGTAATATTTATGAATAATTTAGATGAAGCTTATAACGATTTTGTAGAAAGTGAATCTGACATTACTCTTTTGTATGTGAAAATATCTGATGATACTGGAGAGTTTGTAAATACAGATAAATTACATTTAGATGATGATGATTTTGTAAACAATATAGGGATAAATCTTGGTACAGAAAAAGATTTTAATATGTTTATTAATTCAATAATAATCAAAAAAGATATATTAATAAAATTAATTAAGGAAACTGTAGAAAAGGGAAATGCCAATTCTTTAAAGGATGCAATTATAAAAAATAAAAATACTTTAAAAATTAATTCCTTTGAGTTAACTGGACTTGTACAAATAGTGAAAGATCCAAAATCTTATTTTAATGCCAATTTAAATTTATTAAAAAAAGAAAACTTCAATGAACTATTTTGTAATAATGGAAGAGTCATGACTAAAACTAAGGACGAACCTCCTACAATCTATAGAGAATTTCCTAAAGTTGAAAATAGCCTTATAGCTAATGGAAGCGACATTGAAGGTGATGTGGAAAACTCTATAATATTTAGAGGTGTGAAAATTGAAAAAGGAGCTATTGTCAAGAATTCTATAATTATGCAAAAATCCATAATTAGACAAGGAGCTGTTGTAGTAAACAGTATTATAGATAAATACGCTGAGATAGAAGAAGAAGTTAGTTTAGTTGGAAGTGTAAATCAGCCATATATTGTTGGAAAGTATGGAGTAGTTAAAAAGGATTAGTTTATGAAAATATTTTATATGACCTCAGAATCAACCCCATTTATTAAAACTGGTGGACTTGCTGATGTTTCAGGATCTTTGCCAAAATCATTTGCTCAAGTAGGACATGATGTTTCAGTTGTTTTACCACTATATGGGCAGATTTCCTATGAACATAGAGAAAAAATGGAATATGTTGGAAGTTATTTTGTTGATATGGAATGGCGTAGACAACATGTTGGAGTATTTAAATTAGAATTAGATAATGTTAAGTATTATTTTATAGATAATGAATTTTATTTTAAAAGAGAAGGTATTTATGGTCTTGGAGATGATGGGGAAAGGTTTATTTATTTTTCAAGGGCAGCAGTATCCCTTTTAAGATTTTTAGACGAAAAACCAGATATCGTTCATGCAAATGATTGGCATACGGGACTTATTCCTTTATACATTAAAGATTTTGCTAAAGGTGATTATTTTTACGACAAAATTAAAACTGCATACACAATTCACAATATTAAATACCAAGGTATTTTCTCAGCTAAAATATTACCCTTAACTGGATTATCAGCAGCTTATTTTCACGAAGATGGAATAAAATATTATGATGCGATAAATATGATGAAGGCGGGTATAGTATATTGTGATTTATTGACTACTGTATCTGAAACTTATGCCCATGAAATAACCTATCCATATTTTGGAGAAGGATTAGATGGAATTATAAGAAAACATCAAAGAAAATTAGTAGGAATTGTAAATGGAATTGATTACGATAAATACAATCCAAAAACTGATAAATTAATAAATTATAATTTCAATCAAAAGAATTTAGACAATAAAGTAAAGAATAAACTAGAATTGCAAAAGATGTTTAATCTTCCTGAAAGAAAAGACGTTCCGATGATATCAATGGTTACTAGATTAGCCGACCTAAAAGGAATTGATTTACTTGATTATATTTTAGGAGAGATGTTACAATTAGACATTCAATTTGTCGTTTTGGGCACTGGAGAAAGTAGATTTGAAGATATGCTTAGATTTTATGAAAGAATATTTAAAGATAAAATGTCTGCTAGAATATACTTTAATGAAAATGAATCCCACAAAATCTACGCAGGATCAGATTTGTATTTGATGCCATCAATTGCAGAACCTTGTGGAATTTCTCAGCTTATAGCTATGAGATATGGAACTCTTCCAATTGTTAGGGAAACAGGAGGATTAGTAGATACTGTTGAACCATATAATAAATACACTGGTGAAGGTACTGGATTTAGATTTTCAAATATAAATGCTCATGAACTTTTATTTACTATTAAAGAAGCTATTGAAGTTTATAAAGATAAAGAAAAATTTAATAAAATTATAACTTCTGCTATGGAAAAAGACTTTAGCTGGAATACTAGTAGAGACGAGTATATAAAATATTATGAAAGGATAATTAATAACTCTCTTTAGCAATATTGAGAATTAATTTATGAATATAGATAAAAAATTTGAAGAAAATGATAATAAATCAAATTTAGAGATGGGGCTAAATTACTCAAAGGACAAATCTACCTTTAGAGTATTTAGTCCTCCTAATGACAATTTATTATTGAGAATATATGAAAATCCTTACTCAATTGTAGGTAAGGATTATAAAATGGAAAAAAATGAATTTGGAATATTTGAAATAGAAATAAAAGAAAATCTAGAAGGAAAGTTTTACACATATATTACAGATGACAACTTAGAAGTTTCAGATCCATACTCTTTTGCTTCCTCAGTAAATTCATCTAAAACCGCAATTATAGATTTAGATAAAACAAATCCTGAAGGATTTAAAAGCCACAATATTCCAAAAACAAAACCATCGGAAGCGATTCTTTATGAGATGCATATTAAAGATTTCACTTATCACGAATCTTCTGGTGTTATAAATAGAGGTAAATATTTAGGGGCTATAGAAAAAGATACAAATTATAAGGGAGTATCTACATCTTTAGACCATTTAATAGAGTTGGGAGTAACACATGTACATTTACTTCCGATATACGATTATTTAACAGTTAATGAATATGAAGATTATTTTCATATTGATGAAAATTATAATTGGGGATATGATCCTGAATTATTTAATGTACCTGAAGGTTCTTATTCGACAATTCCCACATTACCAGAAAATAGAATCTATGAATTAAAAAAACTTATCCAAACTCTTCATGAAAATGGAATAAAAGTAATTATGGATGTGGTTTATAATCACGTTTTTAGAGGAGAAAATAGTAATTTTGAAACTTTATATCCAGGATATTATTTGCGTAGAAGAAAAAACAATTCACTATCAGACGGTGCAGGTGTAGGAACAGAGATGGCTTCAGAGCGTTTTATGTATAGGAAGTTTATCGTCGATTCTATAAAATATTGGATGGAAGAATATAAAATTGATGGTTTCAGATTTGATTTAATGGGCCTTATAGATATAGACACTATGGAAGAAGTGGTTAAAACTGCTAAGTCCATAGATGAAAATTCTTTAATATATGGAGAACCTTGGACAGGTGGAGCTACTACTTTACCATATAATAAAATGACATTAAAGGGAAGTCAGTATGGAAAGGGATTTGCTTGTTTTAATGACACTTTTAGAGATTGTATAAAAGGCGATAATAACGGTAGAACCTTGGGATTTGCAATGGGTGATTTTAACAAAAAGATTTGTGTAGAAACTGGAATTACAGGGTCAATTGATTTTGATTCATTACATTACGGTTTTACTAAATCACCTCAAGAAACAATTAATTATTCTAATTCTCATGATGACTTAATTCTCACTGATAAAATCAATTTAGCAATGAGAAACTCATCTATAGAAGATAGAATTGATATTAATAAATTAACCCATTCTTTAGTATTACTTTCCTTTGGTATACCATTTATACATGCAGGAAATGAATTTTTAAGATCTAAACGAGGAATTAGAAACACGTATAACTCTCCAATTAGTATAAATAATATTGACTGGTCATTAAAATACGAAAATATCAATTACTACAACTATATTAAAGATCTATTTGAACTTAGAAAATCCATAAAAGCATTTTCTGAATACGATGAACAAGATATAGTAGAAAATTTAGAATTTTTGGATTTTCATACTAAACCTGTCATTGGTTATACCTTAAAATATCATAATGAACTTTATATTGTATTTTTTAATTCAGGTCATACTGAAGAAAAAATCAAAATTGATGAAATATTTATGAAAGTTTATGAAAAAAACGAAAATAAATTTAATAAAAATGAACATGAATTATATAAAATATTTAATAAACAAGGTATAATAAAAAATATAGTAAGTTATAGTGAAAAAGACTTAACAATAAATAGCATGGGGATAGAAGTTTATAAAATAAAAAATAAAGAGTGATTATATTATGAGATTAGATATCTCTTTAAAACAAACACAAAAGCTTGCTATGACAACTGAATTAAGACAATCTATTGAAATTCTTCAGTATAATCATTTTGAGTTGATTGATTATCTTATGAAAGAATCTGAAGAAAACCCAACATTAGAAGTAGAAGTTAACAATATTGAATTAGACTTTTATTCTGACTATTCAAATAAAAGTTATTCTTCTAATGAAGAATCCGACGATGAAATAGACTATGAAAAATATATTACTAAAGAAGAAAACTTATTAGATTATGTTTATGAACAGCTTATATTGTCAGATTTAAACAAAGAAGAGAGAAAAATTGGAGAATACTTGCTTGGGATGATGGATGAAAATGGATATATTAAGGGAGATTTTTATGAATTTTCCAATAAACACAAATTTTCATTTGATAAAGTACAGAAAGTTCTTGAAACCCTTCAAACCTTTTATCCTACAGGGATATGTAGTACTACTTTAGAAGAGTGTTTACTAAAACAAGGGCAAGAAAAATCCTATGATGAATTAACTTTAAAAATAATAAAAAACGATTTAATAGATGTTGCTGAAAATAGAGTAGAGTTTTTATCAAAAAAATACTCTACTAGTAAAAAAAAGATTCAAGACAGTTTTGACAAAATTAAAAAACTAGATCCTAAACCAGGAAAATTTTTAAATATTGATAGTAATCCAACTAAGTTTATTATTCCAGATGTAATTCTAAACATAGTGGATGGTGAAATTGTAGTTACTTTAAACGAAGAATCTTTTATAAATGTAAATAAAAGTAGTTATTATAGCAATTTGTTAAAAGAAAATATAGATTTAAGTGCAAAAGAATATCTAAAGGATAAATTCAAAAGCACAAATTGGATTATTAAGAGTATAAACCAAAGAAGAGAAACTATATTAAAAGTTTCAAAAGCTATATGTGAAAAACAAAAGGATTATTTAGTTAGTAATTCTCACCTTAAACCTATGAATATGAAAGAAATTGCGAATGAATTAGAAATTCACGAATCCACAGTATCAAGGACAGTTAATGGAAAATACATTCAGACTCCTCAAAGGGTTATGGAATTAAAGGAGTTTTTCGTAGGGGGATTTGTAAAAGACGAGGAAGAAGTTTCTACAGATGAAATTAAGCTTTATATAAAAACAGCTATTGAAACTGAAGACAAAAGGAAACCGATTTCTGACCAAAAGATAACTAATAATCTGAATAAATTAGGGTATGAAATTTCTAGAAGGACAGTAGCCAAATATAGAGATTCTTTAGGTATACTTAGTTCTAGTAAAAGAAAAAGATTTTAATTAAATTACTATACAATAGGGTATAAGTAATTTGTTAAGAAATGACATTAGGAGGAGATAATTATGTCTATAAAAGTAGGAGTAAATGGATTTGGAAGAATCGGAAGAGACGTTGTAAGAGGTTTTTACGAAGAAAACTTTACAGGTTTTGAAATTGTTGCAATTAATGCTACAGGAGATTTTGAAACTTTCGCTCATTTATTTAAATACGACACAGCATATGGTAGATTTGAAGGCGAAGTTAAAACCTATGAAGAAGGATTAGAAATTAACGGAGACAAAATTAAATTTACAAACCAAAGAGACCCTGAACAAATTCCTTGGAAAGAATTAGGAGTTGAATTAGTAATAGATTCAACAGGAGCTTTTAGAGATAAAGAAGGACTTGAAAAACATATAAAAGCAGGAGCTAAAAAAGTATTATTAACTGCTCCAGGTAAAGGAATAGATTTATCAGTGGTTATGGGAGTAAATGAAGATAAATTTGACCCAGAAAAACACAATATAGTATCTAATGCTTCTTGTACAACTAACTGTTTAGCACCATTAACTAAAGTTGTTTTAGAAAACTTTGGTATTGAAAGAGGTTTAATGACTACTATTCACGCTTATACAAATGATCAAAACATCATGGACAATAAGCATAAAGATTTGAGAAGAGCTAGAGCAGCAGCTCAAAACATTATACCTACTACTACTGGTGCAGCTAAAGCAGTTGCAGAAGTAATTCCAGAAGTAAAAGGAAAAATGACTGGTTATGCTGTTAGAGTACCAGTATTAACAGGTTCATTAGTAGATGTAACTTTTGAAATTTCTAAAGATGCAACTGCAGAAGAAATTAATGAAGTTTTCAAAAAAGCTGCAGAAGGCGAATTAAAAGGTATTTTAAAATACACAGATGAACCACTAGTTTCTACTGATATTATCGGAGACAATCATTCTTCAATATTCGACTCAAGTTTAACTTTAGTTCAAGATAGAATGGTTAAACTAGTTTCTTGGTATGATAATGAGTGGGGTTATTCTCAAAGAGTTTTAGACCTTGCAAAATATATGGCTGAAAGAATGTAATATATTAGCACTGTAGGATCTATGATTCTACAGTGCATTTTATATTGGAGGAAATAATGAATAAAAAAAATTTAAAAGACTTTGATTATAGTGGAAAAAAAGTATTAGTAAGATGTGACTTTAATGTTCCTATTAAAAATGGTGAAATAACAAACGATAAGAGAATAAAAGAATCTCTACCTACAATTAAACACTTAATAGATCAAAATGCAAAAGTAATATTAATGTCTCATTTAGGTAGACCAAAAGGGAAACCAAATAAAGAATTCTCTTTAGAACCAGTAGCAAAGAGACTAGAAGAATTACTTGATAAGAAAGTATTATTTTTAGATGATGATAAAGTAGTATCTGAAGAAACTAAATCTAAAGTAGAAGAATTAAAAGATGGAGAAGTTGCACTATTACAAAACACTAGATATGTTGAAGGAGAAGAAAAAAACGATGAAGCTTTTTCAAAAGAATTATCTTCCCTTGGACAATACTATGTTAATGATGCCTTTGGAACATCTCACAGAGCTCATGCATCTAATGTTGGACTTGCTTCAAATTTACCATCTGCAGTTGGATTTTTAGTGGAAAAAGAAATTGACATTATGGGTAAAGCAATTGAAGATCCTGAAAGACCTTTTGTTGCTATATTAGGTGGAGCTAAAGTTTCAGATAAAATAGGTGTAATTGAAAACTTACTTGAACTTGTAGATAAAATAGTAATTGTTGGAGCAATGGCAAATACATTTTTAAAAGCTGAAGGCAAAGAAGTTGGAAAATCTTTAGTTGAAGACGATAAATTGGATTTAGCAAAAGAATTAATTAATTCAGCTAAGGAAAAAGATATTAATTTAATTTTGCCAGTGGATGTTGTCGTTGCAGATGATATAGAAGCAGTAGATTCTAGCGAAGTTGTAAATGTAGATAGTATACCAAATGACAAAATGGCTGTAGACATTGGAGAAAAAACCATTAAAATAATCGGAAAAGAATTGGAAGATGCTAAAACTGTTGTTTGGAATGGACCAGCGGGAGTATTTGAAGTAGAAAAATTTTCAAATGGTACTTTTGAAATTGCTAAAATACTTTCTGAATTAGATGCCACTACCATAATTGGCGGTGGAGATTCAGCTTCTGCAATAGAAAAAGCAGGACTTAGTGATAAAATTACCCATGTTTCTACTGGTGGCGGAGCTAGTTTAGAATTATTAGAAGGTAAAGAACTACCTGGAATAAAATGTATCGAGGATAAATAATGAGAAAAAGTATAATTGCTGGAAATTGGAAGATGAACTTTAATAAGGAAGAAACTATCGACTTTACAAAGGAGTTATTAAAACTTAATAATAACTCAAATGGAGAAGTTGTATTATGCGTACCATTTACTTCTATATCTACAGTTGATGAACTTATTAAAGATTCAAATATAAAATTAGGTGCACAAAACATGTACTTTGAAGATTCTGGAGCATATACAGGTGAAATATCTGGAAGTATGCTTAAAAGTTATGGAGTTGAATATGTAATTATTGGTCACTCTGAAAGAAGAGAATTTTTCAAAGAAACAGATGAAATTGTAAACAAAAAAGTTTTAAAAACTTTAGAAAGTGACTTAAAACCTATACTTTGTGTAGGTGAATCTCTAGAGGAAAGAGAAGGAGAAAGACACTTTGAAGTTGTAAAAAATCAATTAGAAAAAGATCTAGCAGGAATTTCTGAAGACAAACTAGAAAATATAGTTATTGCATACGAGCCTATATGGGCAATCGGTACTGGTAAAAGTGCAAGTAGTGATGATGCAGAAGAAATGTGTAAATACATTAGAAATGTAATAAAAGATCTATATTCTGAAGAAATTTCAGATAAAATCAGAATTCAATATGGAGGTTCCGTAAAACCTAATACTATAGATGAACTTATGAAAAAAGAGAATATAGACGGAGCTTTAGTAGGAGGAGCTAGTTTAGTTCCAGAAGATTTTGTTAGAATTATTAGTTATGAGGTTGTTAATGAATAACAAAAATAATATGTTAATCATATTAGACGGTTTAGGATTAAGTCCTAGACATGAGGGAAATGCGTTTTTCTTAGCTGACACTCCTGTCATAGATAAACTAATGAAGGATTATCCCAATACTGAAATTATAGCCAGTGGTGAAGGTGTAGGTCTTCCTAGTGGTCAAATGGGAAATTCTGAAGTTGGACATTTAAATATTGGAGCTGGGCGAATTATTTATCAAAATTTATTAAAAATAAATAATTCAGTAAGAGATGGAAGTATTAAACAAAATATTGTTTTACAAGATGCTATTTTAAAAGCTAAAGAAAATAACAAAGCCCTTCATCTAATAGGATTATTATCAAATGGCGGAGTTCACTCCCATGAAGACCATTTATATGCAATTATGGATTTAGCCAAAGCACAAAACTTGGAAAAAGTTTTTATTCACGTAATATTAGACGGAAGGGATGTATCTCCTCATGCTGGAATAGAGTCCATTGAAAAATTAGAAAACAAAATTGAACAAATAAACTTAGGCCAAATTGCAACAGTAAGTGGTAGATATTATGCAATGGATAGAGATAAAAACTGGGAAAGAACCATCAGTGCTTATAACACTATAGTTTCTGCAAAAGGCCCAGAGATAGAGTATTTAGATTATTATATTAAAGATTCATATAATAAAAATATAACTGATGAATTTATTAATCCTGGTGTAATTAAAGGATATGAAGGCATGAATGACGGAGATTCAGTCATCTTTTATAACTTTAGACCTGATAGAGCTAGACAACTTACAAGAGCGATTGTCGATAAGGATTTTGATGGCTTTGTTAGAGAAAAAACAGTAAATGTAAATTTTGTTAGTATGACTGAATACGATAAGACAATAACTGGAGTTTCAATAGCCTTCGGTGAAGAAATACCTGAAAATACAATGGGTGAGTATTTAAGTTCCTTAGGAAAAACTCAACTTAGAATAGCAGAAACTGAAAAGTTTGCTCATGTAACTTATTTCTTTAATGGAGGGGTTCAAAGGGAGTTTGAAGGTGAAGATAGAATTTTAATCCAATCTCCTAAGGTTGCTACTTTTGATTTAAAACCAGAAATGAGTGCATATGAAGTTACTGACAATGTTGTAGAAGCTATTGATAGTGAAAAGTATGATTTTATAGTTTTAAATTTTGCGAATTGTGATATGGTTGGACATACTGGAATTTTAGGAGCTGCTGTAAAGGCAGTTGAAGCTGTAGATTTTAATTTAGGAAGAGTAGTAGATAAATTAAAAGAAAAAAATGGAATGGCATTAATAACTGCAGATCACGGAAACTGTGAAGTTATGTTTGACGAAAATGGTCAAGTTGTAACTGCTCATTCTACAAATCCAGTTCCACTTATTTTATTTAACTATCATAAAGATTGTAAGTTAAAAAAAGGTGGTAGACTTTGCGATTTATCTCCAACTTTGTTAGATATGATGGGAATAGAAAAACCAAAAGAAATGACAGGCAATAGTTTATTAGAAAAGGGTGAAAATATATGAGTAATATAATTAATGTATATGCAAGAGAAGTATTAGATTCTAGAGGTAATCCAACTGTAGAAGTTGAAGTTTACACAGAACTAGGAGGATTTGGAAGGGCGATTGTACCATCAGGTGCATCTACTGGAGCTCATGAAGCGGTAGAGCTTAGAGATGAAGATAAAAGTAGATTTTTAGGTAAAGGTGTTACAAAAGCTGTTAATAATGTAAATGACATTATTGCTCCTGAAATTATCGATTTTGAAGTAACTGAACAAGTTCTAATTGATAATACTATGATTGAATTAGATGGAACTGACAACAAAGGAAAACTTGGTGCTAATGCAATACTTGGCGTTTCTATGGCAGTTGCAAGAGCAGCAGCTGATGAATTAGGAATGACAATTTACAATTATTTAGGTGGAGTAAATGGTAAAACTCTTCCAGTACCAATGATGAATATATTAAATGGTGGAGAACACGCTGATAATAATGTAGATATTCAAGAATTTATGGTAATGCCAGTTGGAGCTGAAAGTTTTAAAGAAGCAGTTAGGACTTGTGCTGAAATATTCCATAATCTTAAATCAGTATTAAAATCTAAAGACTTAAATACTGCTGTTGGAGATGAAGGTGGTTTTGCTCCTAATTTATCTTCAAATGAAGAAGCTCTTTCTACAATTGTTGAAGCAATTGAAAAGGCTGGATATAAACCAGGAGAAGAAGTTAGAATTGCCCTTGATGTTGCAGCTACAGAACTATACGATTCTGAAGAAAAAATTTACAATATTAAAAGTGAAAATCGTAAACTGACTTCTGAAGAAATGGTAGAGTGGTACAGTGAATTAGTTGAAAAATATCCTATTATTTCAATTGAAGATGGACTTTCTGAAGACGATTGGGATGGTTGGAAATTAATGACAGATAAACTTTCCGATAAAATCCAAATTGTTGGAGATGATTTATTTGTTACAAATACTGAAAGACTTCAAGAAGGTATTAAAAGAGAAATAGCTAACTCAATATTAATTAAACTTAATCAAATAGGAACTATTACAGAAACACTAGATGCAATAGAATTAGCTAAATCTCATGGTTATACTGCTGTAATATCCCATAGATCTGGTGAAACGGAAGATACTACAATAGCTGATTTAGCAGTAGCAACTAATGCAGGACAAATAAAAACCGGAGCACCATCTAGAACTGATAGAGTAGCAAAATACAATCAATTAATAAGAATAGAAGACGAACTATCAAGTTGCTCTTTATATAAAGGATTAGAAACATTTTATAATTTAAAATAAAACAAAAAGATACACGGCCTTTAGTCGTGTATCTTTTGTATTTATATAATATCTGATTATTGGGATTTTATTGACATTAAAATTCCAAGTGATATAATATATTTAAACATGAAAATGTTTTCATGAAAAAAATCTTTGGAGGAGGTAATATGATTAGTACTAAAAAACTAGCAATACTACTTAGTATTATGATGTTAGTAACAGTTTTTGTAGCTTGTAACGGAGGTACAGAAACAACAGACACGACAGATACTACAGAAACAGCTGAAACTACTGAAACTGTAGAAACAGAAGAAGAACCAGAAGCAGTTCCAACTGGTGATGGAGAATTTATTTCTATAGCTACTGGTGGTACAGGGGGTACATATTACCCATTAGGCGGAGCTATGGCTACTATTTTAAATAACTCTGATATGGGAGTTCAAGCTACTGCACAAGCAACTGGAGCATCTGTTGAAAACGTAGAACTTATCGATGTAGGAGACGCAGAAGTAGCATTTGTTCAAAACGATATAGCATATTATGCATACAATGGTATAGAGTTATTCGATGGAAGAGCATATGAAAATATTAGAGGATTAGCTACATTATATCCAGAAGTAGTGCAAATAATTGCCGCTGAAGGTTCTGGAATTGAAAGTGTAGAAGATATGGCAGGAAAACGTATTGCTGTTGGAGCTCCAGGATCTGGTACTGAAGTAAATGCTAGACAAGTTTTAGAAATCCACGGTTTATCTTATGATGAGCTAGCACTTGCTGATTATTTATCATTTACAGAAGCTACTGATCAAATTAAAAATGGTCAAATCGACGCAGCATTTGTAGTAGCAGCAGTTCCTTCATCAGCAGTTACAGAACTAGCAACTACTCACGATATTTATTTAGTAGAAATAGCAGAAGACAAAGCTAACGAATTAATTGAAAAGTATCCTTATTACACATATCTAGACATTGACACTCAAGAGTATAGAGGTCTAGAAGAATCTGTAAAAGGTGTTGCTGTACAAGCTATGTTAATAGTAAGTAGCGAAATGGACGAAGAATTAGCTTACAATATGACTAAAAATATTTTTGAAAATCTAGATGTGGTTGCAGAATCCCATGCTAGAGGTAGAGATATAACAATTGAGACTTCACAAGATGGTATGCCAATTGAACTTCACCCAGGCGCTCAAAGATTCTTTGACGAACAATAGAAAAAATTCAAGAGAGGAAGGTATATTTTACCTTCCTCATATACTAGTCTTTTTTATAATTATTTTATTTTTATATATGATATATCCCATAAAAGTTTTAGAAATTTCTAATTATCCTGACAATGAAGTTTTGCAATATTTTAGTATTAATAACAATTCTTATATTGGTGTAATTTACACTCACTCAGTAGAAAAAACGGAAACTAGTGAATGGTATAAAATATACAACGATAAAATAATTTTAATGGAACAGAGATTTAAATCCCAAGGTGCAGGACTTCCTTCGGATTCTCTTTATGACTTTGAAAAATATAAAGATGGTTATAGATTGTACAATATCAATAAGGAAATGAAAGATATTATATATAGAACTGGAAGAGTTGTTGCAAACCACAAATTAGATATAGATGGGAAGGAATATAACTTTAGAGAATTTTCTTCTCCAGGAGAAGCAATAATTTTTCGAATTAAAAATATTTCAAGATATAAAGTTTTTATTTAGGAGGTGTTTTGATGACACAAAATAAAGACATCAACAACATTACCCATGATGATGATGATACAGTTATTAAAGAAACTAAAACCGTAGTAGAAGATGATCAAGGTAATGTGGAAATTATTGAAGAAACTACCGTAACAAAAAGTGTTGAAAGTGAAAATATAGATGCTACTATAGTTAATGATGAAAAACAAAAAACTATCACAGACGAAATAGCAACTGAAGATGTAGATGAATTGATGGAAAAGTATGATTTAGATACATCTAGACTAAGAAAACTTTCAGGTAAAATAGGAATAATCGTAAGTGTAATAGCAATTCTAATGAGTGTGTTCCATTTATGGACAGCTTGGCAAGGTACACTTTTAGCTATGAAACAAAGATCTCTACATATGATTTTTGCTTTCACAATCGGATTCTTACTTTATCCAGCTAGATCAAAAAGTAAAAATAAAAATAAAGTTCAAATATTAGATTGGGTTTTTGTAGCCATTTCATTAATTGTTTGGGGATATATATTCTTTAATGTTGAAGCCATTGCTTTAAAGGGTGGAAGAATGTCCCAACAAGATATGATTTTAGGTGTAGCTGCAGTTTTAATAACCTTAGAAGTAACAAGAAGAGTTGTTGGCCCTGAATTACCAATAGTAACAATTGTCTTTTTAATATACGCTTATTTTGGAAGAAATATGCCAGGTATACTTGCCCACAGGGGATTTAGTATACAAAGAATAGTAAGTCACATGTACATGACTACAGAGGGGATTATGGGTACACCATTAGGAGTATCTGCAACATTTGTATTTATGTTTATTCTATTTGGATCCTTTTTAGAAAAAACTGGTGTTGGTAAATTCTTTATAGATTTTGCATATGCAATTACTGGAAGTACTAGATCTGGTCCGGCAATGACATCAGTACTATCTTCAGGATTAATGGGATCTATATCAGGTTCATCAGTAGCTAATACAGTTACTACAGGAGCCTTTACCATCCCGCTAATGAAAAGGACAGGATATACATCTACTTATGCAGGTGCCGTTGAAGCTACAGCATCTACAGGGGGACAAATAATGCCTCCAGTAATGGGAGCTGCTGCTTTTATTATGGCGGATTTTACAGGAATTCCTTATGTTAATATAGTTAGAGCTGCAATAATACCAGCAGTATTGTATTATTTTGCAGTAGGAACAATGGTTCATTTCGAAGCTTGTAAATTGGGAATTAAAGGTGTTCCTAAAGATCAATTACCGAAATTAGGTGCAATATTTAAAGAATCAGGCTACTTAGTTATACCACTTATAATTATAATTTACATGTTAATAGCTCAATATACGCCAATGAGAGCAGCTTTTATAGGAATAGTTGCAGCAGTAGTAATAGCTTTAATAGCTAGTTTTATTAAAAAAGATAATTCATTTACATTTAAAACTATTTTAGCTGCGCTGGATTCAGGAGCTAGAGCTGCAATAGGAGTAGCTTGTGCCTGTGCTTGTGCTGGTATGATAGTTGGAGTAGTAACACTTACTGGCTTTGGTTTGAGAATTGCAGAAGTTATAGTAATGGTAGCTAGAGGAAACTTACTTCCAACTTTGTTCTTGACAATGATTACTTCAATAATACTTGGAATGGGACTTCCAACTACAGCTAAATATATAGTTTTAGCTACTATGGCAGTACCAGCTTTAACTAGACTTGGAGTTAACTTAATGAGTGCACATTTATTTATTTTATACTTTGGGGTAGTAGCAGATGTTACTCCACCAGTTGCACTAGCAGCTTATGCAGGAGCAGGCATAGCAGGAGCAAATTCAATGAAGACGGGGGTGCAGGCCTTTAAACTGGCCTTAGGTGCCTTTATAATCCCGTATATATTTGTGTTAAATCCTCATTTATTGATGATAGAGACAGTTACGGGAACTACAGTACAGTGGATACCATTTTTCCAAGCAATTCCAAATATATTATCTGCAGTTATAGGAACTATTGGACTTGCAGCATTCGTTGAAGGATACTTCTTCGATAGAACAAATATAATAGAAAGACTTTTATTACTTGGCGGTGCATTAGGTTTATTAGTACCAGGTTCAATTACCGATATAGTTGGTCTTGTAATTCTAATAGTAATAGCTGTAATACAAAGAAATAGAAATAAAAAAAGAGAAGTAACACTATAAATCTCACAGTAAGAATACTAAAATTAGGAAGATTTTCTTCCTAATTTTTTTTATTTTAAATTTAATAAATAAAATATCAACAAAATGAAATTTTTCCTTCACATATTTAATATATTTTAATATACAGTTACATATAACATTCACATTTTAATCTTATTAAAGTTTTATAGAAAAAAATGAAAATAAAGTCCTTGTAATAGGCTAATTCATCGGCCTTGAGGCATATTGCAATTAGAAAATTAAATGGTATAATTATACTTATCTAAAAAAGAGGAGGGTAACATTTATGGAAATTAGTTTTAGTATGATCCAAACTATTGGCTTAGCAGTTCTTTTATTGTTAATCGGTAGATTTTTAAGATCAAAAATCCAATTTTTCCAAACATTCGCAATTCCAGCACCAGTAATTGGAGGTATTTTATTTGCCTTAATTAACTTAGGTTTAAGAACTTCTGGACTTGTAATTTTTGAGTTTGATACTACATTGCAATCATTTTTTATGATTATTTTCTTTACAAGTATCGGATTTAATGCCAGTATAGCAACATTAAAAGCTGGTGGACCTATGGTAATTAAGTTTTTAATTATTGCATCTATATTATGTGTTTTACAAAATGCAGTTGCATTAGGTTTATCGGGAGTAGTTGGGGTAGAACCAGGAATAGGTCTAATGACAGGCTCAACTCCAATGACAGGAGGCCACGGTACTTCAGCAGGTATTGCACCCCTTGTAGAAGCATCAGGGGTTGTAGGAGCTAATACAGTGGCAGTTGCTGCAGCTACATTTGGTTTAGTAGCAGGCTCATTAATGGGTGGACCACTTGCAAACAGACTTATAACTTCTAGGGATTTAGTAGCTAAAAAACAAGCCAGTACAGAAGTTATAGACATTGATGAATCCTTAATAGCTACGATTGAAAGACCACTTAGTGGCGAAAGAATTAATATGGCATTTTTTGTAATATTAATCGCTATGGGAGTAGGATCTTATTTATCAGATTTTTTAAATACTATTATAGCTGAGTTTACAGATAAGGCTGCACTACCTGCATATATTGGACCTATGATTTTGGCAATAATTGCTAGATTCGTATCTGATAAGGGAAGAAATTTTATTCCTGTAGAAGAAGTAGAAATTGTAGGTTCAGTTGGACTTAACATTTTCTTAGCTATGGCTTTAATGACATTAAGATTATGGGAATTAGCAGAACTTGCTATTCCAATGATAATTTTATTACTTGCTCAAACTATATTAATGTTCCTATATGCAAACTTTGTAACATTCCCAGTTATGGGTAAGGACTACGATGCGGCAGTTTTAGCTGGAGGTCATTGTGGATTCGGAATGGGAGCTACTCCAAATGGTGTTGCTAATATGGATTCTATAGTATCTAAATTTGTTGAATCTAAAATGGCATTTTTCGTACTTCCAATTGTAGGTGGAATGTTTATAGACTTTGCTAATTTGCTTATAATAAGTGTATTTTTAGCATTCATTTAATTTATTATTTAAAAAGAGCTATTATGGCTCTTTTTTTATGTTTGACAAACAATCTGAAACATTACCATCAATAATGTGAAAACTGAGTGAAATATGAAAAGTTTTGTTCTATTCTTTTTCATTTCTGCTATAATTATTTATAAAGAGGGGGTAACATTTATGGAAATAAAAATGAGTATGATCCAAACAATTGGACTTGCAATTATTGTATTACTTATTGGTAGGTTTTTAAGATCTAAAATAAAATTCTTTCAAGACTTTGCAATTCCAGCACCAGTAATTGGTGGTATATTATTTGCATTAATTAATTTAGGACTTAGACAGACAGGAGCTGTTGTATTTGAATTTGATACTACACTTCAAACATTTTTTATGATTATTTTCTTTACTAGTATCGGATTTAATGCTAGTATTGCCACATTAAAAGCAGGTGGACCTATGGTAATAAAGTTCTTAATTGTAGCGTCTGTTTTATGTGTGTTTCAAAACATTGTAGCTTTAGGTTTATCAGGTATAGTTGATGTGGAGCCAGGACTCGCTTTAATGACAGGTTCAACACCAATGACAGGTGGTCATGGAACTGCTGCAGGAATTTCTCCTTTAGTAGAAGATGCGGGAATTATTGGAGCTGAAACAGTTGCAGTTACTGCTGCTACTTTTGGATTAGTTGCAGGTTCATTAATGGGTGGTCCAGTAGCTAACAGACTGATAAATTCTAGAGATTTAGTATCTAAAAAACAAGCTAGTAAAGAAGTTTTAAATATCGATGAGTCCTTATTAGCTACAGTAGAAAGACCACTAAGTGGTGAAAGAATTAATATGGCGTTTTTCGTTATTTTAATTGCAATGGGAGTTGGAACTTATATTTCTGATTTTTTAAACAGTCTTGTTGGAAATATTACTGAGTTAGCATCATTTCCAGCTTATATCGGTCCTATGATATTGGCTATCATAGCAAGATACATATCCGATAAAGGTTCTGATTTTGTACCAGCTGAAGAAGTGGAAATTGTTGGTTCTGTTGGATTAAATATTTTCTTGGCTATGGCACTTATGACTTTAAAGC
>CAYWTV010000001.1:113437-138324 GCA_964461305.1 uncultured Peptoniphilaceae bacterium
GTTGGTTCTGTTGGATTAAATATTTTCTTGGCTATGGCACTTATGACTTTAAAGCTTTGGGAACTTGCAGCTCTTGCTATTCCTATGTTAGTATTACTTTTAGCACAAACTATATTGATGTTCTTATATACTAACTTTGTAACTTTCCCAGTAATGGGTAAAGATTATGACGCTGCAGTATTAGCTGCTGGTCATTGTGGATTTGGTATGGGAGCAACTCCAAATGGTGTAGCTAACATGGAATCTGTTGTGGATAAATTTATCGATTCTAAAATGGCATTTTTCGTACTTCCAATTGTAGGTGGAATGTTTATAGATTTTGCCAATGTTATGATAATAATAGTATTCTTAACATTTATCTAAATTTATATGAAAATATCCTTTTTCCTTAAATGGAAATAGGATATTTTTTTATAAAAAAAACCGCCCTTAGGGCAGTTTAATTTATACTATTCAGCACTATATGGTAATAATGCTACTTGTCTTGCTCTTTTTATTGCTGTAGTTACTTCTCTTTGGTGTTTTGCACAAGTTCCAGTAACTCTTCTTGGTAGAATTTTTCCTCTATCAGAAACTAATTTTTTTAATTGATCTACATTTTTATAATCAATTACACTATTTTTATCAGCACAGAAAGAACAAACTCTTCTTCTAGGTCTAAATCTTCTTCCCATTATTTCCTCCTATTTTCTTAAAAAGGAATATCTTCATTATCAATAGTATAGAAACCTTCTATATCTGACATATCATCAGATTGGTTATTACTACTTTGGTTGGAGTAATTATTTTGGTCAAAGTTTCCACCTCTTTGGGATCTGTTGCTATCTTCCCATTCTAAGAATTGAACTCTGTTAGCTACTACTTCAGTAGTATATCTTCTTGTTCCGTCTTTGGCTTCATAGCTACCAGTTTGAATTCTTCCTTCAACTGCAACTAATCTACCTTTAGAAACAAAGTTAGACACATTTTCGGCTTGTTTACCCCAAACAGTTATATTGATAAAATCAGCAGTAGGCTGATTTCTAGATTCCATTTCAGCTTTTTTCTCTTTAGATAATAATCTGTCTACAGCCAGAGTAAATCTCGCTAAGGCAGTATTATTGCCACTAGGTAAATATCTTAACTCTGGATCTTTCGTTAATCTTCCAATTAGAACGACACTATTCATATTTTTATCTCCTCATTCTATTTATCAAGATTAATAACCATATGTCTTAGTATACTTTCTTGAATTTTCGCTATTCTGTCGAATTCTTTTACTGCTTCTGATTCTGCCTCGAATTTAAACAAATAGTAGAATCCATGATTATTGTACTCAATTGTGTAAGCAAATTTTTTATCTCCCCACTCTTCAATTTCTTGAATAGAGCCTTGTGATTCGATTATATTAGAAAGTCTTTCTACAGCACCTTTTCTAACATCTTCTTCAACATCGGGATAAAAAATTACAATAGATTCATAATTTTTCATTTCGTCACCTCCTTTTGGACTAATGGCCCCTTAAGGGCAAGGAATTGTTTTCCAGTAAAGAATTATACCAAATAAAAACTAAAAATACAATTTTTATTTATACAATTTACTTTTATAATTATAACTGAAATAGGGTATTATTACAAATAATCATTCACAAAACTAATATTAATTATGCTATAATTTTAATAGGTGATAAATATGAACAGTAATATAATAAACTTAGAAGGGGAATTTATAAATATTGAAGATGAATTTTATGGAGGAAGTTCTCAATTATTTAATGAATGTGAGGAATTAAATGATTTTTCAATAGTTGACTCTTCTGGATTTTTTAGTATTAATGATATTTTGTTATATGAACTTAGAAAATTTTCAGATACTTTAGGCACTTTTCCTAAGGAAGTGGTTACCAAAGAGGAGTATTGTAATTTACTTAGAAACCACATTGATTCTAAGGCTTATAGATTTATGGGTTTTATAAGTATTGATTCAATAGATGGATATTTACAAAAATTTTCAAGAAATAGACGTATTAATATTAACAGAATTTTGCTAAGAGATATTGTATCTAAATCAATATTTAAAAAATTCATCTCAGATGGTTTAAGTAAAGACCATCCTGTTATTTTGCAGTTAAGAAGGAGAAATCCAAACAAATTTCCAAAATATTCTGTTATCACAGGTATAAATGAAAACACCTTAACTTTTTCAATGGACGGCTACAAAAAAGAGATTAAATTAGATGATGTATTTGATTTTCAAGATTTAGAGTTGGGATTACTTTATATAGAGTTAAATGATAATGAAGAAAACTAACGTAATGAGGATTTTAGATTCAAAAAAAATTAAATATGACACCTATACTTATAATTTTGAAGATAAAAATGATATAAAAAATACATCTGAACTAATTAATAAACCACCAGAAATAATATATAAAACTTTAGTTACAAAATCTAATAGAAATTATTACGTTTTTATTATTCCAATTAATGAACATTTAGATTTGAAAAAAGCGGCTAATTCAGTAAATGAAAAGAAAATTGAAATGATCAAAGAAAAAGAACTCTATCCACTAACAGGGTATGTTCATGGTGGATGCAGCCCTATAGGAATGAAGAAATTTTTCAAAACCACTTTTCATGATTATATAAAAACTCAAAGGGAAATAATTTTTAATGGTGGAAAAGTTGGGGTTCAAATTAAAGTTAATGTTTCAGACATAGAAAAAGTAATTGAATATGAAGTTTATGATTTAATAAAAAATTAGGAGGAAGATATGGACTACAAAGCCCAGTATAAAAATTGGTTAAATTCAGAGCATATTGATGTAGAAACTAAAGAAGAACTTAAAAATCTAAAGGAAGAAAGTGAAATTGAAGATAGGTTTTATAAGGATCTTGAATTTGGAACTGCAGGACTTAGAGGAAAACTAGGTGCAGGTTCTAACAGAATGAATAAATACACAGTTGGCCAAGCTACCCAAGCCCTTGCTCAAGTAATTATTAATCAAGGAAAAGAGGCTATGGAAAAGGGAATAGTTATAGCCTATGATGTCAGAAATTACTCTAAAGAGTTTTCTAAAATAGTTTCTGGTATTCTTGCTAAAAACGAAATAAAAGTTTATTTATTTGAAGATATTAGACCTACACCTATGCTTAGTTTTGCTGTTAGAGAGCTAGAGACCCAATCAGGTATAGTAATTACAGCATCTCATAATCCAAAAGATTATAACGGATATAAAGTTTATTGGGAAGAAGGTTCACAAATACTAGATGAACATGCTTCTTTAATTTTAGAGGAATTAAATAAACTTGATTTTAGCTCTATAAAATGGGGAGATTATGAAAAACTTGTTGATTTAGGTAAAATAGAAATAATAGGTAAGGAACTTGACGAAAAATACTATAATGAAGTTTTAAATATGACTGTAAATGAGGATGTTGATAAATCTGTAAATATTGTTTATTCACCACTTAATGGTACTGGTTATATACCTGTTACAACTATTTTAGAAAAAAGAGGCTTTGACAATGTTCATTTAGTTGAAGAACAGACAAAACCTGATGGAGATTTTACTACAGTAGGATATCCTAATCCTGAGGATCCTAAGGCGTTTGAATATAGTTTAGATCTTGCAAAAAAAGTAGACGCTGATATTATAATAGCAACAGATCCTGATTGTGATAGAGTTTCAATGATGGCTAAAGATAATAATGGAGAGTATTACGGTTTTAATGGAAACCAAATAGGTGTCTTATTAATAAACTATATTTTAGAAGGATTAAATGAACAAAATAAAATTCCTACTAATGGAGCAATTGTTAAGAGTATTGTTACTGGTGAAATGGCTAAACCAATTTGTGATGAATATGGAGTTAGTTTATTTAGCACTTTAACAGGATTTAAAAATATTTGTGCCCTACCTAATAGATGGGATGAAACAAATGAATACAAATTTATCTTTGGGTATGAAGAAAGTATTGGATATACTTACGGTGATTACGTTAGAGATAAAGATGCTGTAGTGTCTTCTATGATAATAGCTGAAATGGCAGGATATTATAAAAAATTAGGTAAAAATATAGTACAAAAGCTTTATGATCTATATGAAAAATATGGATATTATAAAGAAAAATTAATTTCCTTAACATTAGAAGGATTAGAAGGCCAAACTAGAATTACTAGAATGATGGACTTTATTAGAAAAAATCCATTTACTTTAATTGGCGATGAATTAGACGTTGTAAAAATAACTGATTATATGGAAGATGATCCTAAAGTAGGTAAGTCTAATGTATTAAAATATGAACTTTCTGATGGCTCTTGGTACTGTGTAAGACCATCTGGAACGGAACCAAAAATTAAATTATATATTTACACAAAGGACAAAACAGAAGAAAAATCAGTATCTAAGTTAAAATTAATAGAAGAAGAAGTGTTAAATACACTTCATTCTGTAGAGTAAATTTTAGTGGCAATGTCTAACTTGCCACTAATTTTAATAGTTATAAGAGGTGAAAAATTTTGAATGGTGATCATGAAAGTGTTAATTATAGAAATGAAACCATTAAACTGACATATCCAGTTTTTTTAGAATTATTAGTTAGCAGTTTGTTTGGAATGGTAGATATGATGATGGTAGGAAACAGTGGGTCTCCTTCCATAACTACTCCTTCAATTGCTGCGATAGGTATTACAAACCAAATAATGTTTATAGGTATTGCACTAACTCAGGCTTTATCTACTGGCGGAACTACAATGATAGCAAGATATGTAGGATCAAAGAGATATAGTGAAATTCCAAATGTATTAAAACATTTATTTTTAGTTGCATTTTTGTTATTAGTTTTACCATTTTTTGTAATTACTCAGTCAAATCCTCAAGGGATAATGGCTTTAGTAGGGGCAAAAAGTGACGCAATAGAAATAGGATTGAGATATTTTAGAATAGTAACTCTAGGATTTATTTTTCAAGGGTTTAATTTAACAGTTTTTTCTTCTATGAGGGGAACAGGAGATACTAAAACACCTATGATAATAAATTTATCTGTAAACTTTTTGAATGTTTTAGGTAATTATATTTTGATTTTTGGAAAATTAGGATTTCCTAAATTAGGAGTTACTGGAGCTGGTATTTCTACTACAATTTCTCAATTAATCGCGTCTATAATTTTGGTGATTTATTTATTTAAATCTAAATCATTTTTAAATTTAAAAGTAAAGGAAAAGTTTAGATTAAAAAAAAGCACATTAAAAAACTTATTATTAGTAGGGGGACCTGCGGCAGTAGAACAAATATTTTTCAGAGTGGGAGTTTTACTTTTTGTTAGAATAGTTTCAGGTCTAGGAACTGTTGTATATGCCACTCATCAAATTGGGCTTAGTGTTTTATCATTATCTTATTCTCCTGGTCAAGCTTTTGGTATAGCAGCTTCCACATTGGTAGGAAGAAGTTTAGGTGAAAAGAGAATAGATAAGGCAGAAAACTTTATTAAAGAAACTATTAAATTGTCTTTAGTAGTAGGTATAATTATGGGAGTGATATTTTTCCTATTTGGAACTACTATAACTTCTCTTTATACGAAAGATCCTGAAATAATTACAAGATCAGAAAGTATATTAAAGCTAATGGCGTTTATTCAGCCTTTCCAAGCTGTAACTTTCGTTTTGTCTGGATCATTAAGAGGAGCAGGTGATACAGTATCTACTTTACTTGTTACTATGACTAGTGTAACTATAGTTCGACTTATAAGTGCTTTAATATTGATACACGTATTTCATTTAGGTTTAATAGGAGCTTGGATTGCTATGTTTATAGATCAAATGACGAGATTTTTAGGAATTAATTTGAGATATAAAAAAGGAAACTGGAAATATATAAAATTACAATAAAGTCTATCTTCAAAGATAGGCTTTTATTTTGAGTTAGTAGAAAAAAACTAGTATTAATGATATTATTTATCTTACAGAAGAGGTGATAAATTTTGATTTTAATTGCTGATATTAATCCATTTATAAAAAAGAAATATAAGATTCCACAATTTTCTTCAAATCATACAGTTTCAGTAGAAGATTATAAAGTTAGCCTTGATACTGACTTAAAAAATATTTTTAGAGTATTTAATACCCTTGATTCTAAGACTAGTTTGTTAACTTATACTGGAGGAAGAGAAGGGGAAATTTACGAAAAACTTATTAGTAAAGAAGTTGATAATTACTCCCTTTTATCCATTAGAGATTCATTATTAGAAGTTTTAGAGATATACGACTCTAATAGAAATCTATCTATTTCAACAATAGATCCAAGGCTTACAAATGAAGAATTAAATGAACTTTATTCTTTATACGACAGGGAAATTGAAAGTAAAGATTATATATTAATAAGTGAAAATCTAAAAAGTAGTTATAGAGATGATATAATCAATAATTTTTTAAAAATTGCATATAAATCTGGAATAAAAATTGGTATCTCCTCTAAGGAATCTAGTATTAAACAAATAATAAAACATAAGCCTTATTTAGTGGTATTAGATAAAAACGCATTAGAAGAATACTCTAGTAAAGAAATTAGTTTTATTTGGGAAAGTAATTTAATAATAAAAGGACTACTTGAAGAAGGTATTTCTAAAATAATATATTATAATAATAAAAATGAAATACAATTATTTAGTGAAGGAAATATTTTCACCATATCTCCTGAAGAGAGAATAAATATATTTAATAAAGATATGATGCTTTCGGGGTACATTGCAGCTAAAGATAGAAATTATGATGAAGAGATGGCTTTATCAATTGGACTTGCCTTTGTAAAAATATCTCAGAGTCAGGAAGTTATTAAAGAAGATGCATCAATTATAAAAAAACTAATAAAAGATATGAAGGTAGATAAACTCTATGTTAAATGAAAAAATTAAAATATTTCATTTAAGTGATATACATTTAGATTCTGAATTTAGTTTAAATAATTTAATTGGATATAATTTTTCTAAAAGACGTGAAGAAATTTGGAAAACCTTTGAAGATGCTTTTAAATTTGCTAAAGAAGAAGGGGTAGAAATAGTATTAATTTCAGGAGACCTGTACGAAAATGATTTCGTTACTATTTCAAGTTTAGATAGAATTGCCATAATTTTTAATAAATTTAAAGACATAAAAGTATTAATTACTTTAGGCAATCACGATTTTATTTCCTCTAAATCAGAGTATTTAAAATCAATAGTTCATGAGAATGTATATATATTTTCAAATAAATTAGAATTTGTTGAATATAAATACATTAGGATTTATGGTTTTAGTTGGGACAGGAGAAATTATGTACATTTTCCAATAAATATAAATAATTTAAATAATAATTATTTTAATGTTTTATCACTTCACGGAATGACTAGCTCAAATTCTGAATATTTACCCATAGATATTAAGAATCCTTCTTTAAAGGAATTTGACTATATAGCATTAGGTCATATTCATAAACCAACAAAAGTAACTAGCAATATGTACTATTGTGGATCTATAGAACCCCTTAGTTTTAATAACACAGGGGCTCATGGAGGGTTATTAATAGAAGTAGAAAGAAAAGATTTTCATGTGGACTTTATACCATTAGCTAAAAGAAATTATGAAATTATAGAAATAGATTCAACTGAAATATTAAATAATCAGGAATTATACGATCTTATAAAAAACAAACTAAAATCAGTTTCCACTGATGACATTATTAAAATAATTGTTAAAGGTTCTAAAAGAGAAATTTTAGATTTGATTCAAATGGAACTTATATTAAAATCTGAATTTGAATTAATAGAAATTTCAGATGAAACAACTCTTCATTACAATATTGAGGATTTAATTTATAAAAACAAAGACAATTTAATCGGTAAATATTTTGATTTTATATTTGATAATTATAAAGATGAAGAGCTAAAAGAACTTATTAAAATAGGAATAGAGTCTTTTCCACTGGAGAATAACAATGAAAATTAAAGAAATAAATATAATCTCTTATGGAAAAATAAATAATCTTAAATTAAATCTAAATAAAAATGTAAATGTTATCTTTGGAGAAAACGAATCTGGGAAATCAACTATTCGCTCTTTTATACTAAATATATTTTTCGCTGGAACTACCTCTAGCCTTAAAAGAACAATTTACACTAAGGAGTACGAAAATTATGTTCCTTGGTCAAATGTTCAGTTTGAAGGAAGTATAGTAGTTGAGTATTTAAATAATGATTATTTAATATATAGAAATTTTCAAAAAGGAAATGAAGATTTTAAAATAACAAATTTAGAAAATGGGGAAGATTCAAAGAAAGTTTTTTTTATAGATGAAAGTAGAAAAGTTCAAAAGTTTGATAATAAATTTTTTAGCCTTTCAGAAGATTCTTTTAGAGATTTGTTTGTATTTTCAGATAATCACCGAATGGAAGAAAATCTAAACTTCGACTTAAAGGATAAAATTGTAAATCACTTTAGTGCGAAAGATGAAAATATTTCAGTATCTAAGACCATTGAAAATATTGCAAATTATTCTTTTAGTAAAGATGACAAAAAAAATCTTCAAAGAATAAATAACTCTATTTTAGAAAAAAACAGAGAATTAGAATATTTACAAAGAGAAATTGATGGTGGAAATCACCTAGATCAAATAGATAATATTAATAAAAAAATTTCTTATCTTCAAGTGAATTTAAACAAATCAAATGATAAACTAAAAAATTTCCTAAATGATGAGAAAAAAACACTCTATAGAAATAAGGAATATGAAACGTTATTGGAGGAGAAAATTAAATACGAAACAGAGATAGAAAAAGTGGAAAGTCTTATTGAAAAAGAAGATTTCCCAATGTATTATTTTGTTATTCCTTTAATATTAATTATTTTATTTGTATTTGATTTTGTCAGTGATTTAGTGGGCGGTGTTGGTTTATTATTATCTTTAGCTTTTATTTTCAAAATGTATTTAAACAATAACAATAAGACTAAAAAAAACAAATTAGCAAAAGAAAATATTAAATTATTGTATTCTAAATTAGACGGGGTATTAGAAAAGTTATCATCAGATAATTTTGATATAAATAATAATAGAGAAATTGATCTTATTGAAATAGAATCTATTACAGAAGAAATCAACGAGTTAAAACTTGATAGAGAAAAAATTCTCCAAAGGATTAAACTAAAAGATGATAATTTGAGGAAAATTTTAGAAATTAAAGAAGAATTAAAATTATTAAATCTTGATAAAGGAAAAATAGAGTTTAAAAAATCAATGGGTATAAAAGCATCTGAAATTGTTCAGGATTTATCTAAGATTAAATTTGACAATGTATCTAAACTTCTTATAGATGATTGTAGTAAATTTATAAGTTCGATTACAAACAATAAATATACCAAATTATACGTTTCAGAGTTTGGTAACATAACTTTGTATGATAATTTTTTAGAAAAAATAGTTGATATTGACAGTTTAAGTAAAGGGACAGTTGGTCAAGTTTATTTAGCCTATAGGTTGGGGTTAATTTTAAATTCGGGTATAGATTTTCCAATTATTATAGATGATGGTTTTAATTTATTTGATTCCTACAGAAATAATGAAAGTATTAAACTATTGGGAGATATAGGAAGAGAATACCAAATTATTTATTTTACAAGTAATGTTAGAGAAATAGAAATTTTTAAAAATTTAAACAATGTTAATATAATATATATTTAGGGAGTTGCAATGATTTGGAGTATAGGCGATTTGCATTTTGATATTACAAAAAATAAATCTATGGATATTTTTGGCGAAAATTGGAAAGATCATGAAGAAAAGATAATTGATTTTTGGAAAGAAAATGTTTGTGAAGATGATTTAGTAATAGTAGCAGGGGATATTTCATGGGCATTAAAACTAGAAGAGAGTATGGAGGACTTAATGAGGATTGACAATCTTCCAGGAGTAAAATGCTTTATAAAGGGAAATCACGATTATTGGTGGAGTACAAAATCAAAACTAAGTAAAATGAATTTAAAATCCATTCATTTTATATATAATGACTCCTTTGTATATAAAGATTATATTATATGTGGAACTAGAGGATGGACTCCATTAGATTCTGAAAATATAACTGAAGATGACAAAAAAATTTATTTAAGAGAACTAAATAGATTAAAAACTTCATTAGAGTTTCATGAAAATACTGACAAAAAAATTATAGCAGCTCTTCATTATCCTCCTTTTAATTCCCGCGGAAATCCAAATGATTTTTTAGATTTATTAAATAATTACAATGTAAAAATTTGTGTTTATGGACATTTACATGGAGATGGTCATGATTATATAAAAGAGGGAAACTATAATGGTACCGATGTTTTATGTGTATCTAGTGACTATATAGATTTTAAACTCTTAAAATTAATATAATATATTTATATAAAAAGATGAACTTTTATATGATATAATTAGAGTATAAAAACAACTGAAAGGAGACCATTATGTCAAAGTATAGATATATAAAAAGGTTTAATGAAGTAGGTAAAAGCGACATTCCTCTAGTAGGAGGAAAAGGAGCTAACTTAGGGGAAATGACCCAAATGGGATTAGATGTTCCTCCAGGATTTTGTGTTACAAGTTCTGCGTATAATTATTTTATTGATTATACTAGCCTAAACGAAACTGTAAAAGTTTTATTAGAACGTTTAGATGTAGATAATCCTGATTCTCTAACCATGGTCAGTGAAAAGTTACAAAAGAAACTTAACGAAAGCAAAATACCTGAGGATTTAGAAGCTGAAATTAGAGATGCTTATAGGGATTTTAGTAGAACATATGAGCTTACAGATCCACAAGTAGCAGTAAGATCTTCTGCTACAGCTGAGGATTTACCAGATGCATCTTTTGCTGGTCAACAGGATACTTATCTTCATATTTCTGGAGAAGAAGAATTACTTAAACATATTAGAATGTGTTGGGCATCTCTTTGGACTGCAAGAGCTATTTATTACAGAGAAAAACAAAAGTTTGATCATTTTGATGTAGCTTTAAGTGTAGTAGTTCAAAAGATGGTAAATAGTGAAAAAAGTGGTGTAATGTTTACTGCTAATCCCATATCTCAAGATTTAAATGAAATAATGATAAATGCAAGTTATGGTTTAGGAGAAGCTGTAGTAAGTGGTATGGTAACACCAGATGAGTATATTATTAACAAAAGCACTAAAGAAATAATTGAAACTACTATTTCTGATAAAAACGTTATGGTAATAAAATCAGACGACGGTATTGGTACGAGATTAGTAGAAGTGGCTGATTATTTAGGAAATGAAGCAGTTTCTAGAGAGTGTTTAAGTGAATATGAACTTAGTACTTTAATCGACTATGGTATTAAAATCGAAAACCTTTACAAAAGTATTCAAGATATTGAATGGGGCATTGATGAAGATACTAAAAAGCTTTATATTCTTCAATCTAGACCAATTACTACAATTAAAGAAGATGAAAAAGAAGAACTTATAGTTTTAGCTAAAGGTTTAGCTGCATCTCCTGGAATAGGTCGAGGAAATGTTAAATTAATTGAAGATTTAAACAATATAAATCAAGTTGAAGATGGGGATATTTTAGTTACTGGAATGACAAATCCTGATATGGTGCCTGCAATGAGGAAATGTGGTGCAGTTGTTACTGATGAAGGTGGTAGAACTTGTCATGCAGCTATAGTTTCAAGAGAACTTGGAATTCCATGTATTGTAGGTGCTAAAAATGCAACTAAAACTCTAAAAGATGGACAGTTTGTAACTGTGGATTCAACTCGCGGTGTAGTTTATGAAGGAAATGTATTAAATAAAAAAGTTGATGAAGAAAAAGTTGACTCAGGTTCTGGAAACATGGTTATTACTCAAGAATTAAAGAGTTACTTAGCTCCAGTTACTGCTACTAAAATATATATGAACTTAGGACAACCTGACTTAATTCAAAAACACAAAGATTTGCCTTTTGACGGTATTGGATTAATGAGAACTGAATTTATATTTACTAATATGATTGGAGCTCATCCAATGTATCTAGTTGAAACTGGTCAAACGGAAATGATGGTTGATAAATTAGTAGAGGGAATTTATTCTGTTGCATCGGCTATTTATCCAAAACAGCTTACAGTTAGACTTTCAGACTTTAGAACTAACGAATATAGGGGACTAAAAGGCGGAGAAGAAGTCGAACCTATAGAACAAAATCCTATGATCGGTTGGAGAGGAGTTTCTAGATACGTTTCTCCAGAATACGAAGAAGGATTTAGATTAGAATGTAGAGCTATAAAAAAAGTTAGAGAAGAACATGGACTTAAAAACGTAGTGGTCATGTTGCCTTTCGTAAGAACTCCTGAAGAGCTTATAAAAGTTAAAGAAATAATGGCTGAAGAAGGGTTAGTACAAAGTGTTGATTTTAAAATTTGGATTATGGCAGAAGTTCCTTCTGTAGTAATGATGGCAGAAGAATTCGCTCAATTAGTTGATGGATTCTCAATTGGAAGTAACGATTTGACCCAATTAGTTATGGGTGCCGATAGAGATAGCGAAAAAATGAACAATATGGGTTATTTTGACGAAAGAAATGAAGCTGTTAAAAGAGCTGTAAAGGTTTTAATAAATGCAGCTAAAAAATATGGAAAGACATGTTCAATTTGTGGACAAGGTCCATCTCAATATCCTGAATTTGCTGAATTCTTAGTAGAAAATGGAATTACATCTATAAGTGTAAATCCTGATACAGTTGAATATACTAGAAAAGTAGTAGCTCAAGTAGAGCAAAAAATATTATTAAATTCATTAAGAAAAACAAATGAATAAAATATAGTAAAACTGACCTTAAAAGTAAAAATTCTTTTAAGGTCAGTTTTTAATTTATATATAATTTTTTAGTTGTGAATAAAGAAATTCTTCTATATTGGAGTCCTTTGAATTAACAATTACTCCTTGGATAAGGTGATCTTTTCCTCCACCTTTAAAGTTCAATTTATTTTTAAGTGCATTATTAAATTCTTTTAATGAAATATCTAAATTTCCACAAACCTTTACTAATAAAGGTATTATATTTAAATTTTGGTTATTGTATATAGCTAAAATCACATTTTCATCTTCGAATTCCTTTGAAAGTAATTGGGCATCTTCAAAAGGAAATTTTGAAAAGTCATATATTACAATTTTTTTATTTTCATTATTTAACATAATATTTTTCTTTAATAGAAAGTAATATTCCTTTTTTAGTTTTGAATAGTTTTCTTTTAAATTATTATTTTGCTCAACAAAAGATGAAAATTTATCTAGTATATTGTCTGTATTTGCAGATAATTCATAATTTATTTTAGTTATAATTTCATTTTTAGTATTATAATCTTTTAAAGCCAATTGACCAGACACTACAGTAATTCTAGTGTTTTTATTTACCCTTGAAGTGTCTATTATCTTAATAAGACCTAACTCACCAGTTTTTTTCACATGAGTTCCACCACAAGCAGCAAAATCAAATGTTTCTATTTCTACAACCCTTAAATCGTGATTTACTTTAGGTTCTCTTCTAAAATCAATAAGTTCTAGTTCTTTTTCATCAGGAAAATAAGTCTTAACTTCTAAATTATTTTGTATTACCGAATTTGCTAATTCTTCTACATTTTCGATTTGTTCTTGAGATATTGAATCGATATTTAAATCTATAGAAATAAAATCCTTTGAAGCGTGAAAACCTAAAGTGTCTATATTGTAAAGTTTCTTAAAACATTGAGAAACCAAGTGTTGAGTAGTATGTTGTTGCATAATTTTCAGCCTATTTTCCCAATTTATTAAAATCAATCCTTCACTTCCAGGAACCTTTTCACTAGTAACGTGATAGATTTTATCCTCTTTTTCAAAGGAATATTCAACATTGATTCCATTAATTGTTCCTATATCTCCCTTTTGTCCACCTAAACCATCAGGGTAGAATATAGTTTTATCTAATAGTAAATGAAACTTATCATCAACTTGTCTATTTAATAGTATTTTTCCTTCATATTCTGTTAAATATGAATTTTCTAAATATTTTTTATTTGTCATTGTCATTTTATCACCAATTATATTTTAGCATATATTATAAGATTTTTTTTAAATTTAAGTTATAATATCTATATGGAAAAGAATATTTATAAGATTATTTTAGGGTTGATATTAAGTATTTTAGTCTTTAAATTCTTTGGATTAACTGGATACTTTATACTCACATTATTATTTTTTATAAATCTATCATTTGATAGCCCTTTAGATAAATCTATTTTAATAGGTTCATCTTTACTTTTATTGTCAATAATCATATTTCCAAATACAACTGTAGAGTTTACACCTGGAGATAAGTATTTTATTGAAGGGGAAGTTATAAATGCTTTTCAAAAATCAGAAGATTATCAAAGAATTGAAGTTAAAGATAAATCTGGTATTGTATTTTCTTTAGGAAACATATCCAAAGAACCTATTAATATTTACGATTTAGTTAGAGGACAAATTGAGATCAGAGATAATAATTTTAACAATAATTTCTATTTACAAAATCAAGAAAACTACTACTATATTAATAATATTTCAGCTAATGGGTTTTCAAGGGAATTAGAGGTCTATAATAATCCGTCAATTATAAAAGGGATAAAAAAATCTATAATAAATTCTTGGGAAGAATCAATTGATAACAACTTAAATGAAATAAATTCAGGGATTATCAAGAAATTAGTTTTATCAGATTCTAGTCAAATAGAAGAAGAATTAAATAAAACATTTCAAGAAACAGGTTTATCTCATTTACTTGCAATATCTGGTTTACATATTTTTATTTTAATTGGTTTTTTTGAATTCTTACTTAAACAATTTAAAATTGACTATAAGATTCGTTTTTTTATAATAGGAAGCGTAATATTTTTTTATTCATATATTCTAGGATTTCCATCTTCTATAGTAAGAGCTATACTAATGTATTTATTAAAAAAATTTTTTGAAATTATAAAGATTAAAGTATCAAATCTCTCTGTTGTAATGATTTCTGGAATAATAATATTGTCTATAAAACCATATTTTTTATTTGATTTAGGATTCCAATTGAGTTTTATGTCAGTTATTGGAATTATTTTATTGAAAGATACGTTTTTTGGTGGTACAAAAAACAAATTGCTATCTAGTTTTGGAATATATTTAAGCGTTAATGTTATTATATTTCCAATACTTGCATATCATTTTAATAATTTTAATGTATTTTCTTTTTTGTTTAATATTTTCATGACTCCAATTATTATATCTGTCCTTGTTTTAAGTTATTTTGCATTACTATTAGATGTAATTTTAAATTTGAGTTTTGTGTATATTCCAATTAATCATATATTAAACTTTTCAAACTATTATTTAAATATATTTAGCAAAATTTTTAATTATAAAATACAAGTACTATTTCCAAATCTAGGATTTGTAGGGGTATATTATATTTTCTTATTTTTCGTATTTAACAATAGATGCCATAGATTTTTATACAACTATAAAAGAGAGTTTTTTATTTTATTTGCTTTTTCGATTTCAATTATGCTTTCAGATGTTTTTTTTCCTCCTATTTATATAGGTTTTTATGATGTGGGGCAAGGGGATAGTAGCTATATTATATACAAAAATAATTACATTCAAATTGACACTGGAGGTAGTGGCTTCTCGAATTTTAATCCAGGTGAAGAAATCACTACAAAAACAATTATTAATAGGGGAATTGACAATATTGATTTATTAATATTAAGTCACTTTGACGCAGATCATATTTTAGGAACTGAGTCTTTAATAAAGAACAATTTAGTAGATTCGATACTGATTAATTACTCTGATGATAATAATGAGTTGTTTCTAAATATTAAAAACTATGATGTTAATTTATATTTACCTAATAACAATCCTTTAGTAATAGACAAGGATTTTACTATAACTTTTTTAAATACAAATCCTCCAAGTTATAAAGACTCAAATGATAAATCTTTGGTATTACTAGTTAACTTTAAAGGGAAAAAAATCCTTTTTACAGGAGATATTACAAAAGAAGTTGAAATGGAAATTGAAGAAAAGATAGGTAAAATTGACATATTAAAAGTTTCTCACCATGGAAGTAATTCTTCATCAGATATTAGATTTTTAAATAAAATAAGACCGAATTATTCTGTTATTTCAGTAGGTAAAAATAATTCTTACGGTCATCCTACAGATGAAGTATTAGAAAATTTAAGTAAAGTAAATTCCAAAATACTTAGGACAGATAAAGAAGGAGAAATAATTTTTAAAATTTCTTCAGATATAGATTATAAAACTTATAATAATTCAATCTTACAAATAGATTATTTATATGTATTTATTTCTGCTATAATTAGTTATATGTATATATTATATTTAAAAAAGAATGAGGAATTAAATGAAATACAAAGATTTTAAGAAATTATTAGTAGAAAAAAATATTTCTAAATCATTTTTATTTACTGGACAAGAAGGTCTATTAATTGAAAGGACTATTGAGTATATAGTATCTAATTTTATATCTAAAAGCTTTTTAGAACTAAATTATTCTCATTTACATGGAAGTAATCTCAGTTTTAATGAATTTTTCAGTTCAATGGAAACCCTTCCTCTAATGAGTGATAAAAGAGTTATTATAGTAGATGAACTAAATGATCTTAATCAAAAAATTGATTTTAATGATGAAATGTTGAAGGATTTGGATAATATTTACGATGATATTGTAGTAATATTCCACGATTCAGAATTTAATTTGAAAAAAACTACAAAACTATATAAATATTTTAAAAAGACTCAAAGGGTAGTTGAGTTTGATAAACTTAATAATTACGACCTAACTTCCTTTATAAAAAAAGAATTTAAGAAAAAAAATAAAAAAATATTAGACAGCGATTTATCCTACTTCATTATGTTAACTGGATACAATAATAAAAAGTTAGAAGTTACTTTATATGACGTTTTGAGTAATATTGAAAAATTATCATCTTATACCCTAGATGGTTATGTAACAAAATCTGATATTGACAAAGTTGTAAAAAGAGCGGTGGATAGTAATATTTTCAATCTTTTAGATTCTTTGGGTAATAAAAACCCTCAAAAATCCCTTGAGATTATACACGATTTATATGACAATAATGAACCTCTTGTTTCTATATTACATATGATTCAAAGAAGGTTTAGACATTTATATAAATATTTGAGCTTATATGATATTAATAAAATGGAAAACGAAATAAAAAAAATCATTGATATATCAGATTATGAATTTAAAGTAGTTTCAAATACTGCTAGAAGATTAAACCTTTGTGATGTAAAAGAAAATTTAGATGACATTTTTCAAGTTGAAAAAAAATTTAAATCATCTTCTCAGGATGGCTTAATGTTGATGGAATACTTAGTGGTAAAAATATGTAAATAAAAAAATCCCCTAAATGGGGAAATTTTATTTACATACCGTTAAATCTTTTTGTTAATTGACCGATTTTTCTAGATATAGTATTTTTATGAAGAGCATTTTTAGATGAAGCTTTTCTTAATTTCTTTTCTACTAAACTAAGATATTTACCAGCTTCTTCTTTGTTAGCTCCTTCAACAGCATTTTCAAATTTTTTAATATAAGTTTTAATTTCAGATTTTAATGCTTTATTTCTATCTGCATTTCTTTTACCAATATCTACTCTTTTTAATGATGATTTAATATTAGCCATAATACACCTCCAAACGTCATTTAGTTCATTCGCATAGTATATTATAGTTTAATTTTTTGTTAATTTCAACAAAAATAATTTATTAATATTAATTTAAAATATAATATTACAGTTTTATGCACCTTTAGAACTATTTAACTTTATAAAACAACAAAATAATGTTACAATACTAATTACTTAAGTGAGGTAAAAATGAAAAAAGAAAAGTCTTCAAATGAAAAAAATGAAAAAAAATCTTTATTTGACGAAATAATGGGCTGGATAATGGCTTTAGTATTTGCTATAATCTTGGCTTTATTTATTAAAACGTTTATATTTTCCACTACTTTAGTAGATGGTAGTTCAATGTATCCTACTTTAGAACATAACGATAGATTGATAACATTAAAACTGTCTTTACTCTTTGATGATCCTGATCGAGGAGATATTGTTATATTTGAGTCTCCACTAAATCCTTCAGATGACTACATTAAAAGAGTTATTGCAATTGAAGGTGATGAAGTAAGAATAGATGATGGAAGTGTATATGTAAATGGAAAAAAACTAGAAGAAACTTACATCGAAAACGGCATAAAGACACAGTTAGAAAATAATTTAGGATATTGGCATATAAATGAAGGAATGGTATTTGTTTTAGGAGATAATAGACAATTTAGAAAATCTACTGATTCAAGAGTCTTTGGAGAAATTTCTGAAGATATTATAAAAGGTCATGCAGTTTTTAGATACTATCCCTTTAATAAAATTGGAGTTGTAAAATAAGAATGAATAAAAATATTAGAAATTTTTCAATAATTGCTCATATTGATCACGGAAAATCTACTTTAGCCGATAGATTAATTGAAAATACTGGGACTATGGAAGCAAGAGACATTAGCGAACAAGTCTTAGATAGCATGGATTTAGAAAGAGAACGTGGTATTACAATAAAGTTAAAGGCTGTAAGATTAAATTATAAAGCTAAAGACGGAGAAACTTACATTTTTAACTTAATTGATACTCCTGGACATGTGGATTTTAACTATGAAGTATCTCGTTCATTAGCTGCTTGTGAAGGGGCTATTTTAGTTGTAGATTCAGCTCAAGGTATAGAAGCTCAGACTTTAGCAAATGTGTACTTAGCCTTAGATGAAGATTTAGAAATTCTTCCAGTTATTAATAAAATTGACTTGCCTAGTGCAGAGCCAGATCGAGTTAAACAAGAAATAGAAGATATTATTGGATTAGATACAGAAGGCATACCTTTAGTATCGGCTAAGACAGGCTTAAATATAGATGATGTATTGGAAGAAATTGTAAAAAAAGTTCCACCACCAAGTGGAGACGAAAACAAGCCTTTAAAAGCTTTACTATTTGATTCAATATATGATGCTTACAGAGGAGTAATTTGTTTCATAAGGGTTTTTGATGGACAAATAAAACCTGGTATGAAAATAAAGTTCATGGCGAATGATTCTAAGTTTGAAGTTGACGAAGTTGGATATATTTCAGATGGACAAATACTTACAAAAAAATTAGTAGCAGGTGATGTTGGTTTTTTCACAGCTTCAATTAAAGATGTTAAATACGCTAGAGTAGGAGACACTATAACTGATTCACAAAATCCGACGGAAAAATCTCTTCCTGGATATAAAGAAGCAGTTTCTATGGTTTATTGTGGTATATATCCTGCTGAAGGTGAAGAATTTACAGATATTAGAGATGCCCTTGAAAAACTTCAAGTAAATGACGCTGCTCTATCTTTCGAGCAAGAAACTTCTCAAGCACTTGGTTTTGGTTATAGGTGTGGGTTTTTAGGACTTTTGCATATGGAGATTATTCAAGAAAGACTAGAAAGAGAATTTAACTTAGGTATAATAACCACTGCACCATCAGTTATTTACAAAGTTACAAAAACTGATAACACTACTTTGGAAATTCAAAATCCTACAAATTTGCCACCATTAACTGAAATTGCAAAAATGGAAGAACCTATTGTTAATGCAACTATAATGTCTCCTTCAACTTATGTAGGAACCATTATGGACTTATGTCAAAACAAAAGAGGAATCTTTAAAAATATAGAATACTTAGATACTCAAAGGGTGAGTATCCATTATGAACTTCCATTAAATGAGGTTGTTTATGACTTTTTTGATGCACTTAAATCTAAAACAAGTGGATATGCTTCTTTAGATTATGACATTCAAGGTTATAGAGAAAGTGATTTAGTAAAGTTAGATATATTAATAAATGGAGAATTAGTAGATGCACTTTCTTTAATAGTTCATAAAGATAAAGCTTACGAAAGAGGAAGAACAATTTGCGAAAAACTTGTAGATGAAATTCCTAGACATCAATTTGCTATACCTATTCAAGCGGCTATTGGAACTAAAATAATAGCAAGAGAAACTATAAAAGCTTTAAGAAAAGACGTTTTATCTAAATGTTATGGTGGAGATATCACTAGAAAGAAGAAGCTTCTTGAAAAACAAAAAGAAGGTAAAAAACGAATGAGACAAATAGGTTCAGTTGAAATACCACAAGATGCTTTCTTATCAGTATTAAAATATGATGACAACTAATTTAGGACTATATATTCATATTCCCTTTTGTGAAAGAAAATGTCATTATTGTGATTTTAATTCATTTAAATTAAATGAAAATGATTTAGATAAATATGTAGACTCTTTAGGAAATGAAATTGATCTACACTCAAAAAATTATAAAAATTATACTATAGATACTATTTTCATAGGGGGTGGAACTCCATCCCTTTTAGAACCAAAACACATTAAGAAAATAGATAATTCAATAAAAAAATCATTTAAAATTGACGATAGTTTAGAATATACAATTGAATGTAATCCAAATTCCGTTAGTAAAGATAAATTACAATCATATAAAGATGCAAATATTAACAGAATAAGTCTAGGAGTACAAAGTATTATAAATAATGAGTTAACTTCCCTTGGAAGAATCCACGACAAAGATGATATTTATAAATCAGTTAACCTTATTAAATCAATGGGATACGACAATATAAATTTAGATTTGATGTTAGGAATTCCAAATCAAGATTTAGAATCTTTGAATTACACCATTAATGAAGTTATTAAACTAGACGTTACTCATATTTCTTGTTATGGATTAATAATAGAAGAAGGTACTTTATTTGGTAAACTAAATAGTGAAAATAAACTTTTGAACCTTCCCAGCGAAGAATTAGAAAGAAATTTATACTATTTTGCAAGGAAAAAGCTAGAAGAAAATGGATTTATACAATACGAAATATCAAATTTTTCTAAAAAAGATTTCCAATCTAAACACAATTTAAAATACTGGAGATGCGAAGACTATTTAGGGATAGGTTTAGGAAGTCACTCAAAAATAAATACAAAACGCTTTGAAAACTCATCTAATTTTAAAGATTACATTGAAAATTTAGATGATGGAAAACTTCCAATCAGTAATTTGGAAGATTTAGATGAAAAAGATCTTTTAAATGAAAGAATTATTATGGGATTAAGATTAAATGAGGGTATAGAATATACAAAGCTAAATGAAGAATTTAAAATAGATTTTTTAAAAGACTTTGAAAATGAAATTGATAAAAATTTGAGATTAGATTTTATAGAATTTAACAATAAAAAAATGAGATTAACTAGAAAAGGTATGGATTTTCTAAATTTAGTTGAGTTAGATTTTTACAGGTGATTATATGTTGACAACTAGTTTTATTAATAAAAGAAACAACTTTGAAATTAAAGAAATATGGGATTATTTAATGACTTTTGGAGTAGAGTATGATAACCCTGAGCATACAGTAGTAGTTAGAGACAATGGGAAAATTATTGGAACTGGCTCTGTTGATGGAAAGGTTATGAAATACTTTTTTATTGAAAAAGAATATAAGGGCTTAGGTATTTTGCCAAAGATTTATAACGTACTACTTAGTTACTTACTTGATAAAAATATTATAGAGCATTTTATATTTACTACACCTGAAAATGAAATGATATTTAAAGGAATTGGACTAAAAAAAGTTTTATCTACAAATCGAGTATTACTTTTAGAAGGTGGATTTGGAACTTATCAAGGTTGGATAGATAATATAAAGAAAAAGCTAAATCCAAATGCGAAAATTAGAGGTGCAGTAGTTGCAAATTGTAATCCTATGACTAAAGGTCATAAATACTTAATGGAATATGCAAAGGATAGGGTAGATGAGTTAATAGTTTTTATTGTTGAAGAAGACAAATCTGCATTTCCAACTGATGTTAGATATAATATTGTAAAAAATGAGTATAAAAATGACGACAAAGTTGTAGTAGTTTTAGGCGGACCATATATTATTTCCCAAGCTACCTTTCCAACTTATTTTATAAAAAAACTAGACGAAAGGACTCATATTTACACTGAATTAGATGCTAAAATTTTTTCAGAAAAAATATCTGTTGATTTAGATATTGATATTAGATTTGTAGGTGATGAACCTATTGATCGATTAACAGCACAATATAACGAGAAACTTTTAAAATCTACTGAAAATGTTAAATTAAGACTTGAAAAAATTGAACGCATTAAGGATAATAAGGATTATATTAGTGCTTCTAAAGTAAGAAGATATTTAAAAGAAGGAAAATTAGAACAAGCCTTTGAGTTATTAACTGAAAGTAGTATAGAATATTTGAAAAGTGATTTAGGAAAACTAACAATAAAAAATATCCAAGAGAAAGAGAGTTAATTAATGAAAAATCTATTATTGTTTATATTGATTTTACTTATTATCTTTGGCGGAGTGTATTTTCTGTTATTTAGAGATGTAGAATCAGATGAAACTTCAACCTTATATGATGAACAAAGACTTATATACCAAGGAGATTTACAACCTTTAGAATACAGTTCAGTAGTGAATGGACAGGTTTATTTAGCATTTGATTTTATAAAAGAAAATCTAGATGATACTATTCATTTTGATGAAACAGATTCAACCGTAGTTATTACTACTGAAAATAATGTTAGAAGATATCAACTAGACTCACTAGAAGGTACTAATAACGATGTAGCTGTTAATTTAAGATCTCCTGTAACAGAAATGAATGGTCAAATTATGCTTCCAATAGAGGCATTTGTATATGATTATCCAGTAGATGTAAAAAATCTTTCTGAAGAAAAGGTAGTTACTATAGACAGAACAGACACTGAATATATGACTGCTAAAGTAACTGTTAATACTACTTATCTTAGAGAAGAGGCAAATTCTGATTCGCCTATAGTTGAGATTTTATCAGAAGATGATGAAGTTTATGTTTATGGCGAAACTGAACAGTGGTATAAAGTTCGAAAAATCGAAGGAAAAGCTGGTTATATTAGAAAAAGACACTTAGAACTTTCATATGAATTAGAAGGTTTTAGCAAAACAAAAGAAGAAACTCAAGAAGATTCCCGAAGAGACGAAAAAATAAACTTAGTGTGGGATTATACTGCAGTAAGAAGTTCAAATGAAGTTGATGACTTAGTAGGCGTAAATGTAATTTCGCCTACTTGGTTTTCTTTAAATGAAGATCTATCCATATCTGATAGGTCCAATATTGAATATGTAAATCGAAGCAAATCCTACGGTATGGAAGTATGGCCAATGTTTGATAATAATTTTGAAGAAAGATTAACTGAAAATGCTCTTTCAACAAGTTCAAATAGGCAACAAATAATAGCTCAAGTACTAGATATTTGTAAATCTATTGGAGTTAATGGTATTAATGTGGATTTCGAAAACATCAACGTCCAAACTAGAGAAAACTTTTCTCAATTTATGAGAGAACTTTATCCATTATTTAAAGAGGCAGGCATGACTGTAAGTGTAGATGTTGTTCCTAGAATTTTTAGTGATGTTGAAAAAGAACCTTACGATAGAAATGCTTTGGCAAAAGCATCAGACTACATAATGTTGATGGCATATGATCAACATTGGGGAACTAGTCCAGTTGCAGGAAGTGTAGCAGAGTATTCATGGGTTGAAAATAATATGAATGTTTTATTTAGAGATATTCCTATGGAAAAATTTGTTTTGTGTGTTCCTCTATATACTAGAATATGGTTTGACGATGGAGCAAATGTTACTTCCCAAAGTGTATCTATGGAAGTTGCAAATGAATATATCCGAAATAACAATATGGAAACCAGCTGGGATGACAATGCAAAACAACATTATGCTTCTAAACAAGTTGGAGGAAGTTTTGTTCAAATATGGTTAGAAGATGCAGATTCCCTTAGGGAAAAAGCATCTTTAGTATCAAAATACGACTTAGCGGGAGTTTCTTCATGGAGAAAGGGATTTGAAACTTCTGATGTATGGCCTGTGATAAATAGCACTATTCAATAATATCACATTTTTAAAACAAGTTTTACAATATATTCATTGACATTAGAGTTAGTAAATAGTAGTATATTTGTAGACTAAACCATAAGGAGTGTTTAATATTCACACACAGACTCATAAGCTTATCAGTAACCATCTGTATAAGCACATCAAAGACAGTTATGACATTGAATTAAACTACGAGAAACTAACTTGGGGCTCAATTGCTCCAGATATATTACCAAAATACAAATTATATAGACATTATTATGAAAATAGTATCGACTATATAATACTAAAAATAGCAAAATTAATTTTTGTAAATAGATTTATTGATCTATCAAATTGCAACTATTTAACATTAAAAATGTTTAGTAGAGATTTAGGGATAATATCCCATTATCTATCAGATTTTACATGTTTAGCACATGCTGATAGATGGGAGATGCCAAAATCATTAGTAAAACACGTAAAATATGAAAAAGAATTGAATGAATATTCTAAAACTCATGTGTTTAAATCACCAGAAGTTAATAAAGTATCTATAGACATAGATACATCTGAAATATTCAAACAACTTCCAAAAATTAAGTTGTTTATAGAATCAGTAATTTATGAATATTTACAAGAAAGAAGTTTTGAAAGAGATTTAGATTTCGCACTTTATTTAAATAAAGCAGTATTTGGTTTTGTTATAGAATCAATTCAAGAATATAATGACGAAAAACATTTTGCATATAGTTATTAAATTAAATATTAGCCTCAGCTATAGCTGAGGCTTTTTTATGTTTGACGGGCATGTCATATGTCTAAGGTGAAAGTCCAACGGAGCG
>CAYWTV010000002.1:0-130892 GCA_964461305.1 uncultured Peptoniphilaceae bacterium
CATTAAAGATGTATTAAACCCTAAAGCAGCTAATAGAATATTTGACGCAAGGAAAAATAAGAATTATGATAAAGGTATCGATAAGGTATAGAATTAAGAAAAATTCTAATCTAGCATATTTTAATCAATTAAGTGGAAAATAGATACAGTTCAATCCATTATAAAAACCAATAAGGGAGATACAATGTGAAAATATTAGAAAAACAGAATATATACCCTACTAGTAGTATATTTGATGAGGAATCTATATTACTTCAATTCACACGAGAAGGAGTTTTCACAGGAGAATGTCCATTACCCGACAAATACGAACATTCTATTGGGTTTACTGAAAAAGAGGATAACTTAAAAGAACTACCTGATGGTATTCCTGAACAATTGTGGATAGACAACTATCTTACATTAGAAAAATATCTAGATGAAGAAGATGCATTACCTGATGGAATAGTTTTTAAACTTGTAGACGGTGATAAAATACTTGAAGAAAGCATTGATTTAAGAGAGTTTTTAAGAAAGTACATTTTCACTAACAATATATTATTATAAACGTCAATATGTCCCTTTCTATATGGCAGTTACGTACTGACAGGGGCTTTACATAACATACCACGCAAAAGGAGATGAATAGATGAATAGAGAAAACTATCTAATCAGTATTGCAACAGGAATGATAGACGAAAGTGAAAGTAAAATCATTTTAACAGAGGAAGATAGAAAAAAGATACAAAACTATAAAGATGAAATAGAAAGATTAGAATCAGAAGGAAAAACGGCAATATTTTACGTTCCAGATGATTATGATATTTAAAACAAGCGCCCAAAGAGGCGTTTTTTTATTATATTAGAGTAAGCAATTACAAGAAAAACCATACAACTAAATAAAAGTAGAGCAAATTTAGTTAAGATAAGTAAAGGATGTGGTTATATATCTGTTGTGTAAATGGATTACAATATAGTTTTATATTGTTTAAGGGATTTAGATGGTAGGATTAATATTTTAGATGGATATTACGAAACTAGAAAGTGGTTATTTTTTATGCCTTTATATTTCATTGTATTAATGATATATTTAATAAATATCATAAAAACTAATTAGGATGTGAAATATGAGAGAGCTTCACCTTCATTTAGATGGGTCATTAAGACCTAAGACAGTTTTTGAACTTTCTAAAAGGGAAAATATAAATCTTGGAAACTTAGAAGATGTAAAATCAAATATGATAGTTCCCACTAATTGTCAATCATTAAATGAATATTTAGAAGGCTTTGATTTGCCTTTAATGTTTTTACAAAGACCTGAATATATTGAAAGAGTGTCCTTTGAACTTGGGGAGGATTTATATAATTTAGGTTTAGAATACGGAGAAATTCGCTTTGCTCCCCAATCTTTTACAAAGGGTGGCTTAACTCAAAGAGAAGTAATAAAGTCTAGTATAAAAGGTATAAAAAAAGCCATAGATAAATACAAAATCAAACTAGGCCTAATTCTTTGTTCAATGAGAGGATCTAATAATAAAAATGAAAATTTAGAAACTTTAAATCTAGTTTCCGATTATTTAGAAGAGGTGGTTTGTGGTTTTGATTTAGCTGGAGCGGAAGGTATTTTTCCAACAAGCGATTATGAAGATTTATTTTTATTAGCTAAGAAAAAAGATTTGCCCTTTACTATACACGCAGGAGAAGCATCTGGAGCTGAATCAGTATGGAAGGCTTTGGAACTTGGAGCTAAAAGAATTGGACATGGAGTTCGATCTATTGAAGATCCAAATCTTGTTGAATATTTAGTTAAAGAAAGAATAACTTTAGAAGTTTGTATCACTAGTAATTTTCATACTAAATTAATAGAAAAAATTGAAAATCACCCTATAAAAGCTCTATTTGATAAAGGGGTAAGGGTGACTATTAATTCAGATAATATGACAGTTTCGAATACTAATATAATAAAAGAAATGAAAATCGCAAAAAATATTTTAGGTTTTAGTAGTGAAGATCTATTAAAAATAAACAATTATGCTAAAGATGCAGCTTTTATAATATAAGGGGATTAAAAAAAGAGGTGATAATGAAAAAATTGAAAATGGGAGTACTTGGTTACGGCCAAAGGGGAGAGTATCTAGTAAATTTAATTGTTAAAGAATTAAATGAATTTGATATAGTTGCTATATCAGATTACTATGAAGATAGAGTAAAAAAAGCAGTTGATTATTTAAAATCCAATGGTAGGGAAGTTACTGGATATACAAATAGCATTGATTTAATGGAAAAATAGGATCTAGATTGTGGTTTAATATCTACTCCTTGGAGTTCACATATAAAACTTTCCATTGAAGCTATGAAGAGAAATATCCCTGTGGCATTAGAAGTAGGTGGAGGATATGATATTTACGAACTTTGGAAATTAGTAGATACCTATGAAGAAACTAAAACTCCATTTATGTTAATGGAAAATTGTTGTTACGGTAGATTAGAGATGATGACTATGAATATGGTTGAAAAGGGAATTCTAGGGGAAATAGTTCATGTAAGCGGTGGATATTTACACGACTTAAGGGACGAAGTATCAGAAGGGTATTATAGAAAACACTATAGACTGGACAATTATAGAAAGAGAAATGCTGAAAATTATCCAACCCACGAAGTAGGTCCTTTAGCTAAAATACTTGGAATTAATAGGGGAAATCGCTTTATGACAATCTCTTCCCATGCTTCAAAATCTGCTGGACTTTGTGAATATATTAAAAACAACAACACTGATAAACTTGCAGATGTTAGAAATTTACAATTTAAACAAGGAGATATAATAACCACCACGATCCAATGTTCAAATGGAGAACTTGTAACTTTAAAATTAGATACAACTTTACCTAGATATTATTCAAGGGGATTTTTCGTTCAAGGTACAAAGGGTCTAGTAAATGAAGACAATAGATCAGTTTATTTAGAAGATGACGTGGAAAAAAACGCTCATTTTTATTGGCACAAGTATTTTAATAATTTAGATGAGTATTTCGAAAAATACGAACATCCAGTATGGGAGAATTATATTAAAGAAGGCGTTAAAGAAGGCCATGACGGGATGGATTATTTAGTAACAACGAAGTAAATGGAGTAAAAATAGAAGCACGTGTTAGTAACGATGATAGAAATCCAATTATACATACCTTCACTTTAGAAGATTACAATAATAAAACTAAAGAAGAAAAATTAGAAATACAAGAGGAAATCTCTGAAAAAATCGAAGGATATATTCCAAGGGTGAAATTAGAAGAAGATAGAAATTTGTATTTTAGCTTTTATAAAGACAATGAAATGATAACACCTTCTGAAATACCTTCTACTTAAATCAAAGCTTATCCACATATTGCTAACGAAGAGGATGAAATTAGAATAATTGAGGACAAATTAGAACTACAAGAAGATGGAACATATATTTATCCAGTAGATAGATATCAAACTCAATATGAAAAATATTTTATAGAGTTTATAACTATGAATATAATCTACAATGTAGAAGGTGAAAATTACATTTCTAGATTGTCCACTTTTACTACTAATATACCCGATGGAGAAACAGGATTTGATAATGAAGAACTAAGTGAGCCGCTAGAGTCTAGTTTTACTAATTAAATTTAAGTTGACATTATTTATTTTAGAGTGTATTATTGATTTTGAAAAAAGACCTTTAAATTGAACCTGTGAGTTCAAAAAGGATAACAATATATTTCCATAGGTGGAATTTTCTATGTTATCCAAGGAATTTATTAAAAGAGGAGACTGGAAAATATGTTAAAAGGAAGAAATTTAGTAAGTCCTGATGATTTAAGTACGCCTGAAATTTTTGAAATAATGGAATTAGCACAAGATATTATTAAGAGTTCTGATAATTATTCTGACGTTTGTAAGAATAAAATATTAGGGACTCTTTTTTTTGAACCATCAACTAGAACTAGACTTAGTTTTGAAGCAGCAATGTTAAGATTAGGCGGAGAAGTTATTGGTTTTTCAGAAAGCAGTTCTTCATCAGCATCTAAAGGAGAAAGTCTAATAGACACTATTAGAACAGTAGGTTGTTATTCAGATATTATTGCTATGAGACATCCCCAAGAAGGTTCATCGGCTCTAGCTTCTGAATATACATTTGTGCCTTTAATAAATGCTGGAGATGGAGGTCACTATCATCCTACTCAAACTTTGACAGATTTACTAACGATTTTAGAAAGCAAAAATACTTTTGAAAATTTGACAATAGGGCTATGTGGCGATTTAAAATTTGGAAGAACTGTTCATTCACTTTTAAAAACTATGAATAAATTTAAAAATAACAAATTCATATTAATATCCCCAGAGGAATTAAAAATCCCAAATTATGTAATGGGGCTTACCTTTGATGAAGATGATAAAAATTTTGTTGAAGTTGAAAAATTAGAAGATGTAATTTCAGATTTAGATGTTTTGTATATGACTAGAGTACAAAAGGAAAGGTTTTTTAACGAAGCTGATTATGTAAGATTAAAAGACAGTTATATATTGACACCTGAAAAAATGAATTTGGCAAAAGAGGATATGATAGTTCTTCATCCACTTCCAAGGGTTAACGAGATAGAAGTTGAAGTAGATAAAGATCCAAGGGCAAAGTATTTTGACCAAGTGAAAAACGGAATGTATGTAAGAATGGCTCTAATTATGAAATTATTGGGGGTTTAAAAAATGTTAAGTATAACTAGTATAAAAAAAGGCATAGTAATTGATCACATAAGTCCTGGTATAGGATATGAAATATTTAAACTACTAGAACTTGATAAGGTGGATTATAGAGTAGCATTAATTATAAATGCAGATAGTAAAAAATACGAAAAAAAAGATTTAATAAAGATAGAAAACGAAATAAATATCGACTTAAAAGCTCTTTCTCTATTAGACGAAAACTTAACTGTTAATATTATTGACGATGAAAAAATAATTAGGAAAATACCACTTACTCTACCAAATGAATTTGAGGGAATATTTAACTGCAAAAATCCAAGGTGTATAACAAAATCAGAAAGAAACATCACGCCAAAATTTTCATTGGTAAATGAAAAAAAGAAACAGTACAAATGCGAATACTGTGATCACTTTTTAGAAATGGAGTGATTATGAAAATACTAATTAAAAATACAGAAATGGTAGATCATGAGAATATCCAAAAGGGAGATTTACTAATTGAAAATAATATAATCCAACAAATAGGAAAGAATATAAATGAAAATGTAGATATTACAATAGATGGTTCTAACAAAACTGTACTTCCTTCATTTATAGACCTACATGCCCATTTTAGAGAGCCGGGCTTTACTTACAAGGAAGATATAGAGTCTGGTAGTAAAGCTGCTTTAAAAGGCGGTTATACTGTTGTATACACTATGGGAAATACAAACCCTGTATGTGATAACAATGAAGTTTACGAAGAAATTATAAATAAAAGCAATAAATTAGATTTAATCGATTTGTATCAAGTTATTTCTGTTACTAAATCTCTAAAGGGAGAAAAACTTACTGACTTTGAATCCTTTGGGGAAAATGTAAAGTTTTTATCTGATGATGGCAAAGGGATACTTTCAAATCACATGATGTTTCAAGCTTGTAAAGAGGCAAAAAAACACAATATTGGAATAATGGTCCATGGAGAAGACGAAGAAATTTCTCCATACGACTATAGAACTGCTGAAGATATTATAACAATTAGGGACATTTATCTATCTAAAATTACTGGATGCAAAATTCACTTTAGCCATGTAAGTACTAAAGGATCAATCGAAGTTATTCGAGAAGGGAAAAATCAAGGTGCCAATATTACTTGTGAAGTAACTCCTCACCATATATATTTTTCCGACTTAGATTATAGGGTAAATCCACCTATTAGAGAAGAAGAAGATATTAAAGAAATAATAAAAGGTATAAAAGATAAAACGGTAGATGCCATATCTACAGATCACGCACCCCATTCTAAAGAAGATAAAGAAAAGGGCAGTCCAGGAATGATAGGTCTTGAAACGGCATTTTCTGCTGTCTATACAGCTTTAGTAGATACTAAAGAAATTTCACTACAAAAACTATCTGAGCTAATGTCTTACAATCCAGGGAAAATTTTAGAAATTGATCATGGTGAAATAAAAGAAGGTGCTTTAGCAAATTTAGTAATTGTGGATTTAAATGAAAAATACATTTTAAATGAAGAGGATATTGTTTCTAAAAGTAAAAATACTCCATTTTTAGGTAAAACTTTAAAGGGAAAGGTTAAGACTACAATAAGAAATGGGAAAATTATGTTTGGAGGAGAAAAATGATTATAGATAAACTCTTTAACAGAGTAAATGAGAGAAGTTTTGTATGTGTAGGATTAGATACTAGTTATGATTATTTAACTGACTCTTTAAAAAAAGATGGAGTTACTGAAGGAATCTTTAATTTTAATAAAGAAATTATAGATTCTACAAAGGATTTAGTAGCAATTTTCAAACTTCAAATTGCTTATTACGAAGCCATGGGGATTGATGGATTAAAGGCATATATTAAAACAATGAAATATCTAAAAGAAAATGATTTACTTTCCATAGGGGATATTAAAAGGGGAGACATTGCAGATACTGGCAAAATGTATGCAAAGGCTCATTTTGAAGGTGAATTTGAAACAGATTTTATAACACTTAATCCCTATATGGGCTTTGATAGTATTACTCCATATCTTCCTTATTTAGAAAACAATCAAAAGGGAGTTTTCGTTTTACTTAGAACCTCAAACCCTGGAGCAAAGGATATAGAATATTTAGAGCACAATAATAGGCCACTTTATTACACTATTGGAGATAAATTAAGTGAAATGGGAATGGATTTTGTTGGAGATTCTGGTTATTCATCTTTAGGATTAGTTATAGGTGGAACTCAATCAGAAGAAATATCTGAGATAAGAGAAAAGTATAAAGATTCATTTTTCTTAATACCAGGTTACGGTGCTCAAGGAGCTAAAGCTGAAGATATTAGAAACTACTTAAATGATTATAATGGGGGGATTGTAAATTCCTCTAGGGGAATAATTACTAATTTTAAAAAATACGACGACGGAGATAGAAAAATTGCTGAATATTCTAGAGAAGCTGTAATAAAAATGAGAAAGGAAATTGACCTTAGATGAAAGGATACAAAGTAGGAGAAATTTTATCTAATGAACATGTTGGAGAAAATGTCTATAAAATGGTAGTAAAAGGACAGTTTCAAGGAAAACCTGGACAATTTTACATGCTTCGAAACTGGGAAAATGATCCAATACTTTCTAGACCTTTAGGACTTTGTGATTTAACAGATGATACTATTACATTTTTATATATGGTTTTTGGAAGGGGAACGAAACACTTTTCAGAATTAAAACCTGGCGTAAATATTAAAATATTAGGACCTTTAGGAAATGGATTTACACTAGTTGAAAATAAAAGAGTTGCCATTTTAAGCGGTGCAGTTGGAATAGCTCCTATGTATTATTTAGCTAAGAATCTAAATTGTAAAATAGATCTATATGCAGGATTTAGAGATTTTGAATTTTTTGCAGATGAATTTACAGACTTAGTTGATAATATTTATATTTCATCTGACAACGGAAAAACTGGTTTTCATGGGAATGTATTGCAACTTTTCAAAGAAACAAATAAAGAATACGACTTTATTTATGCCTGTGGACCTAATCCAATGTTAAGGGCCATTTGTAATGAATTAGAAAGTAATAAAGTGGAAGTTTCCTTAGAAAGTCACATGGCTTGTGGTTTTGGAGTTTGTTTAGGTTGTAGTATTGAAACTACCAAGGGGATGAAAAAAGTCTGTCATGATGGGCCAGTATTTAATGGAGACGAGGTAATATTTAATGATTAAAACAAATTTATGTGGAATTGAACTTAAAAATCCAGTGATTGCAGCATCAGGGACCTTTGGAAATGGAGTTGAATTTTCAGAATATATTGATATTTCTAAATTAGGAGCTGTATCATCAAAAGGACTTACTCTACATCCAAAAGACGGAAACAAAGGCCAAAGAATATATGAAACTTCTAGTGGAATAATGAATAGTATTGGACTACAAAACCCTTCAGTTGCAGGATTTATTAAAGATGATTTACCAATTATGGAAAAGTTTGGAACTGAAATAATAGTAAATCTTGGTGGTAATACATTAGAAGAGTATATCGAAGGAGCAAAGCTCTTAGAAAATACTAATATAAATATGATAGAACTAAATATAAGTTGTCCAAATGTAAAAGAAGGGGGCATGGCCTTTGGAATGTTTTGTGATGATGCAAATTTAGTAGTAAGGGAAGTTAGAAAAGTTACATCAAAAAAACTAATGGTTAAACTTAGTCCAAATGCTCACAATTTAGTAGAAGTAGCGTTGGAATGTGAAAAAGCAGGAGCAGATGCATTATCCTTAGTAAATACTTTTAACGCCCTTGCAATAGATATTTTTAAAAGAAAGGCAGTTTTTAGAAATATAACAGCTGGACTATCAGGTCCATGTATAAAACCTATAGCCCTTAGAATGGTAAGGGAAGTATATAAAGAAGTAAAAATACCAGTAGTTGGCATAGGTGGGATTTCAAACTACAAAGATGCAGTAGAATTTATTATGGCAGGAGCAACAGCTATTCAAGTGGGAACTGCTAATTTTGTTAATCCACAAGTTATGATTGAAATAATAAATGATATGAAACAATTTATGATAAATGAAAATATTAAAAGTCTAGATGAAATTAGGGGAATTATATAAAGGAGAAATTATGGAAAACATAAAAGAACTATTAGAAGAAACTGAAGCATTTTTAGAAGGACATTTTTTACTTTCATCTGGAAAACACAGTGACGGATATGTTCAATGTGCAAAGTTATTAATGTATCCAGATAAGGCAGAAATTGCATTAAAACCAGCGGTAGAAAAAGTTAAAGATTTAGACATAGATGTGGTTGTAGGACCTGCTATGGGAGGAATAATCGTTAGTTTTGAAATAGCAAGACAACTTAATAAACCTTCTATGTTTACAGAAAGGGTAGATGATACTATGACACTTAGAAGGGGGTTTTCTATTAAAGAAGGTGCAAATGTTTTAATAACTGAAGATGTAATAACTACAGGGAAATCTTCCCTAGAAGCGATCAGTGCCCTTGATGGCCTGGATGTTAACATAGTTGGAATTGCTTGTTTAGTAAATAGAAGTGGTCGAAAAGAAATAAACGGACATCCAATTTACGAATCTATTGAACTAGATATTAAAAATTATGACAAAGAATCTTGTCCAATGTGTAAAGAAAAACAGGAACTAATAAAACCGGGAAGTAGAAAGAAATTTTAAATTAAACTTACATTTTTTATATTAGGGTATAATTTCCTTAGAATGGGGGGATATTATGGAATCAAAGTTATTAAAAAAATACGGTTTAGAAAACTATATTACAGGTTCACAATACACAATTAGAACTAAATTAATTGGTTCAAAAGTAAAGGATGAAATAAAAGATATTATTTCAAAAATGAATATTAAACCAGATGAAATATATTCATGTGCCCAAGTTCATGGAAATGAAATAAAATATTGTAGTGGATATACAGGAAAAGAATACATTTATGGAAGAATTTTTCCTGAAACAGACGGACTGATAACAGATAAAAAAAATATCGCATTGTTAATAAAATTTGCAGATTGTACTCCTATAATTTTATATGACCCAATAAAGAAGGTTCAAGCTGCTCTTCACTCTGGATGGAGGGGAACGGTACTTCGAATTGGAGAAAAGGCAATAGAGAAAATGGAAAAAGATTTTTCTTCAAATAGAAAAGATATTTTAGCTTATTTAGGTCCCTCAATTGATATGGAGAACTACGAAGTCGGAGCTGAGGTTTACAACGCTTTTAGAGATTTTAAAAACAGGGACAATTTCTTTAAAGAACATGGAGATAAATATTTACTTAGTATGATAGATGCTAATTTAGATTTACTTTTACAAAATGGTATCAATAAAGATAATATAGAAGTAAGTAGAGAATCCACATATACCAACTTAGATTTAAATTCAGCTAGAAGAGAACCAGAAGTTTATAAATTAAATTCAATTATAACTATAATGAAATAAAATAACCCAAACTTTTTAAAAAGTTTGGGTTATAATTTTACTAAATTTAAATGCTGCCAATCATATTTATATTTTCATTTCCATTAAAGTAAATATTTTCTATAAAAGAATTCCCATCTTTTTCAAAAACTCTATGTCTTATATGAGCAGTTCCATAATCTAATATACTTACATTTAATTTATCACCATTCATATAAACATTAACATTTAAAGAGCCTAGTTGAATTCTTTCATCAAAGAGGATATATCCTCCGTTGTTAGAATTTGCTACTACTTTAAATACGTGTCCATCATCCCACATAAATTCTCCATTTGAGTCTTTCTCAGCGTCTGTATAAACTACTACAGATTCTACTTCTCCATTTGTAAAATCAGAAACATCTGCTAAATAATATTCAGTAAGGTTATTTATATCTATATTTTCTTGGAAACTAATAACTTTATTAGATTCATCTACAGTTTCGTCATTTTGAGTATCTTCTTTAATTTCTGGATCTTCTACACTTAATATATCAGTTACCACATTGTTTTCATCGTGTTCTAAAGTGATAATCTGCCCATCAACAAAAAGCTCAAAATCTTCTACATCTTCAGAATTTAATTTATAAACTATATCATCTTTTTCTATTTCCATATAGTTAATATCATTTTCGATATATTTTGTTTTTAATTCTCCACTTAATACTGAAACTGTATTAGCAGTTATAGTTTCTTGGGAAGCATTGGAATTTTGAATATCATTATTACAACCTGATAATAAAAGTATCAATCCAAATATCAATATTAATGTTTTTTTCATTTAACCACCTCATTGTAATTATAGTATAAGTTATAATATATTAAAAATAGTTACAATATTGCGACAAATATTGAAATTTAAAGGGATTTAATTTATCATATACACTGGAGGAAATTATGGATAGCTATTTTAATAATGTAAGTTATTTGGCCAAAAAGGCTTTAATTCATGAAGTTTTATTAAGTCCAAAACCAGGACTTGTAGATAGGTTAAATAGCGGTGCTCATAAGGATATGGATATTTATACATTTATGGATTCAGTATTAAGTATGGAAATGTATTTTTATGATTGTGCTGAAAAAGGATATAGCTACCAAGGTGATAATTATTTTGAAATATTAGATAAAATTAGACCTATTGGCATAAAAGCCGAAGAAAGAATGTTTAATAGAACTAATGGAGTAAATACTCACAAAGGAGCTATTTTCATTTTTGGAATATTGTGTAGTTCTATTGGATCATTAAAAAGAGATAAGGATAATTTTTCTATAGAAGAAATTTTAAAGAGAAGTTCTGAAATTTCAAAAAATATTTTAGATGATTTTAAATTACTTAAAGAAAAAGAAGCTTACTCCTACGGAGAAAACCAATTTTTAAAACTTGGAAAATTAGGTGTTAGAGGAGAAGCTAAAAATGGATTTCCTTCCTTAAAAAAAGCCTATTTAGTATTTTCAAAAACTTTAGAAGATGGATATTCTGAAGATATTGCCTTAGGCGAATGTCTTTTAGAACTAATGGAAAATGTTGTAGATACTAATATTATCGGAAGGAAGGGAATAGAGGGTCTAGAATATTTAAAATCTAGAACAAAAATAATTAAAGACTCTGGAGGATATAAAACCTCTGAAGGAATTAAAACAATAATAGATATTGATAAAGAGTTTATCAAACACCATGTAAGCCCTGGTGGGTGTGCTGATTTAGCTGCTGCCACCTTGTTTTTACACTGGGTTTTGGAGTGTCAATTATCTTGTAAACAAGAAAATTAAGTGCTATTATAAATATAATAATAAATGCTTAGGCATTTTAAGGAGATGTAATATTGAAAAGTAAGTTTTTCTTATCCTTTTTGATAGCTTTAGTGGTTTTTGCTGGAGCTTACCTATGGGTATGGAACCAATTAGAAGGCGGTTTTACAGCTGTTCAAGCATTAGAAAAAGAAGCTGGCGTTGAACAGGTTGAAAATATAGAAGAAGGAAATGAAATTAAACAAATTAATTTAGATGAAGTATTTTTCTTATTAGTAGGTGTAGATACTAGTGATGTAAATAGTATTCGAATAGGAGAAGATGGCCAAACTGGAATAAGATCAGATACTATGATTTTATGTAGAGTCAACTTTAATGACGGATCTATAAAAATGATGTCACTCCCAAGGGATTCTAGGGTTCCAGTTAGAGGTAATTTAGATAAATTAACCCACGCCCACTCTTACGGAGGAATGAGACTACTTATGCAAACAGTTAGAGATTTTACCGACTTAGATGTGGATTATTATGTAAGGGTAGATTATAGAGCTGTTGAAAAAATAGTTGATGCAATTGGTGGAGTTGAACTTGAAATTCCTCAAAGAATGCAATATCACGATACTACTGCTGGAAAAGAACTTCACGTGGATTTCCAACCAGGATTACAAAAGTTAGATGGACAAGATGCAATTAGATTTTTAAGATTTAGATCATATTCTGATGGGGATATAGATAGAGTTAAAATGCAACAGTATTTTCTTACAGAAATGATAAAACAAACATTGACACCGAGAAATATACTAAGACTTCCTCAGCTTTTAAATGTGTATTCTAGTTATATAGACACTAATATGGAGTCTAACATGGTTTATTCTGGTGTAACAATGGCAGGAAATCTAAATACAGAATTGATTGAAACGACAACACTTCCAGGAGAATTCTTAGATTTAGATGCAAGTTATTGGCAAGTATATGAACCAGGTGCAAAGGAAGTAATAAAAGAATACTTTGGAGATTATTTAATGACACCACAGGAGGAAGAATGAGACAATCTAGAAAACAAGAACATTTAGAAAATTATTTACTATCTTCCTATAAAAATTCAACACTATTTGAAGATGTGTATTTATCCCACAATCCTATAAGTGAAAGAAATTATGAAGATATAGACCCTTCATGTGTATTTTTAGGACACAAAATATCCTTTCCATTTATGATTAATGCTATAACTGGTGGAAATGAATATGCAAATGAAATAAACGAAAATTTAGCAAATATTTCAAAGGAATTAAATATTCCAATGGCAGTTGGGTCTCAAAAAATCGCAGTAGATGATCCATCTTTAAAAAAATCCTTTGAAGTAGTTAGAAAAATAAACAAAGATGGAATTATTATTTCAAACTTAGGAGCATTATCATCAGTAGATGAAGCTAAAAAAGCAGTTGAAATGATAAATGCAAATGCTATTCAACTACATCTTAATTTGGCTCAAGAGTTAGTAATGCCAGAAGGAGATAGGGATTTTAGAGGAGTAGTCGAAAATATTTCTAAAATTGTTAAAGAACTAAAATTACCTGTAATAGTAAAAGAAGTAGGAACTGGAATAAATAAAAAATCTGCAAAACTCCTTTATGACGTAGGAGTAAGATACATTGACGTAGCTGGAAAAGGCGGTTCTAACTTTGTAGAAATTGAAGATTTAAGAAATCCCGCACTAGATTCAAATGAACTTTACGAGTGGGGAATTCCCACAGCACTTAGCTTGTTAGAGGTAAAAAGTTTAAATGAAAATGATTTATTTATAATTTCTAGTGGAGGAGTTAGAACATCAACAGACATTGCAAAATCAATTGCAATGGGTGCAAAACTCTGTGCTGGCTCTGGTGAGATAATAAACTATTTAATAAGAGGAGGTTATCCATCAGCCTTAGAGTATGTAAAAAATCTCAAAAATAAACTAAAGATACTGATGGTTTTATTAGATGTTGACAATTTAGACGAGCTGTCTAAGGTGGAGTACAAACTGACAGGAAAATTAAAAGAATTAAACAATTAAATCCTTCTCAAAAAGAAGGATTTTAATTTTTAGGTGATTAAATGATAGGAGCTATTCTTATAGGTATTTTAGTATATATAGTTACGGGAAACTTTTTATATGGTGGATCTGTATTTATTGGAATACTAGTTTACAATGACATTTTTCAAAAGAAAGACAGGTAATGCTGTGACAAATTATAGTATTAAATCAGAAAAAAATTTTAATTTTTTGGAAATAGAAGACTCTAACAAATTTTTTTATGGTGGTCATCAAAAATGGCTTTTAGATAAGAGAAATATTATAAATGGGTGTGGACCTGTTGCAGGGGCAAATATACTTTCATATTTGTCTAAAAAAAATAAAAAGTATGAGAATTTATATCCCTATGAAGATTTTTCTAAAGAAAGTTTTTCTAAATTTCAAAGAAAAATTTATGATTTTATTAAACCTAGTGTGTTTGGACTTGTAAATATAAATCACTTTATAAAGAAAGTATTAATATATGGAAAATCCAGAAATATTGATTTAAATTTCGAAAAATTAACATTTAATAATAAAAACTTTAATTACAACTCTTGTTATTCATTTATTAGAAATGCAATAAATAGGGATTTGCCAGTTGCAGCTTTTAATTTAGATCTTAGGAAAAAATTTATATTTAAATGGCACTGGATTGTGATTACAAGAATATATATAGACGAAAATAAAAACATTAAAGTTGTAGCTTCTTCATGGGGAAAAAGATACGATATAGAATTTATGGAATTGTTTAATTCTATGAAATTGGGAGGGGGGTTAGTTTACTTTTATTAGAATAAGGATTATAATTTGTAATATTATACAATTTGTTAAATATTAAATAGCAACCTTGGAGGAATAATGTTAAAAATAATTACAGACAATGCTTCAGATATACCATTGTCTACTATTGAAAAATACAAAATTGAGGTTTTGCCTATTGCAATAATGGATGGGGAAAATGAATATTTTATTGGCGAAAATATAAATACTGAGAAGTTAATTAATAATATGAAAAATGGAGTAGTGTATAAAACATCCCAAGTAACAAGAGCACTTATTTATCTTACATTTGAAAAATTTGTTAAAGAGGGATTTGATGTTATATATTTACCACTTTCTTCAGGAATTTCTGGTACTTTTGATAATGCTTTAGGAGCTAGAAATGATATTTTAGAAAAATATCCAAAGGCAAATATAGCAGTAATTGATTCAAAAAGTGCAACTATGGGTCAGGGAATCATTACTATAAAAGCTGCAATGATGGCTAGTAAAGGAATGGAGTTTAATAAAATAGTTGAAAAGATAAAATATATAGTAAAAACTCAAGTGCATTTATTTACAGTTGGGAATTTAGAGTACTTATACAGAGGTGGAAGACTATCTAAAACTTCTAAAGTATTAGGTGGTTTATTAAATATTATGCCTTTACTTTTTATAGAAAGAGAAGAAGGAAAGATAATACCCATTGACAAGGCTCGTGGTAAAAAAGCCTTTTTTAAAATACTTCAAAAAAATATAAATAATTTATCAAAAGACAATAAGTTCGATCCTAATCAAAGTATAGTAATTTGTCCAGCAGATTGGGACGAAATGGCAAAGGATGTTAAAAAATTCTTTATAGAAAATATGAATGTATCAGAAGAAAATATTCACATTGAAGAATTAGGGTGCATAATTACTTCTCATACAGGGCCAGAAACTTTAACACTGTTTTTTAGCAGTGATCCTGGAGAAGAAAATATTATAGAAATGTAAAAAGAGGACTTAGAATTTTTATCTAAGTCCTTTTTCTATTTAAAGTTCTTTTTAAAACTACCTAGTACACCTCTAGCAATATCTCTGCCGATTTGACGACTGAAAGAATATATAGCTGAGCTAAACATTTTTCCTAACATATTGTCCTTTGGTGACTTTTTGTCTTCGATTTTTTTAAGGTCCTCTGCCTTTACTACTTCGATTTCTTCGTCAACTCTACGAGCTAGTATTTCGTATGCAGAATCTCTGTCAATTATACTTGAGTATTTATCAGATAATTTTGAATTACTCATAATATTTTCATACTCACTTAATGAAAGGGGTTCAAAGGAAGATCTTGGAGGATAAATAAGTCCTTTTTTTACTTCAGTTGGCGAACCATCTTCGTCTAAAGTAGTAATGATAGCTTCTCCAGTTTGTAGATTTTGAATTTCTGTTTCTAAATCAAAATTCTCATTATGTCTCAGTCCACTTGATATTTCTCTTATAGTTTTTATTTCTCTTGGTGAGAAGGCTCTAAGTTGGTGAATTATTTTAGTTCCAAGTTGAGATGAAACTTCGTCTGGAATATCCATAGGATTTTGAGTTACAAAGAAAATCCCTACTCCCTTAGATCTGATTAATTTAATCACTTGTAAAACTTTATCTATTAATTCTTTGGAGCCATTATTAAATAACAAATGAGCCTCATCAAAGAAAAACATCAATTTTGGAAACTCTGGATTTCCAACTTCTGGAAGTTCTTCGTAAAGTTCCGACAACAACCATAACAAAAATATAGAATACATTGTCGGGTTATTAACTAGTTTTTTACTGGATAAAATATTTATATATCCTTTATTTTCAGAGTTATTAATTAAATCTCTAATAACTAATGAAGGCTCATTAAAAAATATTTCACCACCTAAATCCTCTAGTAAAAGTATTTTTCTTTGGATTGCAGAAATAGATTGGGTAGAGACATTTCCGTATTCTAAAGAAATGTCTTTTCTATTTTCTGCTAAATATCTCATAATTGATTTTAAATCCTTTAAATCTAGAAGCAACATACTTTGAGAATCTGCTATTCTAAAAGCAATATTTAATACACCAGATTGGGTTTCGTTTAAATTTAATATTTGGGAAAGAAGTATTGGTCCCATTTCGCTAATACTTATTCTTAATGGAAGTCCTTCTTCACCATAAACATCCCATAAATTAATTGGAAATCCTGTAAAATCCATATTTATACCAAGTTTATTAACTCTATCTTCAATACCATCAATAGTTCCAGGTTTGTATAAATTCGATAAATCTCCTTTTACATCTGATAATATAACTGGAATACCTAAATCTGAAAAGTTTTCAGCTAATACCTTTAGAGTAACCGTCTTTCCAGTACCAGTTGCTCCACAAATAAGACCATGCTGATTTAGCTTTTCTGTTAAGAGTGAAATAGGTTGTCCGTCAGATGTTTTTGCAAAATTTATTTTCAATCCGTCACCTCATTTTATTTTTATTATGTTCATTTTATCAAATATATACTAACTTTCCAACAAAGTATACTTATATAATTAAATAATTAATATTCAAATACAATTTAAGTCTTAAATGTAGATAAGACTATTTCTTTATGTTATTATTTATGGTGGTGATTATATGGTTAAAGTAATTGACAGTGGAGTCCAAAAAATTTTATTAGAAGCAAATAACCACTGGGAAAATAATGAGTATTTTCAAAGTGTTGAAAAATATAAAGAAGCATTATTTTTTTTAGAAGATGAAGATAAAATAGAGGTTTTGTTTCAGATTGCAGATATCTTTAGTGATATTGAAAATTATAAAGGTGCCAACAAAACTTATAGTGAAATACTAGATATAAATCCAAATATTAGTGGAGCTTGGTATGGACTTGCTTTTACTAATGAGATAATAGGAGGGGACATTAAAAACTCTTTATCTTATTACGAAAAAGCCATTGAATTAGACAAAGAATATAAAGAAGCCTACTACTACGCCGCTACGATTTATGGAGATTTAAATGAAAATCATAAGGCAATAGAGTATTTAAATAAAGTAATTGACCTAGATCCAGATGATTTTGTATCTTATAATGACTTAGGTTCTATATATGAAAGTCTAAAAGACTACGATAAGGCAGTAGAATACTTAAATAAATCAATTAGTATAAACAGCAATTATTATCTATCTTATTTTAATTTAGGTGTAGTTTACAAGGCTATGGGAGATTATGAAAAGGCTTTAAAATATTATATGAAATCTACGGAATTTTCTAATTCAAGGTTTAATTATTTAAATATGAGTGCTATTTATATAGAGTTAAAGGAATATAAAAAAGCCATTGACATATTAACTGAAGGAATTAAAAGAAATCCACATCACATTTTATATTACAACAGAGCTTGTTCCTATAGTAAAATGGGAGATATTAAAAAGGCATTAGAGGATTTTAAGAAAGCTTACGAAATAGATACAGTAGTAATGGATTGGGCCAAAAAAGACCCTGATTTAAAAGATATTATACAGGAGGAAAAATGATTATATTAAAATCAGATGAACAAATAGAAAAAATGCACGAAGCGGGAAAACTTTTGGCGTCTGTTCACAAAGAACTAAGAAATATTATAAAGCCTGGAATTTCAACTTTAGAATTAGATGAATTTGTAGAAGATTATTTAGCTGAAAGGAATGCTTATCCTGAACAAAAGGGATATCAAGGTTTTCCTTATTCAATTTGTGCATCTATAAATGACGAAGTATGTCACGGATTTCCCAGAAAAGAAATTTTACAAGAGGGAGATATTTTAACGGTAGATATGGTAGTAAATTTAGATGGATATTTAGCTGACAGCGCGTGGAGTTATGGAGTTGGCAATATTTCTGATGAAAAACAAAAACTTTTAGATGTTACTAAAGAAGCCTTATACAAGGGAATCGAACAAGTGAAGGTGGGTAATAGACTAGGAGATATTGGTCATGCTATTCAATCTTATGTAGAACCTTTGGGATATTCTGTTGTAAGGGAATTTATAGGTCACGGAATAGGAAAAGATATGCACGAAGATCCTCAAGTTCTTCATTATGGTAAACCAGGTAGAGGATTAAGACTAATGGAGGGAATGGTTTTTACCATTGAACCTATGATAAATATTGGAAAATACAATGTTAAAATTGACGATAACGGCTGGACTGCCAGAACTATCGATGGAAAAATGAGCGCTCAATACGAGCATACACTTGCTTTAACAAAGGATGGGGTAATTATATTAACAGAGCAAGATTAAAATAAAGTTTGAGGACAATTAATGAAAGAAGTAAATTTATTATCAGGTGATATAAAAAAATCCCTAATAAGTATGAGTATTCCCTTAATGGGAATCTCTTTTATTCAAATAACATATAATTTAGTGGATATTTTTTGGTTGGGAAGATTTAGTGATGAAGCAGTTGCTGCAGTTGGAACGGCTGGCTTGGTAAACTATTTAGGCAATTCTATTGCAATGCTAGGTAGAGTAGGATCTGCCACATGGATATCTCAAAATTATGGCAAGAGAAAATACAAAGAAGCAGCAGAATATGTGGAAAGTGGTATAAAGTTAAATTTACTGATTTCTATATTTTTTTCCATATTTGCCTTTTTTATGATAAACAATTATTTAAATTTGTTTACACTAACTGAGAATGTAAGAAATTATGCTACTGAGTATTTAGTAATCCAAATAGCTGGTATGGCAGTAGTATTTTTAAACCCCATGTTTGCAGTCAGTTACAATGCAATAGGAGATAGTATAACCCCATTTAAACTAAGTTTAATAGGACTTATACTAAATTTCATATTGGACCCAGTATTTATATTCGTATTTAATATGGGGGTAAAGGGAGTAGCTCTAGCTACAGTAGGGGCTCAATCTGTTGTACTTCTTTTTTATATTTATGTATCTAAATCCTCAGATGGTTTAATGAGTACTGTTAGAATAATATCTAAGATACATTTAAATAAAATTAAAAATATCTTTGCTATTGGATGGCCTGCATCTTTACAATCTAGTGCTATGGCTAGTATAGCTGTTATATTAAATACATTTATTTCATCCTTTGGTCCTATGCCAATGGCTGTTTATTCCCTTGGAATTCAAATTGAATCTATATGCTGGATGACAGCAGACGGATTTGCAACTGCGGTTTCTTCATTTATGGGACAAAATTTAGGTGCGGGAAACTATGAAAGATTGAAAAATGGTTATGGAGAGAGTATAAAGATTTTTGGAGCAATTGGTTTTATAGCAATGGCTATATTAGTCTTATTTGGAGAAAACTTAATTGCAATATTTATACCAGGAGATATAGCTGCTCACAAAGAAGGAGGAAGACTTTTAATGATTATGGGTCTTTCAGAAATTTTAATGGCTGTTGAAATAGGAACAAATGGTGCTTTAAGTGGACTGGGACTTACTAAATTCCCAGCTATAAATGGAGTTTTAGGAAATCTACTTAGAATTCCAATTTCTCTGTTTTTAATTCCATTTTTAGGAGTAACTGGAGTTTGGATAGCAATAAGTATAACTATGTCCATTAAAGGAATTTCAGCTTTAATTGCATTTAGAGTTTTAAAGAATAAAACAAATGGATTTAGAAATTTATCCTATAGTGAAAAGTAATAAAATTAATTTGGAGATACCCTTAGGAAATTATTTTTTCGTGATAATTCGCCTATTTATAGGGTATCTTTTTTAATAGAATATTTATTTAACTAAAAAATTTAGGAGGAAACAAATGAGACAATTAGACAAACCTAGTGTAGGAGAAGAAATAGCCGTTATATCGACAAATTACGGTGATATAAAAGTTAGATTATTTGATGATGAAGCTCCAAAGACAGTTGAAAATTTTAAAACCCATGCCTCAAATGGTTATTACGACGATTTAATTTTTCACAGGGTAATTAGGGACTTTATGATTCAAGGTGGAGATCCTGAAGGAACTGGAAGAGGCGGAAAGAGCATTTGGGGAAGACCCTTTGAAGATGAATTTTCTGTAAATTTAAGAAACGTATACGGAGCTCTTTCTATGGCTAATTCTGGACCTAACACAAATGGAAGCCAATTTTTTATAGTTCAAGGGCCTAAAGTAGAACCTAATATTATTGCCCAAATGAAAGAAATTGGAAAAGAAGGCGGTTTTTCTGATTCAATAATAGGAGCTTATGAAAATAATGGTGGAGCTTATTGGCTTGATGGAAAACACACTGTATTTGGTCAAGTTTTTGAAGGAATGGACGTTGTAGAAGAAATAGCAAAGGTAAAAACCGATGGCAGCGACAGGCCTAAAGAACCAGTAAAAATTCAAACTATTATTTTAGAGGAATATAAGTAAATAATATAAAATTAACAGTAAAAGGTTTTCATTTAATTTTTTGTGGGAATATAAAGAGTAGATAATTAAAACTTTAAATTAAAGTAAAAGAGGAGAATATTATGAACAAGGATATTTTACAAGGTAAATGGGGACAAATTAAAGGTAAAATCCAGAAGCAATGGGGAAAACTTACAGATGACGATTTGACTAAAATCAAAGGAGACACCACTAAACTTAAAGGTATTCTTCAGGAAAAATACGGTTATACAAAACAAGAAGCAGAAAAAATGTATGATAATGTATTTAATAAGGGAAACTCCTTTATTGATAAAGTAAATATGAAAAAAGATGAGATAATTAATAGGGAAGGTTCCATAATGGATAAAATTCCTGGAAACGAATATTTAACTGACGAAGAAATAATTGCTAAAAGAAATGAAGAAATTGCAACTTATAGACAAAAAGACAGATTTGAAGATAGATATTTTGAAAGACAAGGTAACCACAGAACTGGAGCAGAATTAACACCAGAAGACTATGAGAATTTAGATCATCATAAACTTACAAATGAAGAAATAATATCTTCTGAAGATTATAGATTAGATTATTTAGAAGATAGAGAACTTTATGATGAAACTACTGAAAAGACTCACGATGTAGAAAGTGAATTAACTCATGATGAAATGGAATTAAATGCTAGAAGAATTGCAGATAAATATTACCACGAAGATTCTCCAGATCACGATGAAATCTATGGAGAAAGAGGAGATTATACTATGACTAAAGATAGAAAAAATACAGACAAATACTATCACGATGATACACCAGAAAACAGAAGAGTTACCCATAAAGAAGATGTTGTAGAACATGAACTTAATAGGGATTCACAAGATGTAGTTTATGATTCTGATGTATTAAAAAACAAAGATGTAAGGGACAACTTAGATAGAGTTGGTACAGTAGAAGACAATCTATACGAAAAAGACAATTTAGTAAACCCAGATGAATATCCAACTACTGATGAACAAGAAGTAGATGCTGAATTAGTAGCTTCAAGAGAAAAAATGGACAGGGAAGGTTTAGGAGAGTCAATAGATCACATACACGAAGAAGACTATATGGTAAATCCAGATGAATTTCCAACTAGCACTTTAGAACAAGAAGGCGCTGAAAGATTTGCTGAAAGAGCTGAAATAGAAAATGATTTATATGGCAATGTAGACGAAGACATTCACATTGACAGAAGAGATGTAGAAGAAGGGGTTTACGATAGAAGTCAATATACTGAGAAAAACTTAGTTGATAGGGGCATCTACAAAGAAGATGACTCTGATTTAATAGCAAATAGAAGTGAAGTAGAAGGTCAACCATTATATAAAGAAGATGGATCTAACAGACCTAATAGAGGCGAAGTAGATCAAGGAAATCTACCAATTGAAGGTGATGAAAAATTCCACCAAGAAGAAGCTGAAAATACTACTGAAGAATTTTATAGAGAAGAAGCAAATGCTACTCAATATATAGATCTTGATAACAAATTGAAATAAAAATTTATAAAGCCTTGATTTTCAAGGCTTTATATTAATAAAAGGAGAAAAAAATGGACATAAAACACGAAGGAAATGTATTTTACATTGGTGAAGATGTTGAAAATACTAAAGCAAAAATGACATATAAAGAAACTGGAAAAAATATATTAATTATCGATTCAACTTTAGTTTCTAAAGAATTAGAAGGACAGGGAATTGGGAAAAAGCTACTAAAGGAAGTAGTTGACTTTGCTAGAGAAGAAGAGAAAAAAATAATGTCTACATGTCCTTATGCCATTGCTCAACTAGAAAAAAATGAAGAATATCACGATATATATTTAAAATAATTATTTAAAGGCACCGTAAAAGGTGCTTTTTATTTTAAAAAATTTTATTCAGGGTATTAAAAACATAGAAAGATATAGGAGGGAAATTATGGAAAAATTAAACGTTAAAAACTTAGTTGAAAAAGATGGGGAAGTTTTTGTAAGTATTTACATGCCGACTCACAGAACATCCCTAGACAACAAGCAAGACAAAGTAAGGTTTAATAATTTATTAAATGCTGCTAAAAAAGAACTACAAGAAAAGTATCCAAATTTAGACGCCGAAAAATTTTTAGAAAAAATCACTGAACTAAAAAACAACTCGAATTTTTGGGACAATGGTAATGAAGGCTTGGCTATTTTAGTTAGCGACAAGGATACAGAAGTTCACAGACTTAAAGGAAACACTCCTGAAAAGTTAGTAGTTGGAGAAAGATTTCATTTACTTCCATTATTAAATTTTTACGAACTTCCTAATAACTACTATTTATTAGACATTTCTAGGGATAGATTCCAACTATACCAAATAGGAATGGACGGATTAGACGAAATAGATACTCCAAGGGTATACAAAAACTTCAATGAATTATTTGATGATAGAGACGTTTCAGATGGAGATTTAAAAAACTCTGGAGGTTCAGCATCTACATTCCACGGTCACAATGCTAAACCTGAAGTAGATGAAAGAGAAACTGAAAAATATTTTAGACACGTTTCTAGTGGGTTAAGTACTTTCTTTAAAGCTAGAAGTTATCCAATTATTTTATTTGGTACTACGGAAAATGTATCAGAATTTAAAAATATAGCTAATGGAGAAATAGATATAGTTCACACTATTGATAAGCCTCTTGATTCCATGGACGAAAAAGAACTTTTAGAAACACTTAGAACTAACTTGCTTCCTGAATATTTGAAGGAAGTAGATGAAAAAATCGAAGTGTTAAATACTAGTATTGCAAATGATAAAGGCTCAGACAATGCTTCAAGACTTTTAAAAGATTCTGAAACTGGTAGAATTCAAAGGTTATTTGTAAATAAAGATTATCATAAAGAAAGTGATATTGATTTAGATAAATTAATTTACGATGTAATAGCAGCTGGAGGAGAAATTGTACTAGTTGATGAAGAACACAATAAATTAGAAACAGGTATTGCTGCTGAATATAGATATTAATATTTGAATAATTAAGGTAAGTTGGGTTAAAATCCAACTTACTTTTTTGATTTAAATAAAATAAATTTAAGTGAAAATAAAATTTGACAATAAATTTTAACTGGTGTAAAATACATTTATATTTACTAGGAAGAGGAGAGTACCATATTTTTAGTCCGTACAGAGACATTTCATTTGGTGAGAGAAATGGGAATTAGATTGTGGGAACATGGCCTTGGAGTATTCGCACCGAGACTTATTAGTTTAGACTGCGACGGGTACGCCTGTTATAGCGTTAGGGGTATGTTTGTACTCTGTGAGGTCTTTTTAGTGATAAAAAGATGAATTAAGGTGGTAACACGAATATATACTTTCGTCCTTTAGAGGAGCGGAAGTTTTTTTATTTTTAGGGAGAAAAATATGATTGAAGTAAAAAATTTAGTTAAAGATTTTAAAAACAACAACTTAACTTTTAGGGCCGTAGATGATGTGTCATTTAAAGTAGAAAAGGGAGAGGTCTTTGGGATTATTGGTTTAAGTGGAGCTGGTAAATCTACTTTAGTAAGATGTCTAAACAGACTAGAAGAACCTACCTCTGGAAAGGTTATAATTGACAATCTGGATTTGATTGATTTAGATGAAAAGTCTCTTTTAGAAGCTAGAAGGGATATAGGAATGATTTTTCAAAACTTTAATTTATTTAATCAAAAAACTGTATATGAAAACATTGCTTTTCCATTGGAAATTAGTGGAATAGAAAAAGATGAAATTGAAAACAGAGTATATGAGATGTTAGAGTTTGTGGATTTATTAGATAAAAAGGATTCGTATCCATCAAATATCTCTGGAGGTCAAAAACAAAGGGTGGCTATAGCTAGAGCCCTTGCTACTAGACCAAAGATTTTACTTAGTGACGAGTCAACATCTGCATTAGATCCTGAAAATACAGAACAAATTTTAGCTTTGCTTAAAAGTTCAGTGGAAAAATACAATATGACAATTATTATGATTACCCATCAAATGGAAGTTGCAAAAAACATCTGCCAAAGAATCGCAGTTATGGAAGAAGGAAAAATCATAGAGTGTGATACTGTAAAAAATATTTTCAAATTTCCAAAAACTTCTAGGACAAAATCCTTTATTAAATCCTTGCCAGATGGAGTTGAAGATGTGAATTTTGATAGAAAAGATTTTAAAGGGGATTTATATAAATTAAATTTCAGTTCTGAAAGTGTAAAAAGACCTGTTATAAATGACCTTATGAAAAATTCAAACTGTGTAGTAAATATACTCTCTGGAAATATTAATTCTTTAAGTTCTGGAGATTATACAGGATATTTAAATGTAGAACTTATTGGCGATAAAGAAGATATAGATAGTGCATTATTAAAATTAAGAGACCAAGATGTTTTAGTGGAGGTAATATAATGGAGAAAATATTAAGTATAGTACTTCCAGCTGTACCAGAGACTTTAATTATGATTGGGATATCCTCTCTAATAGGCATAGCAGGAGCATTACCTTTAGGGATTATATTATATATTACAAAAAAAGGAGGGTTATCAGAAAATTTAAGGGTTTATAGAATACTTGATATGATAATCAACGTATTGAGATCTTTGCCTTTTGTGGTATTAATGTTAGTTTTATTTCCCTTAACTAAATTATTAGTGGGAAAGAGAATAGGTTTAGAAGCATCAATAGTACCTTTGAGCTTTAGTGCTATACCATTTTTAGCAAGGCTACTAGAAGGAAATTTCAATGAAGTAGACAAAGGAATTATAGAAGCAGCAAAGGCAATGGGAACTGACTCAATGTCAATTGTCAAAAAAGTTGTACTAAAAGAATCCTTACCTCAAGTTATATCATCCTTAACTATTACAATTATTAATCTAATAGGATTATCTGCAATAGTGGGAATCATTGGAGGGGGAGGACTTGGAGATGTAGCTATAAGATACGGATACCAGAGAAATCAAACAGACATACTTTGGGTAAGTTGTTTAGCGATAATATTCTTAGTCCAAATAGTACAAATTGTAGGAAATAATTTATCTAAAAAAATAAATAAAAAATAGGGAGAAAAAAATGAAAAAGAATATTTTATTATTAAGTTTGGCATTATTATTAGTATTAGTAGGTTGTTCAAATGACAACACAACTACATCAGAGGAAGTAGAAACAACAACTGAAACACAAGTAGAAGATACGACAGAAGAAGTTACTGAAGAAACTGAAGAAACTAATGAAGAACTAACTAAAGTTGTTATTGGTACATCTCCAACACCTCACGGTGAAATTGTAGAGGGATTAAGTGAAGAATTTAAAAATGCAGGAATCGAAATCGAAGTAGTGAATTTTGACGATTATATACAACCTAATTTAGCTTTAGCTGATGGAGATTTAGATCTAAACTTTTTCCAACACGTTCCATATTTAGAAACTTTCTCAGAAGAACATAATTTAGAATTAGAAGTATTAGGTCAAGTTCACGTAGAACCGCTTGCACTTTACTCAGATAAATATGATTCAGTAGAGGATATACCAGAAGGAAGTGAAATTTTAATTCCTAATGATCCAACAAATGGAGCTAGAGCTTTACTTTTATTAGAACAAGAGGGAATTATAGAACTAAGTGATCCAAGTGACATTAACGCAACAGAAGAAGACATTACATCTAATCCAAAAAACCTAACATTTACAGCTTTAGATGCTGCAAACATTGCTAGAACTTATACAGACGTTGATGGAGGAATTATAAATGCAAACTTTGCAATAGATGCAGGATTAAACCCAACTGAAGATGGATTAATAGTAGAAGGGGACCAATCTCCTTATGCCAATGTGGTAGTTTCTAGATCAGGTGAAGAAACTAATGAAATATATTTAAAAGTTATTGAAGTTTTAAATTCGGATGCTGCTAGAGAGTTTATTGAAACTGAATATGAAGGAAATATCAAACCAGTATTTTAAAATTAGCCGGAGTTTTTACTCCGGTTATTAATTTGTATTTTAAGGGTATGATTGACAAGAGAGATTTAATTCTAATTCATATTGTAAGGAGGAAAATACATTTGAAAGCACAAGTAATAAAAGCAGTAAAAGGCGAAAGAGCTATAGATGGGGCAGGTGTTCATTTAACAAGAGTATTAGGAAGGGGTACAGTTAATGATTTTGATCCGATTTTAATGTTGGACTCTTTTGACTCTACAAATCCAGATGACTACACAGCAGGATTTCCTACTCATCCCCATAGAGGAATAGAAACAATAACATATTTATCTTCAGGAAGAATAGATCACAAAGATTCAATGGGTAATGAAGGGGTTATTGGTCATGGTGATTCCCAATGGATGACAGCAGGTAGTGGAATACTACATTCAGAATTTCCTAAGGAAAGTGAAAGAATGTTAGGACTACAGTTTTGGTTAAATTTACCTGGAAATGAAAAAATGACTACTCCAAAATACTTTGACATTAAAAATGAAGATGTTCCACTAAAGGAAGAAGATGGAGCGATTATAAGGGTAATTTCTGGAGAATTTAAAGGTCTTAAAGGAGCTACTCCTCACCACATACAAGCTAAATTTGTAGAAGTGAAGCTAGAGCCAAATACAACCTTTGAAATACCACTAGAAGAATTTGAAACTCACTTTATTTTTAATTTAGAAGGTAGAGTAAAAATTGAAGATCAAGTATTTACAGAAAAAACAGCACTTCTATTTAATGAAGGAGATCACATAATCATTAACTCTGTAGATGAGCCACTTCACATTATTTTCGTAGAGGCTCCTAAATTAAACGAACCGATAGCTTGGGGTGGACCAATAGTTATGAATACTAATTCAGAATTAGCATTAGCTTTTGAAGAATTAGAAAGAGGAACTTTCGTTAAAGACGACGCACTAAACTAATTGACACTAATTTGTAAATATGGTAATCTATCATTAGCAATGAAAAGAAAAAAGGTAAAGATAGAGTTTAGCGAGAGATGGGTTGGTGAGAGCATCTTACAGACTAATTTACTGGCCAAATCTTTGAGCTTAAAAGGGTGATTCCTATATAAATCACTAAGAATAAATTAGAGTGGTACCACGGCATTTCGTCTCTTAGGACGAAGTGCCTTTTTTATTTAGATTTTAAAAAATACCATAGGAGGAAAAAATGAGATTATCAAAAATGTATATGCCTACTTTAAGGGAAGTTCCTTCTGATGCAGAGATACCAAGTCATCAACTTCTTTTAAGGGCAGGAATGGTAAGGGTAAATGTAAGTGGGATTTATACTTATTTACCATTAGGACTAAGAGTTATTAAAAAGATTGAAGAAATAACTAGACAAGAAATGGACAGAGCTGGAAGTCAAGAAACTTTACTTTCTGCAGTTCAACCAAAGGAAATTTGGGAAACTAGTGGCAGATGGGACACTTTTGGGCCTGAGATGTTTAAATTAAAAGATAGACACGACAGAGATTTTTGCTTAGGACCTACCCACGAAGAGTATTTTACTACTTTAGTAAAGGACGAAGTTAAAAGCTATAAACAACTTCCATTTAATTTATACCAAATACAAACAAAATATAGGGATGAAAAAAGACCTAGATTTGGAGTAATTAGAGCAAGGGAATTTATAATGAAAGATGCTTATTCCTTTGACAAAGATCCAGAAGGAATGAAAGAAAGTTATAGACAAATGTGGGAAGCTTACGAAAAAACATTTGATCGAATGGATATAAAATACAGAGTTGTACAAGGAGATAGCGGTGCTATGGGGGGATCTGACTCCCATGAGTTTATTGCTCTATCTAATATAGGTGAAGGTGTAATAGCATACTCTGACAATAGTGATTATGCAGCTACTGACGAAAAGGCTAAAGTTATTATAGATGTAGAAGAATCTGGAGAAGAATTAGATATAGAAGAAATTCACACTCCAGGAATAAAAACCATAGAAGAACTGGCTGAATTTATGAAAGAAGACAAATCAAAATTTGCTAAAATGGTAATTTATGAAACTACAAATAAAGAAATTATTATAGCTTTAATACCAGGTCATAGACAACTTAATGAAACCAAACTTTTTAATGCAGCAAAGGTTAATGATTTTGATATAGAAATAGCTTCAGATGAGTCTATAAAAAAATTAACTGGAGGTGACCCTGGATTTTCTGGTCCAATTAATCTAAAGGGAGATTTCAAATTATTTATAGATGAAAGATTAACTAGAATGAAAAATCTTATAGTTGGCGCAAATAAAACAGATTACCATTTAAAAAATGTAAATTACAAGAGAGATTTTGAAGGAATCGTTGTAGAAGATTTATTATTAGTTGAAGAAGGAGATAAGGACCCTGAATCTGATGGAGTACTACATCTAGAAAGAGGAATTGAAGTGGGAAATATTTTCCAACTAGGAACTAAATACTCTGATTCTCTAGGATTTAATTATTTAGACGAAAATGGTAAGGAACAAATTGTATATATGGGTTCTTATGGAATCGGAATTTCTAGATCTATGGCAGCTATAATAGAACAACATCACGATGAAGATGGAATAATTTGGCCACTAAGTGTAGCTCCTTACCACATTATTATTACTATTATCAACACTAAAGATGAAAGTCAAATCCAGCTAGGAGAAAAATTATACGAAGAATATAATAATTTAGGTTTTGATGTTTTATTAGACGACAGAAAAGAAAGGCCAGGAGTTAAATTTAAAGATAGAGATTTAATAGGAATTCCTTTGAGAATAACTGTCGGTAAAAGAGCCAGTGAAAATATAGTAGAATTTTCAACTAGACTTAAAAAAGAAAATGAAGAATTGACCACAGAGGAATTAAACTTTAAGTTAATGAATTTTCAAAAATCCAAATAAATACCCCCTTTCTAGCCTTTGAAAACAACGGATTAATAAAAATGAAAATTTTTAATATGAAATTTACAATTTTACTGGATTTTTCCCTATAAAACGTTTACAATATTAACAGATGCATTTAATTATAATTAAAACGCGAAAGTGTTTTAAGGACAGGAGGAGAAATATAATGAATAAAAAACGCATCGCTTTATTATTAGTTTTAATGTTACTTATGACTACTGTTTTAGTAGCTTGTAACAACGACTCGACTGAACCTGCTGAAACTACAGAAACTGAAACAACAGATACTGCAGCAGAAGAAACTACAGAAGAAGTCGCAGAGGAAGAAACCCCTGAAGACGAAGAAAGCGTAGAAGATGTTCAATCAGTAACAGACGCAAATACACTAGTTGTAGGAGCGCCAGAGTTAAACGGATCTTATATTAACGGATTTGGTAACTCAACATACGACGTATGGATTAAAAGAGTACTTGGTAACTATGGTGGCGATTTAGGTTACGCTACAACATATTACGACGAGGCTGGAGAATTCCACGTTAATCCTCAAGTAGTTGAAGGTGAAATTGAAACTACTGAAAACGAAGATGGTACAAAGACATTTAGATTCAAAATTGCAGAAGACTTAGTTTGGAGTGATGGTGAACCTATTACTGCAAAAGACTATGTTTTTAGCGTACTATGGTTAGCAACTCCAGAATGGATGATGACTGGTGCAAATAATGCAACAGCTGGAGAAGACTTATTAGGCTTTGATGAATTCCACGATGGAACTTCAACAGAATTTACAGGTATCAAACTTATTGATGATTATACTTTTGAGTTAACTCTAAAGGCAGACAAAGTTCCATATTTCTATGAAACAGCTTTAATAGCGACTTCACCAAGTCCACTTCATAGATATGCACCAAATGTAGACGTACAAGGCTCATCACTAGTAGTAGCTGAAGGTTACGAACTTACTGATGAAGATAGAGATGCTTTAATTGAAACTCAAAGATCAAGAGTTGAAGAATTACAAGAATCTTATGACACTGAATTACAATCTTATAGAGATGCATCTGAAGATTACCCACAATTTAATGAAGAAAACTTTGCTGATTACGAAGCATTAACTTCAGACTATGAAACAGCTTTAGAAGCTGAAGATACAGATCCTGAATACAAAACAATGCTGGGTAAATACGGAGAATTACAAGAAGCTCAAACTACTCTAAGTGGTTATGAAGATGGTTCAATAGAAGTATCTCCATTACAAACACTTTTAACTACTGCAACTAATGAAGTAGCTTATGAATACAGATTTAAACCAGACGTAACAGCTGGACCATACAAATTTGTAGAAATGGCTAACAACATGGCTAAAGTTACAATTAACGAAAACTTCAAAGGTGACGCTGAAGGTAACTTACCAACAATTCAAAACGTAGTAGTACAAACTGTTAACCAAAAAATCGATGTTGACTTAGCAATTGCTGGAACTATTGATATAGTACCAGGAGTAATTGAAGGAGAAAAAATCGATAAAGCTAAAAACAGCACTGATTCAGTTGGCGCAAACACATTTGCAAGAAACGGTTACGGATTACTTCAAATAATCACTGACCAAGGCCCAACTCAATACAAAGGTGTAAGACAAGCTATAGCTTATTCACTTGATAGAAACGAATTCGTTCAAACTATCGCTGGTGGATACGGTACAGTAGTAAATGGTGCTTTCGGTGTTGCTCAATTCGAATATCAAGAATTAGGCGCTGATTTCAACGAACAAGCAATTAACTACACAAGAAATGCTGAAATGGCTAACCAAGCATTAGACACAACTCCATATACTTTTGAAGCAGATGGAACTACTCCTTGGGATCCAGCCAAAGCTGAAGAAATGTACAATTCTAACCCAGAAGGTTTTGATTACTTTAGACATGATGCTGAAGGTAATCCATTAAGAGTTATCCATGAAGGTTCAACTCAAAATGACGTATCTGACTTAATCGCTGGTCAATTACCAGATAACACTAAAGTTGCTGGTATACAATATATCTTTAATGCAGTAGACTTTGCTACATTATTAGACCACTATTATTACCCAGATCCAGAAGATCCAGATGCACCAACAGTATTTAACATGGGTACAGGTTTTGCTATTCCTAACGATCCTTACTACTCATATCACAGTTCTCAAATAGACACTGGTGATAACAGAAACAGAGTAAATGATCCAGAATTAGATTCAGTATTAGTAAGCATGAGAAATGTTACTCCTGAAGATAGAGATGCATGGTTAGAAGGATGGTTACAATTCCAATTATGGTATAATGACAACCTTCCAAACATTCCACTATATGCGAATGAATACTATGACATTCACACTAACAGGGTACAAAATGTAAATACTACACCAATGCACGACTGGTCAGATTTAATTTGTACGCTAGAATTAGCAGAATAATAATTTTAAATTAAATAGGGGAGCGAGCGTTGCTCTCTCCCTTATTTTTATGAAAAAATTAGTGATATATAATATATTTTATTAATAAATTTATATTATAATTCACAAGGAAAGGAGCGGTTATCTACATAAAGGTAACAATGAATTATGCTTAAATATATAATTAAAAGATTAATAAACCTAATTCCTGTTCTAATAATCATATCTGTTATTCTATTTGGTCTTAATGAGGCTATGCCTGGAGACCCTATTGATCAATTAATGCCTTTAAATATTGAGAGTGAATCTCAAAGGGAAGAATTGAGACGAATATTAACTGAAAGATACGATTTAGATGGTACTTTACCAGAAAGATATGTTGGTTGGTTAGGTAGAATTATGGACGGAGAATTTGGAGAATCCACAAGATACCAAAGGCCAGTAGTAGAAGTTCTAGGCCAACCACTTAGAAATACTTTAATATTAAATCTAGGATCAACTATAATTGCATTTATATTGTCTGTAATTATAGGTATAAAATCCGCAGTAAGGCGTGGTAGCTTTTATGATAAATTCTGGCAAGTGTTCTCACTAGCTGGTATATCTTTACCTACTTTCTTTACTGGTATGTTATTAATTTTCACATTTGCAATAAACTTAGGCTGGTTCCCACCAGGAATGATGCCTATGAACAATGATATAGGAACTTGGGTAAGGCATTTAGTTTTACCTACAATTACAATTACTATTGGTTCTTTAGCTTCTACTTCTAGGTATGTAAGAAATGCTATGCTTAATGCACTTAGCCAAGATTACATTAGAACTGCAAGAGCCAAAGGTTTAAGTGAGAGAAATGTTATTTATTCTCACGCTTTTAGAAATGCTCTAATTCCTGTAGTTACAGTAGTAGCTTGGAATATTATGAGTTTACTCAGTGGTGCAGCTATCACTGAAACATTATTTGCTTATAATGGTATAGGAAAATACTTTATAGATTCTATATTAGCTCGTGATTACAATGTAATAATGACGCTAAATATGATGTATGCACTTATAACTGTATTTGGTAACCTACTAATGGATATTGGATATTCAATGGTAGATCCAAGAGTTCGATTGGAGTAGGAGGCGGAAAATGAAAAAAAATATTAAAAACAATCCAGATGAATCTTTAGAACATCTTGCTGATAAAAAGCGTAAAGATGTATTAAAAGAAGAAGCTGTAACGTCTCCAGGTAAAATGGCCGTAAAGAACTTCTTTAGTAATAAACTAGGAGTTATAGGACTTTTAGGGTTTTTAGCTATTACTTTAGTAGTTTTTATAGGTTCTTCATTTTTAGATTATGACCCGTACTATTCCCAAGGTATTATGAAAAACATAGCACCGGGTGCAGGATATATGGATGTTCCTAGTCAACTTCAAGACGAAGGAATTAAATCTATTTCTGTAGGTACAACATTTAGTGTAGGCGTTTCTGAAGCAGGAAATGTATACACATGGGGACATGAAATAGCAAGGAATCAACCGATGCCTCAAGAGGTTATCGATAATCAAGGAAATATAGATCAAGCAGCAGCAGGAGACAATCACATTATAGTTTTAACTAATGATGGAGAAGTTTTCGGTTGGGGTGAAAACAATCACGGCCAAGCTGAGATACCAGATAATATTTTAGAATTTGCCCAAGAAGATGGTGGAATAGCTGAAATAGGAGCTAGTGACTTATATTCTGTAATTTTGACTGAAGCAGGAACTATTAAAGTATGGGGAGCTACTCTTCCTACTGGATTAAATCTAATTAGTTCTGATTATGATGGTCAAGTGGCAGAATTTGAAACTGCAAGTACAAATATGCTAATTCGTTTAAAAGACGGAAGAGTAGTAGTATTTGGAACTAAAGGTTCTGAAGTAGATACTGCTAGACCAGAAGAAATTACTGATGGAACTACTTCAGTAGTAGAAATTGGTAGAATGAGATATTCTGGTGTAGCTATAACTGAAGATGGCGAAAGTTTAGTATGGGGCTCTTCTTTAGATAATGCTCACAGTATGCCAGAAATGGAAGGTACTGTTACAAAAGCCGTATCTGGAAGGGAACACATTACTGTTCTTACAGACACTGGTAGAGTGTATTCTTGGGGAAATGATAACTACGGCGAAATAGATTATCCTGATGGAGATGACTATGTAGATGTATTTGCAGGTTATTTTAACAACTATGCCGTTAAAGAAGATGGTTCTGTAGATACTTGGGGATTAAATGGCTTCATAATGGGATCTGATGAACAAGGAAGAGATTTATTTACTAGACTTGTTCACGGCGGTAGAATGACACTTATTATCGCTTTAGTTGCTGTAGCTATTCAAGTAGTTTTAGGTATTATTGTAGGGGTAGTTTCAGGTTTTTACGGTGGAGTTATAGATAATGTTTTAAACAGATTTGGAGAAATCATTTCTTCATTCCCATTCTATCCGTTGGTAATAACCTTATCAGCACTACTTCCTGTAGATACTGACCAATACGATAGACTTATTATGGTTATGGTAATTCTAGGTGTTTTAGGATGGCCATCTATAGCAAGACTTGTTCGTGGAGAAATTTTAGCAGAGAGAGAAAAAGATTATATTACAGCTGCTAAGGCTCTAGGACTTAAAGAAACTAAAATAATGGCAGCGCACATGGTACCAAATATTTTATCTATAATTATAGTACGTGCTACTATAGGATATGCAACTACACTATTAACTGAAGCAGGTTTATCATTCTTAGGATTTGGTGTACAAAATCCATATCCATCATGGGGAAATATATTAACTGCATCAAATAACATTCAAGTACTTGAAGTATATTGGTGGAGATGGATATTCCCAGGTCTTGCTGTTTTCTTAACTGCATTGACAGTTAACCTTATTGGTGATGCATTAAGAGATGCATTAGACCCTAAGGCACAAGAAAGGTAGGATAGTATGGCATTATTAGAAATTAAAAACTTACACACTTACTTCGAAACAAAAAGAGGTAAGATAAAAGCTGTATACGGGGTAGACTTAGAGGTTCAAGAAGGTAAAACTCTAGGTGTAGTTGGAGAATCTGGATCAGGAAAGAGCCAGACAGCCATGTCTATACTAAAATTGTTTGAAAAGAACCAAAGGATTTACGAAGGTGATATTTTCTTTGATGGTAAAAACTTAGCTGATTATACTGTTAAAGAAATGGAACACATTAGAGGAAATGATATTTCCATAATATTCCAAGAACCAATGACTTCTTTAAACCCTGTATTCACAGTAGAACGTCAATTAAGTGAAGCTTTTATGCTTCATCAAAATATGAATAAAAAAGAAGCAAGAGAAAACTCAATTAAGATGCTTGAAATGGTAAAAATACCAAACCCAGAGGTAGTAGTAAAACAATACCCATTTGAATTATCAGGTGGTATGAATCAAAGGGTAATGATAGCTATGGCACTTGCTTGTACTCCAAAGCTACTAATAGCAGATGAGCCTACAACAGCACTTGATGTAACTATCCAAGCTCAGATTCTTAAGCTTATGAATGATTTAAAGAGAGAAACTAACACTGCAATAATGTTTATAACCCATGACTTGGGAGTAATAAATCAAATGGCAGATGATGTTGCCGTTATGTATTGTGGTCAAGTAGTTGAGAAAGCTCCAGTAGACTATATATTTAGAGAAGGAGCTACTAAATATTCTCATCCTTATACAGAAGGGTTATTAACATCTATTCCTTCTATAACATCTGCAAAAGATGAAAGACTTGATACTATACCTGGATCTGTACCTCATCCTCTAGATTTACCTGTAGGATGTAGATTTGCAGAGCGTTGTCCTTATCATACTGAAAAATGTATTAATGAAATGCCTGATATAGTAAAAGTTAACGAATACCAAGAAATAAGATGTTTCTATCCAGAAAAGGGGGTTAGAAGCAGTGGAAAATAGAATTGAAAGATTAATAGATGATAGATTAGACGATAAAAAAGTCTTATTTAAAATTGAAAACTTAAAAAAATTCTTCCCCTTAAAGAAAAAATTCTTTACAGATAAGCAAAGATATGTTCATGCAAATGAAAATATTTCACTTAAAATCTATGAAGGAGAAACTTTAGGATTAGTAGGTGAATCTGGTTCAGGTAAATCTACATTAGGAAGAACTTTAATTCAAATTTACGACCAAACAGAGGGAACTACTTTATATTATGGTAAAACAGTTTCTGAAGCAGCTCCAAAATACATTGGAGAAATGGTTAGTAAAATACCAAAAATTTACCCTGAATATAACAAAGCTGTTATAGAATTAGACGAGTTATATACTCAAAGGGATGCTGAAACAGATCCTGATAAAATCCACGAACTTGAAGACAAGCTAATGTTTAAAAGAAGAGATATTCAAAATAAATATCTTAACATGGTTAGATTAGCTGGAGGATTATTAGCACATAACGATCTTAACGAAGTTTCAAGGGTTTTAAAGGACCAAAATGACACTAGAAGAAAAATTGCAGACATTAACTACAAATTAGAACTTCTAGATAGAAAAATGAAAGACAGTGAATACGAAAAAAAATTAGATTCACTAAAATCTGAAAGAGATAAACTAATTTCAGAAAGAGAATCAATTTCTAAAGAACTTTTAGAAAAAGATGCTAAAGTAGAAAACTTAAGGGTAGAAGCTAGTAAAGAAGAAGGATATGGACCATTAGAGGCCTTAAGAGATGATGGAATAGATTTATCACAACTTACAACTGGCGAGATGAGAAGACTTAGAAAAGATTTACAAATTATTTTCCAAGACCCTTATTCTTCCCTAGATACTAAACTAACAGTAGGTAACATTATCGGTGAAGGGGTATTAGCCCACGATATGTTTAAATCTAACAAATCAAAAGGATATAATGAATATATTCAAAATATAATGGAAAAATGTGGACTTGCTCCATATTTCATTCACAGATATCCTCATCAATTCTCTGGTGGACAAAGACAAAGAATTGGTATAGCTAGAGCTTTAGCTGTAGAACCTAAGTTTATTGTTTGTGACGAGGCTGTATCTGCACTAGATGTTTCTATTCAATCTCAGGTAATAAACCTATTACAAGATTTGAGATTAGAAAATAATTTAACATATTTATTTATCACACACGATTTATCAGTTGTAAAATATATTTCTGATAGAATTGCGGTAATGTATTTAGGAAATATAGTTGAGTTATCAGAATCAGAAGAGATATTCAAAACACCTCTTCATCCATATACAGATGCTTTATTAAACGCAATACCTAGAACAGACGTAGAATCTAATCAAGAACTTGCAATACTAGAAGGAGATATTCCATCAGCTGTTAATCCACCTGAAGGATGTAGATTCCACACTAGATGTAAATACGTTATGGACAGATGCATAAACTTTGAGCCAGAATTACAAGATATGGGCAAAGGACATTATGTAGCTTGTCACTTAATGGATTTAGAACCATCTGAAAAGGACAAATTCATTAGGGAAAGAGATCTAGAAAACCTTGAAAAATTAAGAGCTGAAGAAGAAAAAATGGCAGAAGTTATAAATGAACAAATGTCAGATTTAAAAGAAGAACAAAAGCCAATGTAAAAATTAGAAGGGAAAAGTTATGTTTAAAAAGCCAATAGATCCATACGAAGATTTGGATAAAAAAGATTTAGAGAAAAAGTATGACGATTTTTCTAAAGACAATGACTTTTCAAAGGAAGATGAAAATGCCATGATAATAGCGGCTTTAAAAACCCTATTACCTGTAGTATTGGCAGTATGTGCACTATTTGCCATATTTATCTTACTTATGAGTAAAATATTTTTAGGCTAATAAAATCGGAAGTTTTATCTTCCGATTTTTTATTGGCTACTTTTTGGGTATAAATTTCAAAGTAATGAGGTGAAATAATGACAAAAATAGCAGCATTTTTTGATATTGACGGCACTATATTTAGAGATTCTTTAATGACTACAAATTTTGCCAAACTTGTAAATTACGACATTATAAGTAAAAAGACATATTATCAAGAAGTACATGAAATTGAAGATTTATGGGGAAAAAGATATGGAGAATACGACGACTATATTGAAACCTTAGCTAGGGTGTATTCTGACAATCTTAAAGGTATAGATATGGATTATCTAAACTTTATAGCAGATAAAACCATTGAAGATTCCTATGAAGATATTTATAAGTACTCAAGGGCAAGATTAAAATATCACGAAGAAGAAGGACATTTAATATTTTTTATTTCAGGAAGTCCCGACTTTTTAGTTTCTCGAATGGCTAAAAAATACAATGCCACAGATTTTAGAGGAACAAGTTATATAGCCGATGAAAATAACAGATTTTCTGGTGAAATTACTAAAATGTGGAATTCTGAAAATAAATACATCGCAATGCAAGAATTACTAGAAGAATACCACATTGATTTAGAAAATAGCTATGCTTATGGAGACACTAATGGAGATTTGTCCATGTTAAAATCTGTAGGATACCCTATAGCTATAAATCCAACAAAAGAACTTTTAAAGGCTATAAAATTAGATGCAGAACTATCAGAAAAAACAGAAATAGTAGTAGAGAGAAAAAATGTTATTTATAGTTTTGATTCTAGTGTAAAAGCCCTTGAATATTAAACTTTCTGTGATATAATAATTGAGTAAACTCATTTAGAGTGATGGAGGGAATGGGCCCTATGAAATCCGGCAACCTATAAAAGGTGCTAAATCCCACAGACAGATGTCTGGAAGATGAGAAAACTTTGTAATTAAAGTGCCACTCTCTTTCAGAGTGGTTTTTTTATTTATACAGGAGGAATATATGACAAAATGGTTGTTTACATCAGAATCAGTTACAGAAGGACATCCTGATAAGGTATGTGATCAGATTTCTGATGCAATTTTAGATGCAATATTAGAAAAAGACGAAAACGCTAGGGTAGCTTGTGAAACTATGGCTTCCACAGGAATGGTAGTAATAACAGGGGAAATTTCCACTTCTGCCTATGTAGATTTTCAAAGCATAGTAAGAGATACTGTTAAAGAAATAGGATACACTAGAGCCAAATACGGCTTTGATGGAGACACTTGTGCAGTGTTATCATCTATTAAGGAACAATCTCCAGATATTGCAATGGGAGTAGATAGAGACTATGCAGTTGATGAACTAGATAGTATTGGAGCAGGAGATCAAGGTATAATGTTTGGTTTTGCTTGTAATGAAACTAAAGAGTTAATGCCCCTTCCTATTTCCTTAGCTCACAAGCTAACTAGAAAACTAGCTGAAGTTAGAAAAGATAAAACTTTAGAATATTTAAGACCCGATGGAAAAAGTCAAGTTACTGTAGAATACGAAGATGGAAAAATAAAAAGAGTAGAAAATATTGTAATATCTACTCAACACGAAGATTCTATAGACCTTGAAGACTTACGCGTTGATATTATTGAAAAAGTTATAAAACCTATTGTAGGTGAAGATTTAATAGATGAAAATACTAAGTATTACATTAATCCTACTGGAAGATTTGTAATAGGTGGGCCTATGGGAGATGCTGGATTAACTGGAAGAAAAATCATAGTAGATACCTACGGAGGATATGCTCGCCATGGTGGAGGAGCTTTTTCAGGAAAAGACTCTACAAAGGTAGACAGATCCGCTAGTTACGCAGCTAGATATGTAGCTAAAAACATTGTAGCAGCAGGACTAGCAGATAAATGTGAAGTGGGATTAAGTTACGCTATTGGAGTAGCAAAACCACTTTCTATATATGTGGACACCTTTGGAACAAGCGATTTTACAAATGAAGAAATTGAAAGTTTCGTAAATCAAGTATTTGATCTTAGACCTGCAGCAATTATTAGAGATTTAGGTCTTAAAAAACCAATTTACAAGCAACTAGCAGCCTACGGACACTTCGGTAGGGAAGATTTAGGAGTAAAATGGGAAGAAACTGATAAGGTAGATGAACTAAAAAAATTAGCAAAAATATAATTTTATAACACAGAGTCTGTTTATTTACAGACTCTGTGTTATTATAATATAATTAATACGAGGTGAGAAATGGAATTATTAAAACGAATTGGCAATATAGCTTTAAGGATAGTTTTGTTGTTTTTAGCTTTGACATTAGTTTCTACAATACTATTCTACGTTCCTTTTATGGCTCCTTTAGTTACAATTACAGGTAATTTAGTAATGGTATTGCCTGTAATTATTGCTTATTTTATTCTTAGGGACAATAAAAGATACAGTTTATTAGTAAAAGATAAAATTTGGATAAATAACTTTTTTAAAGGATCAGTTATTGGTATAGTTTCAATTGGTGTTGTATTTTTAATAAATCTTTTAAGGGGAAGTATTGAGATATCCTCTGTAAATAACGTACTTACAGATTCCCATTTTTATGTATTTTTGATTATGATGCTTGGAGTGGGCATTGGAGAAGAGGTTTTTTCTAGAGGTTATATGCAAAATATGAGTATTTACTTTGGAAATATTCCCCTTGGTATTATTATTCCATCTGGAGTTTTTGCTTTACTTCATTTTTTAAATCCAGGAGCTTTAAATAACCCAATTCCAACAGTTAATTTAATACTAATTTCCATTGTATTTGCTTTGATGACTTTATTTACAAATAGTATTTGGATGGCAATAGGATATCATTTTACGTGGAATTTTTTTCAAGGGAAAATATTCGGCATGAATGTTTCTGGTTTAGTAATTCCCAATCCATTATTTCAATTAATTCTAAAAAACAATGATTTATTTTATGGAGGTCAATTTGGCCCAGAAGGTGGATTATTAGTTACAATTGTATTATTAATTTCTTTAGGGCTTATGTATTATGGATATAAAAACAGAAAATATCCTTATAGACCAATAAATTAAAAATTCAGCTCCAAATATTATGGGGCTGAATTTTTAAATTTCAATTTTTTATTAATTTCTCCAATAACAGAGAGTTTATCTGCTGCCCATAGTGGTGCTACTAATTTGGATTTATCTCCGTCTCCTGTAATTCTGTGAATTACTATATTTTTATTTAACAAAGAAATAGCATCGACTACTAAATCTGTATATTCGTCCTTTTCTAAAAGCTTTATGTTGCCATTTAGATAATCCTTGTAAATATTTGTATCATTTTGTATATATAAACTATGAATCTTTATACCAAATGCATTAGATTCATTAACAAACTTAATAGAATTCATCATATCTTCTTTAGTTTCTCCAGGAAGACCGAAAATTACATGTAGTAAATACCTTATTTTTCTATTTTGTAAATCTTTTAATTTATCTACTAAATATTCGTGAGAGTAGCCTCTATTTATGTATTTAATCGTTTCTTTATTGGAAGATTGCATACCGATTTCTATCCACAACTCACATCTTTTTGATAAATCTTCTAACAAATCTAATACATTTTCATCTAGACAATCCGCCCTTGTTGCTATTGCAAGACCAACTATATCTTTGTCATCTAAAACTTCTAGATATATTTTTTTTAAGTATTCTAAGTCTCCATAAGTGTTAGTGAAGTTTTGAAAGTAAGCAATAAATTTTTTATTGTTCCATTTTTTCTTGTTTATCTTTTTTTGCTCTTCTATTTGATTAAATAAACTTAAATTTCCAGAAGTAAAATCTCCCGATCCCTTTTCAGAACAAAAAACACAGCCTAAATTAGATAATTTTCCGTCTCTGTTTGGGCAACTAAATCCAGCATCTAAACTCAATTTCCCAACCTTTTCTCCGTATTTATTTTTAAAATACTCATTTAAAGAATAATATCTTTCTATAATAATCACCTAAGATTATATTATCAAATAAAATAATATGTGTCTAATAGTATACATTAATATAAAAAATTCCCCTTTACTAACTATGAAGCAAAGGGGAATTTGTCAAAAGCTTAGATATATGGTTAACTAATACTTAATTCTTTTTTCCAATATACAAACTGCATAAGCTGAACAGCCTTCTTTTTTTCCAACAAAGCCTAGTTTTTCTGTAGTTGTGGCTTTTATAGAGATTTGATTTAGTTCTATTTTTAATATATTTGAAAGTTTTTTTCTCATATCTTCAATATATTTTCCTATTTTTGGACTTTGAAGGGCAACTACAGTATCGATGTTTCCAATAACGTATCCTTCATTTTTTATTAGTTTGTAAACTCTTTGTAGTAGTTCGCAGGAGTCTATGTCCTTAAATTCATCTGAAGTATCTGGAAAGTGCTTTCCAATGTCTCCTAATGCCAATGCTCCTAACATGGCATCCATTATAGAATGGACTAATACATCTGCATCAGAATGACCTAGAAGTCCGTATTCACTAGGAATTTCGATACCACCTAATATTAATTTTCTATTTTCTACTAGCTTATGAACGTCATATCCAATTCCAATTCTCATTTTTCCTCCAATAACACCTTAGCAAATAATAAATCTTCTTTAGTTGTGATTTTTATATTTTCATAACTTCCCTTAACAATATAAACCTCTTCACCAAGCTCTTCTATAAAAGATGAATCATCAGTGGTTTTGACTTTATTAAAAAGTGTATTGTATGCTTTTAATATTAAAGTGGTTTTAAAGGTTTGAGGAGTTTGAACTAAGTAGAGTTTTTCTCTATTAGGAGTGAGTTCTACTTTGTTTTTACTAACTAATTTAATAGTGTCTTTTGTCTTTACACATGCAACTCCAGAGCCATTTAAAATTGCCGAGTCTATGGAATCTAGTATTGTTTCTTCCTTTACAAATGGTCTTGCACCGTCGTGACAAAGTACTATTTCTGATTTTACTGACAAAGCTTTAAGACCCTTAAAGGTAGATTCTTCTCTTGAATCTCCACCTAAAACAACTTCTAGATTTTTAAAAATTTTAAATCTAGATTTATATTCTTCTAACAATTCTTTACTAGTAACTAAAATAATTTCATCAAAAATATCAACATTAGCTAATTTTTCCACTGTATAGTTAATTATTGGTTTGTTGTGGATTTTTATTTCTAATTTTGGTATATTTGAATTCATTCTATTTCCAGAACCAGCTGCAGTAATGATTGCTGAAATAAATTGATTTTTATACATTTTTATTATCCTGTTTTAATCTCAACTTAGTAATCAATTCCTCTTCTTCAAGTTCCACCATATCATATGTTATAAGTTGATCTTTTTTAACATCCACTTTTAATTTTGTTCCAGTTGTTATTAATGCTATTGGAAGAAAATTTTTATTTATAGCTTCTTCATGGGAAGTTAATGAGCCGTAAACTTTATCACTTCCGATACCTTCTAAAAGTTCTCCAGCTTTCATGTCTTTTTTAGCGTGTGTTACAGTGTCGCAAATTTGGCCAGATAAAGGAGCAAGAGTGGATTCATTTTTTATTACTGCTTTGTATATAGAAATAGGAGTTTCTAAACTACAAAGGTGAAAAGGTCTATAAAGAACGAAGTTTGGTCCATCTCCCATTCCTACGTATTTTAAAGTGTCAATTTCTTCTCTAGTATTTCCTTTTACAATTACAAATACTCCAGGAGCAATACCGTGTACATAATCTAAAACTTTATAAGAATTTAAAATTCCACCTTCAGATTTTAATTTTAACTTATCTCCTAAAGAATCAATATCTGAAGTAATTCCGTGACATCCAAATACATCTGGTTTAAAACCTATTGCATTTCCTACTGCATTTAGTTCTATCATAGTATTAGTAGCATCTACAAAAGAAGTTAGACTCTTATTACAAATTTGCTTTTCTTGGGCAAGTTTTGATACTGATTCGTTAGTAGCGTGAATGTCTTTAGGGTTATTTTTTCCTTTTCCACAAGCTACAACTTCAAACCCAAGGGCCATTGCGTATTCTGCAAGTTCAATAATAGCAGCAGGTTCATCACCAGCAGCTCCAGTATATACAACTCCATTTTCATTGGCGAGTTTATATAAAGTTGGACCTATTACAGAATCACATTCTACATTTAGCATTATAATGTGTTTTTTATTTATTATAGACTCATAAGCAACCTTCGCGCCATATTGGGGATTTCCTGTGGCTTCTACTACTGCTTGAATAGAAGGAGATTTTACACCAACTAAATAATCATCAGTTATGGCGTATTTATTTTCTTTAATAGCTTTTTCCAACTCTTCTACTGTCCTTACTTCTACTATGTCTTTTTCATCAATTCCAAGATAGACTAAAGCTTTGTGAGCTTTTTCTATATGTCGATTTACAATTAAAGAGGGCTTTATTCCCTTCATAATCAAAAGACGATCTACTAAAGATCTTCCCATTTTGCCAATGCCCACTACGCAAACTTTAATAAAATCTCCGTTTTTTTCTAGCTTTTCTAATTCTATTTTAATATCTAACATTTAATCACCTAAATTAATTGAGATTTTATAACGTATTTATAATCACTATAGATTTTTTTATACACTAAATCCCTTTTTTCCTCGTCTTTATATAATCCAAATACAGTAGGCCCAGATCCACTCATAAGTGAAATTCCATCTGAGTTTTCTAGGATTGATTTAATTTCCTTTAGTTCAGGATATATTTCAAAAGTTACATCTTCCATTGAGTTAATAATTTTTTCTTTAAGATAATCAAAATCTCCAATATTATCGACAATATTAGATACCCTTCCTTTACTGTATTTATTTATATTGTCATATACTTTCTTTGATGAAATCGGTTTTCCAATATTAACTAATAATAATGGATATTTCTTTATACTAGGTAGGGGAGTGATTATATCACCAATTCCCTGTGCTCTAACTAATCCATCATAAAAGAAAAAACTAGAATCTGCACCTAATGGTTTGGATATTTCTAATAGTTCTTTTTTTAAAAAATTCAAATTCCATATTTCATTAAGAGCTTTTATAACTTCACAACCATTACTAGTTCCTCCAGCTAAACCTGCAGCTATTGGAATATTTTTCTTTACAAATATTTTCATACCGGTGTTAGTTTTTTTGTATTTTTTTAACAGTTCCCATCCTTTGTAGATTAAATTGCTCTCATCAACAGGAAAATTTATATTGTCACTTTCTAAAATCAATTCCTCTCCCAATATAGGTTCAAGATAAATTTCATCAAAAAGATCTATTTTATTCATCAAAGTATCTATATTGTGGTACCCATCATCTCTTTTTCCCATAACTTCAAGGGATAGATTGATTTTTCCAAAGGATTTTTTATAAAACATTTAACACCTCATTTATCGTTTATCGATAAAAGTGTAGCATAAAAAAAACTTTCTGTATATAGTTTTTTATAGGGTTTGAAAGAAAATACTTTGAATTTTAATTAAAAAATAATAAAAAGTACTGTACAGAACTAATGTTCTGATATAATATATTATAAATAGAATAAAAATTAAGTGAACATATTAAGGAGAAAAAAATGAAAATTATAAATGAAATAGTAGATGTGGTTGCCTTATTTACTATAAATTTAGACTATCCAAGACCTATAAAAATGAGATATAAAGTAAAAGATGAAGGAAATAAAATCGTCAATATTGACAAAATTGTGGATTTATATAAAGATAAAAGGAAAGGCGAGACTTTTTGGATATTTCACTGCGAAAGTAATAAGGTAGTAAACAACGAATTTATAGCATTTGATCTTCACTATGATAAAGAAATAGGGAGATGGATTCTTCACTGTATTTATTAAAATAATCCATTATAGATTGAAATTAAATAAAAATCTTTAACTAATTTTTAATATAATGTATAATTAATAACAGAAAAGGCTAGATATCGCCATTATAAGAATGTCAAATTAAAATAAGGAAGTAAATTATGAAAATAGCATTAGTGCACTCTGGTTTAGAAAATTTACCAGAAAAAGTTAAAAGTATAAATCCCTACGGTCCTACTCAGATGAAAAACACAAAAGAACAAATTACTAGGGCTTTAGAATCAAAAAAACACGAAGTTTTCCAAATTGAAGCTAATACTATGATGATGGAAAACATTATGAAAATAAAAGACTTGGATGTTATATTTTGTCACTACATACCAATGTTGGATTTAAACAATCAAGGAAATGTTTTTGCAGCTTTGGAGCTTTTAGGAATACCTATGGTAGGTTCTGGAATGTATTCTCAATCTGTCAGTCTATCAAAGGAGACGACGAAGTTGATTCTTAGAAGTAGAGGAATAAAAACAGCTTTATCTCAGGTATTTTATTCTCCAGATGAAAAATTAAATCCAGAATTAGTAGATAAATTCCCACTATTTGTTAAGCCTGAATCAGAATCTGGATCAGTAGGAATTGATAAAAGTTCCCTTGTAAATAATGAAGATGAACTAAGAAAAAAATTATATGATTTAGAAAAATATATTAACCCACCTATCTTAGTAGAAGAATTCTTGTCAGGAAGAGAATTTACAGTTGGAGTTTTAGACGGAAATCCCCCTACTGCACTTCCTATTATTGAATTTTTATTTAAAGATAATGATGATGTAAAATTTCAATCTCTAGATAGAAAGACAAAAAGCGATATTGCTACAAAATGTCCAGCAGATATTTCAGATAAACTAAGAGTTGAAATGGAAGAGATGGCAATTGAAGCTTTTAAAGTTTTAAGGGCAGAAGAGTACTTTAGAGTAGATATGAGACTTGATAAAAATGGAGAACCCCAAGTTATAGAAGCAAATATAATGCCTGGTTTAGAAGATAAAAAGTCATATTTTAATATAGCTGCTGAGGTTGGAGGAATTAGTTATAATGAATTAATCAACTTATTAGTAGAAAAGGCTGTAGAAAGATACAATAGAGAAAACAGACATAGGGAATTTGAAAAAGGTAGGTTTTAAATTTTCATTGCTAAAAAACATATAATATATTAAAATAGTTTTCACGAATATAAAATACATTTTTGCAAAATTACTAAAATCGAGTTAATTAAACTAAATATATTTTTTTTAAAAAATTGAGTTTATATTATATTAAACTTGATTTTTAGTGTTGCAAAGAATGGAGGATTAAATGAAAATAGCGTTAGTATACGCGGAATATATGGATATTCCAAAAGAAATTGAAGCTGTAAATCCAAGTGCTGATGATCACATGCGAAATATTGTAAATTCTATTACTTCGGCTTTATCTAAGGGTGGTCATGAAGTTGTTCATGTACCTGCTAATGTGGATATGCTGAGAAATATTATGGATATTGGAAATATTGATTTGATATTTTGCCATTATGCACCTATGGAGAATTTACAACTTCAAGGAAATGTTTTTGCAGCATTGGAACTATTAGGCATTCCAATAGTTGGTTCAGGAATGTTTACACAAGCCCTTGGACTTTCCAAAGAAACTACTAAAGTATTACTTAGATCTATTGGGATTCCAACTACTAAGTCCCAAGTATTCTTTTCTGCAGAAGATGAACTTAGTGATGAGTTAAAAAATTCCTTTCCATTATTTGTAAAGCCAGAATCTGAGGCAGCTTCCGTTGGAGTTGAAAAGGACTCATATGTAGAAAACGAAGAAGAACTTAGAAAAACTTTAAAAAGGATTTTAAATGATGTTAATCCTCCGATTTTAGTTGAGGAGTTTTTACCAGGTAGAGAATTTACTGTTGGAGTTTTAGAAGAAAGTCCACTTCTAGCACTTCCTGTTATGGAGTTAAAATTCAAAGAAGACTCTACTACAAATTTCCAATCCTTAGAATCTAAAAAAGAAAAGTCTTTAATTAAGGAATGTCCAGCAGATATTCCAGAAGAATTAGCTAAAAAAATGCAAGATATGGCTCTAAAGGCATTTGAAACTTTAAGGGCTGATGTTTATGCAAGGGTTGATATTAGAATTGATAAAAACGGAGAACCTCAAGTAATCGAATTCAACACTATGCCTGGACTTGAAAAGGGAAAATCTTTTTATGAAACTCAAGCAAATGAAATTGGAATCGACTACGATACATTAATAAATAAAATGGTGGATATTACAATGTCTAAAGAAGTTGGAGAAAAACTATTAGGTGTTGGAAAATTTTAAAACTAAACCTTTGGATTATTCCAAAGGTTTTTTAAAAATATTTTCATAATGAAAAACCTTAGATTTTAGTGTATTCTATATTAAAGAGAAAAATATGAAAGGAAGAAATTATGGCTGAGTTTAAATACGAAATAAAGGAACATTTAGGACAATTATCTGAAAAACCTACTGGTTGGAAAAAAGAACTTAATTTTGTTAGTTGGAATGGAGCAGATCCTAAATTTGACATTAGAGAGTGGTCTCCAGAACACGATAAAATGGGTAAAGGTATAACACTCACATTAGATGAATTAACTGAGCTTAAAAAATTAATCGATAAAGCATTGGAGTAGATAATAATGATTATAATAGAGGGTACTCTAGAGAGTATTGTCTATAGAAATAGCGGAAATTCATATACAGTAGCAAGGGTTTTTACCGAGGACGGAACAATAACTGTCGTCGGTTATTTTTCATATCTTCCTATAGGCACTACCATGAAAATGAGTGGAGATATGACTTATCACAAAAAATATGGAGAACAATTTAAAATTAAAAGGCTTTTAGATGCTGAAAAAATAAATTATTCAAACAATATGGAAGCCTATTTAAGATCAGGAGCCATTGCTAAAATCGGACCAAAGACTGCAGATAATATTATTGAAGTGTTTGGGGAGGATACTTACGATATTTTTAAAAATCACCCAGAAAGACTTTTGGAAGTAAAGGGGATTGGGAAAAGTACTTTAGAAAAAATTATGGACTCCTTTAACGATCAAATAGATATGAAGGAAGTTTTGATAGAACTTGCAAATTATGGAATTAGTAATAATTTAGCAAATAAACTATTTTCAAAGTACGGTGAATCAGTAATTGATATGATAAATAAAAATCCCTATATGCTAATTGACACTACTGAAGGAATAGGATTTAAAACTGCGGATTCTATTGCAAAAGAATCTGGAATACTAAACAATGACGAAAATAGAATAGAAGCAGGTTTAGTTCATTTGCTTTATAATTCTACAAACGAAGGGCATAGCTTTTTGTATTTAGATAAATTAATAAATAAAGGGTGTGATTATTTAAATATAAAGGATGATGATTATAACAACTGTAAAAAGAAATTTTTAACTAGTAAAAACATTAAAGGTGTTATGGAAAACTTCGAAGAAAGAATTTATCCAAGAAAAATCCACAATGCGGAAAATTATATTTCAGTTAAGTTAAATAAGTTATTAAAAAAACCCATAAAAGATGTTAACTTTGACATTGACTCTAGAATAAGGATGATAGAATCTTTAGATAATATTACCTTTGGTGAAAATCAAATTAAAGCCATTAAAGATGCCTTTTTAAATAGAATTTTAATTATAACTGGTGGTCCAGGTACTGGAAAGACAACTACATTAAAATCAATTTTAACAATAGCCCAAGAACAAGGTATAAGATATGCAATAGCAGCCCCAACTGGAAGAGCAGCAAAGAGAATGGAAGAGGCAACTGGAAGGGAATCAAAGACTATTCACCGATTATTAGAATATCAATTTAATGGAAGATTTATGGAGTTTGGAAAAAACGAAAAGGATCCTTTAGAATTTGATATGATAATTATTGATGAAATGAGTATGGTAGATACTCAGTTATTTTTTGATTTAATGAAAGCTGTAAAAAATAATGTAAGACTAATATTATTAGGTGATGTTAATCAAATTCCATCAGTTGGTTCTGGAAATGTGCTAAGTGATTTGATAAATTCTGAAATTATAAACACAGTTCACTTAGAAAAAATATTTAGACAAGCTGGGGGAAGTATGATAATTGACAACGCCCATAGAATTAATGAAGGTATGTTTCCTCTACTAAACGAAAAAAACAGCGATTTTTTTATGATAGCTTCTGAAAAGGAATTAGATACTGTAAAAATTATAAAGGATTTAGTAAAAACTAGACTTCCACAGTTTATGGGAATAGAATCCATAAAGGACATTCAAATAATGGCTCCAATGAAAAAAGGAGTTGCAGGAGTGGAGAATTTAAACTACGAAATCCAAGATACTATTAACCCACAGGATTTTTCCAAGGATGAAATTGTATATTCTAAGTACATTTTCAGACAAGGGGATAAAGTTATGCAAATGAAAAATAACTACCAGATAGAATGGAAAGCATATACTAGTGATAGAGTAGAATACGACAGTGGCCTTGGGATCTATAACGGAGATATAGGGTTTATAAAAGAAATAGACTCCTTTAGAAAGACATTAGTAGTAGATTTTGATGGTAAAGAAGTTGAATACGACGAAAATTCCATACACGAATTGACTTTAGCTTATGCAATTACAATTCACAAATCCCAAGGAAGTGAATTTCCAGTAGTGGTAATTCCTATTCATTACGCACCGGAAATTTTAGCTAATAGAAACTTAATTTATACAGCAATAACTAGAGCATCTAAGTTAGTAGTATTAGTTGGAAAAGATTTAAGGCTACAAGCTATGATAAAAAACACATTCGTAAGTAAGAGAAATACAGGACTAAAAGATAAATTAATAAAACACAGTAGGTTTATTAAAGGTGAAACTGAAAAAGACAAATTGCTTAATATGCGACCGAGATACAACTAAATATATTTACATTTGTGATGATTGTTATTTACTTTTTGATAAAAAGGTAGAAAAAGTAGTAAAAGAGTTTAAGTATGTGGATTTTGCCTATGGATGTTTTTATTATAGTCCCTTAATGAAAGAATTAATTACTAAGTATAAATTCGGAAACAAAAGGTATTTATCTAAATTATTTTCTGAGCAAATGATAGAGAAGATTTTTAAAGAAAATCTTCATAAAACTTGTGATCTTACAATATCTGTTCCAATACACAAAGACACAAAAAAAGAGAGAGGATTTAATCAAATTGAATTAATAGAAAAATACATTAACGAAATTACAAAAATAACTCCCTCAATAAATAATTTAATCAAAACTAAATTAACAAAGGAACAAGCTAGACTTAGAGAATCTGAAAGATATAACAATTTAAAGGATGCATTTTTAATATTGAGGCCTGATGAAATAAAGGATAAATCTATTTTATTATTAGATGATATGATTACCACAGGACAAACTATTGAAGAGTGTTCTAAAGAACTGAAAGAAAATGGAGCAAAAAAAGTAATGGCCATTTCTATTGCCACTACTACTTAAGAGTATTACTTATCTTTACAAAAAATCAGATATATTATATAATTTTATAAAGATTTAGATGGAAAGAGTAGATATGTATTTTTACACAGAGAACTGACATTTGGTGAGAGTTAGTAAAAGATATTTATTGAACATGGCTCCATTTTCGCGTATTTACGACGTCATTCTCACGTTAAGAGTAAAAGTTGATCTATTATTATAGATAATTAGAGTGGAACCGCGGATAACTTCGTCTCTTACGACGGAGTTTTTTTATTGTAATTTATTTAGGAGGAAAAGATGACAAAGAAAAGTTTGTATATTACTACGCCAATTTATTATCCAAATGACAATCTTCACATTGGACATACCTATTGCACAATGGCTGTAGATACTTTCAAAAGATTTAAAACTTACCAAGGATATGATGTGTTTTTCACAACTGGTACAGATGAACACGGACAAAAATTAGAAACTAAGTCTATAGAAATGGGATATGAAAACCCTAAAGACTATATAGATCCAATTGTCGATGATACAAAGGCACTTTGGAAATTATTAAATATAGACTACGATGCCTTTATAAGATCTACTGATGAACAACACGAAAAAAACGTTCAAGATATATTCCAAAAACTCTATGACAAAGGTGAGATTTATAAAGGTGAATACGAAGGATTTTATTGTACTCCTTGCGAGTCTTTCTGGACTGAAACTCAATTAGATGAAAATCACAACTGTCCTGATTGTGGAAGACCAGTAGAGTTACAAAAGGAAGAAAGTTACTTCTTTAAACTTTCAAAATATAGGGATAAACTTTTAGATTTATATAAAGAAAACCCTAAATTTATCATGCCAAAAACTAGAGAACACGAAATGATAAATAACTTTTTAAAAGATGGCTTAGACGATTTAAGTGTAACTAGAAGTAGTTTTGATTGGGGGGTAAAGGTTCCATTTGATGATAAACACGTAGTATATGTTTGGATAGATGCTCTATCTTGTTATTTAACTGCTTTAGGATATGGAACTGACGAAGAACATTTTAACAAATATTGGAATAATACAATTCATTTTGTTGGTAAAGAAATTTTTAGATTCCATACTATCATTTGGCCTGCACTTTTAATGGCCCTTGAACTTGAACTACCTAAACAAGTTTTTGGTCACGGTTGGATATTATTTGATAATGAAAAAATGAGTAAATCTAAAAGAAATATTTACTATCCAGAACCAATTGTGGAAAGATATGGGGTAGATGGATTGAAATATTTCTTACTTCGCGAGTTTACCTTTGGACAAGATGGTTCCTTTACAAGGGAAAAATTCTTAAATAGATTAAATTCGGATTTGGCAAATGATTTAGGAAACTTACTATCTAGAACTGTTTCTATGATAGAAAAATATTCAGAAGGAGTTATTAATAAACCTGGAGAATATAACGATTTAGACGAGGACTTAAAAAACACTGCCGTATCAACATTAGATGTAGTTGTTGAAAATATGGAAGAGTATGATTTTTCAGAAGCCCTGGAAAATATTTGGAAACTAATTAGAAGGACAAATAAATACGTAGATGAAACAGAACCATGGATCGTAGCTAAGGATGAAAACAAAGATAGAATAAACACTATACTTTATAATCTTTCAGAATCTTTAAGAATAATAAGCAATTTATTATATCCACTTCTTACAGATACTAGTTTAAAAATCAGAGAACAACTTGGATTAGACAATGAGCCTATAATGGACGATGCTAAAGTTTGGGGACTTACAAAACCCAATACAAAAGTAAACAAAAAAGAAATAATCTTCCCAAGACTAGATGTTAAAGTAGAAATGGAAGAGATGACTAGAAGAAATGAAGAGCTAATTGAATCTAGAGAAAGCGAAAAAATGGCCAACTTAGAAAAAGAAGAAGATGTTATTGAAGTTGATAAAAAACCAGAAATAACCCTTGATGATTTTGAAAAATTAGACTTAAGAGTTGCAAAAATAAAAAAATGTGAAAACCATCCTAATGCAGATAGACTATATGTTTTAACTTTACAAATTGGTAAAGAAGAAAAAACTTTGGTAACAAATCTAAAAGACGAATTCTCAATTGAAGAAATGGAAGGAAGAAATATTATTGTAGTATATAATTTAAAACCCCATAACTTTAGAGGAATAGAATCTCAAGGAATGTTACTTGCAGCTGTTGATGATGATGGAAAATTAGGCTTATTAACTGTAGGTGACAATATAGAAAACGGAGCGAGGGTAGAATAATGATAGATGCTCACGGACATTTAGAAGACGAAGCATTTGACGAAGATAGACATGAGATTTTATCTAATTTAAAAAAAGACGGTATAAAATACTTTTTCAATTGTGGAAGCACCTTAGAAACCAGTAAAGAATCAGTAGAATATTCTAATAAATACGACAATGTATATGCAATAGTGGGAATCCACCCTCTCCAAGCAGATGAATATTCTAAAGAAGCACTAGAAGAAATAAGAAAACTAGCACAAGAGGAAAAAGTAGTAGCCATAGGAGAAACTGGTCTAGACAACTACTATGAGGATTCTCCTTCAGAAGAAGAACAATTAGAGTGCTTTTATGCTCACTTAGAACTTGCAAAGGAGTTGAATTTACCAGTGGTGATTCACTCTAGGGAAGCAAGTCAAAAGACCTTTGACATATTAAAAAAACACAAAGAAGAAAATGAAGATTTTAAATGTGTTCTTCACTGTTATTCTGGAAGTGTAGAATTAATGAGAGAGTATATGAAACTAGGTTTTTATATTACTTTAGGTGGTGTAACTACTTTTAAAAACGCCAAAACTCCTAAAGAAGTGGCTAAAGAAGTTCCCTTAGATAGACTTATGTTAGAAACAGATTGTCCATATATGTCTCCTGTTCCATATAGAGGTAAAAGAAACGAGCCGAAATATGTTATAGAAACAGCAAAATACATTGCAAATCTTAGAGATATGACAGTTGAGGAACTAGAAAAAGCTACAGATGAAAATGTATATAGGTTTTACAATATAAAAAATGATGATTAAAGAAATAATAGTTGTAGAAGGTAGAGATGACGAATCTGTAGTAAAAAAGGCAGTAAATGCAGATGTTATCAAAACTCACGGATATTCCTATGGGGATAAACTAAAGACAAAACTTAAAAAATTAGCAAAAACTAGAGGTATAATAATTTTGACAGATCCTGATTATGTAGGTAAAAAGATTCGAAAGGATCTTTCAAAGGAAATACCTGAAGCAAAACATGCTTTTTTAAGTCGTGGAAAATCTCTAAAGGGCATCAATGTAGGGGTAGAAAATGCAACTCCAGAAGATGTTAGAGAGGCGATTTTAAACGCTAAGCCTGAATATCAAGAGTACAAGAAAGAATTTACAAAATCGGATTTACTAAAATATGGTCTTACAGGAAATAAAAACTCAAAGGAACTTAGAATGATTTTAGCAGAAAAATTAGGTGTTGGATATGGAAATGGAAAGCATTTTTTATCCCAACTAAATTCCTTCGGTATAGATAGAAAAGACTTAGAAAAAGCATTGGAGGAGATAAATAAATGAATTTAACATCTCCAAGGGAGCTAAAGTTTCTACTTGACAAACACGGTTTTAACTTTACAAAATCCTTAGGTCAAAACTTTCTAATAGATAACAACATTGTTGAAAAGATAGTTAGAGAAGGAAATATTGAAGGGGAAAATGTATTAGAAATTGGGCCTGGAATTGGAACTCTAACTAGAGAAATGCAAAAATATGCTAAAAAAATAGTAGCTATAGAAATTGATGAAAAGCTTAGACCATTACTTTCAGAAACTGTTGGGGATTTTGACAATGTGAATATTATTTTTTCAGATGTATTAAAACTAGATATTAAAAAAGTTACTGAAGAAGAATTTGGTGGTGAGTCATTTAAGGTAATTGCAAATCTACCGTACTATATAACTACACCAATATTAATTAATCTTTTAAAATCAGAAGCTAATATATCAGAATTGATAGTTATGATGCAAAGGGAAGTTGCAGAAAGAATAGTGGCAAATGTTGGAAACAAAGAATATGGTAGTATTTCTGTATTTTTAAAATATTTTGGAGATTCTAAAATTGTTATGCATGTACCCAATACAGTGTTTATGCCTAAGCCAAAAGTTGGTTCTTCTGTAATTAAGCTTACAGTTAATAAAGAAAAAAAATCCCAAGATATTAACTCTTTAGAAAAAGTTTTAAGGGCAGGATTTCAAATGAGAAGAAAAACAATTTTAAATTCTCTTTCTTCTGGTTTGGCAATAGAGAAAAGGGATTTAAAGGAAGTCTTAGAATCCTTAGGATTAAAAGAAAACTTCAGGGCAGAAAATCTAACTTTAGAAGATTTTTTGAATTTAGCAGAAAAACTCATAGATTAGGTGGGAAATATGATTAATGAAAAGGAATTAGTTAAACTAACTGATATTTTTAAATCTCTTAGTGATCCAACTAGACTAAAAATAATTTGGGTATTATTAGAAGGAGAAAAAAATGTTTCAAAGATATGTGATGAAATTTCTATGGAACAATCAGCAACATCTCATCAGTTGAGAAAACTAAAGGATCTAAAACTAATTAAATCTAGAAAAATTGGAAGAACTGTGTATTATAGTATAGATGATAATCACGTATATACTTTAATTAAGCAAGGTTTAGACCATGTTAGCCACACTAATGAGTAAAATAATTTAATTTAAAAGTTTTTATTCTTGTTTAATAAAATGTCTAAAGGGTATTTTATAAATTGAGAAGATATTATTTAAGGAGGAATAAAAAAATGAAAAATGTAGTAGTATATACAAGTTCAACTTGCCCATATTGCACTTTAGCAAAAGATTATTTAAAAGAAAAAGGTGTTGACTTTGAAGAAAAGAACATCTCGACTTCTAGAGAAGCTAGAGAAGAATTAATGGAAAAAGGCCATACTGGCGTACCAGTTGTGGTTATTGACAACGAAGAAATAGTTGGTTTCGATAAATCTAAAATCGACACTTTACTAGATAAATAAGATTATTTTTTTTAAGAGTTTTTGTATATATACAAAGGCTCTTTTTTTAATTAAAATATAGTTATATAAAGTGTTATAATAATATTGTTAAAGATAGATTTTTAATTAGTTTTATTCTATAATTAATAATGGAGGAAATTATGGTAGAATTATTGAGATTTGAAAATATCATTCATCCACTTCGTACTTTGACTTGGATTGGTTTATTGATATTAGGAGTAATAATTGCATATTATGTTATTAATATTGGAAATAGATATTTAGAAAGATCCAAAAGAATAGTTGTAGATACAGAACTTTTAAAAAAGATTATTCTTGGAGTTGTAGCAGTTTTATTTATTTTATTATTGATGAGAAGATATTCCATTTTAGGCAGGGTTTTAGCTGCGGGAATTATTGCAACGATTTTAGCATATATTCTAAATCCCCTTGTGGATAAATTAGAAGCAAAGGGAAATAATCGAATCGCAAGTGTGGCTATGGTTTATGTAACTATCTTTGTGGTTATCGGAATATTGTTAGTAGTTGTAGTTCCTAAAACTACTATGGAAATTAGAAATCTAGCACTTGAGCTTCCAGCTTATGCAGAAAACATTTCTAATACTGTATCAGGTTTGTTTGAAGATTTGCCATTAGTTGGGGAAAATCCAGCTTATGAAACAATAAGTAATTCAGTACAAAGTTCATATGAATCTATTATCGACGATTTAATGAATTGGGTTAGAAATTCTGCATCTAGAATTACTGTATTAATTACTCACTTTGTTCAAAACTTTATTAGTGTAATATTGTCCTTGGTTTTAGTTTTAATCATGACTTTTTACTTTTTAGTAGATAAAAGACTTTACACTAATAAGATTCAAGGATTTATACCTAATTCACTTAGAACAGATATTTCTTATCTTTCTGAAAAGATAAACACTGTTTTATCTGAATTTATAAGAGGAAGAATTATTCTTGCAGTATTTGTAGGTATATTAACTGCTATACTACTTTTAATACTTAGAATAGATTTTGCCATAGTTATAGGAATAATCACATGCATTGCAGACATTATACCTTATATTGGTCCATTGTTAGGATTTGTTCCAGCGTTTTTATTTGCCTTAATAGAATCACCTGTTAAAGCACTTATAGTTGCTATATTTTATGTTTTCATTCAATGGGCTGAGAACAACATTCTAGCTCCTAAGATAATTGGAGATAGTATGGGACTAAATCCACTATTTATTTTCTTATCAATTATTATCGGTGGAGGTATATTTGGTGTATGGGGAATGGTAGTTTCAGTACCCCTTGCAGCAATAGCATTAATATTAATAGATTTTTTCAAAGCTAAATATAAACAAAATCAGCTGAAAGAAGAAAAGGACGGAAATTATAAAATATGAAAAAAATGGGTTTACACGAAATTAGAAGAGAATTTTTAGATTTTTTTAAAGAAAAAGAGCATCTTGTAAAAGACAGTTATTCATTAGTTCCCATTAATGATAATTCCCTTTTACTTATAGGAGCTGGTATGGCTCCATTAAAAAAATATTTTACTGGAGAATTAGTACCTCCTAAGTCTAAAATGGCTACTTGTCAAAAATGTATGCGTACTGGAGATTTAGAAAATGTTGGAGTAACTGCTAGACACGCTACTTTTTTTGAAATGTTAGGTAATTTTTCTTTTGGAGATTATTTTAAAAAAGAAGCTATTCATTGGGCTTGGGAGTTTCTTGTAGATAGATTAGAACTAAATCCAGAGGATTTATGGGTTTCAGTTTATTTAGATGATGACGAGGCTTATAATATTTGGGAAAAGGAAATAGGTATCCCAAAAGAAAGAATAGTTCGCCTTGGAAAAGAAGACAATTTTTGGGAATTAGAAGTTGGACCTTCAGGACCATGTTCAGAAATACACGTTGATAGAGGAGAAAAATACGGCTGTGGAGATCCAGACTGTAAGCCAGGTTGTGATTGTGATAGATTTTTAGAAGTTTGGAATCTTGTATTTACTCAATTCAATAAAGATGAAGAAGGAGTATATCATCCACTTTCTCATCCTAATATAGATACAGGAATGGGACTTGAAAGATTGACTACTGTTTTAGAAAATGCCGACAATATTTTCGAAATAGAAGCAATCCAAGATATTATTAAAAAAATTGAAGAAATTTCCAATTATAAATATAAATCAGATCCAAAGTTAGATATGTCAGTAAGAGTAATTACAGATCACGTTAGAGCTATGACTTTTATGGCATCTGATATGATAGTTCCTAGTAATGAAGGCAGAGGATACGTAATGAGAAGAATCATTAGAAGAGCTGCTAGACATGGAAAAATTTTAGGAATAAATAGGCCATTTTTAAATGAAATCTCTCAAGTGGTTATAGATTCTTGGTCTATTAATTATAAAGACTTAAAGAAAAATGAAGATAGAATTAAATCAGTAATTAAAACTGAAGAAGATAAATTTTCTCAAACTATAGATCATGGAATCGAAATACTAAATTCATATATAACAGATTTAGAATCTAAAAATGAAAAAGTTCTATCAGGAAAAGATGCCTTTAAATTATACGACACTTATGGTTTTCCTCTAGATTTAACAAAAGAAATTTTAACTGAAAAAAATATCTCTGTTGATGAAGAAGAATTCCAAAATGAAATGGAATCCCAAAGGAAACGAGCTAGGGAAGCTTCTCAAAATACTGACAACATTGGTTGGTCATCTCAAGATTCAGGTTTAGAAATTGAAGAAGAAAAAACAGAATTTTTAGGATATGTTTGTGATTTTTCAGATGGAAAAGTGTTAAAAATTATTAAAGACAATGAATTTTTAGATGAGTTATCTAAAGATGAAAAAGGTGGAATTATACTTGATAAAACCCCATTTTATGGTGAAGGTGGAGGTCAAGTTGGAGATATAGGTAAAATCTATAGTGAAAACTTTGAATTTAAAGTAACAAATACTAAAAAAACTCACTCTGGAGTAATAATTCACATTGGAGAAGTAGTTAAAGGTAGCGTAAAACTTGATGAATTAGTAACTACTGAAATTAATATTGAGAGAAGAAATGCCATAAAGAGAAATCACAGTGCTACCCACTTGTTACACAAAGCTTTAAAAGTAGTATTAGGAGATCACGTAAATCAAGGGGGAAGTGAAGTAAATGATAAGTCTTTCAGATTTGACTTTTCTCATTATGAAGCTGTTCCTAAAGACAAATTAGAAGAAATTGAAGAGCTTGTAAATGACTACATTTATTCTGAAACATATTCAGACATTTACGAAAAATCCATAGAAGAAGCTTATGAAGAAGGAGCAATTGGACTTTTTGAAGATAAATATGAAGACAAGGTTAGAATTGTAAGTTTTCCAAATATTTCTAAAGAACTATGTGGAGGAACTCATGTAGACAAGACTTCAGACATTGGGATTTTTAAAATATTATCAGAAACAGGAATAGCTTCAGGAGTTAGAAGAATTGAAGCAACTACTGGTAAAAATGTATATAATATTTTAAAATCCTTAGAAGATAGAGAAAATAAATTAATAGCTACCTTAAAGGGAAATAAAGAAAATGTATTAGATAAGGCAAAGGCTCTAGTTGAAAATAACAAAGAACTTGAAAAAGAAATTCAAAAACTTAATAAATCTAATCTTAGAGATAATTTAGAATCTATTTTAGAAAATTCTCAAGATCTAGAAGATATTAAGATAATAACATCTAGAATAGACAATCAAGATGTAAATACCCTTAGAGACTTGGCAGATGAACTTAGAGATAAATCTGAAAATTCTGTTATAGTATTAGGTACAGCTGTAGATGACAAAGTAAACTTTGTAGTTGCAGTATCTAAGTCTTTAATACCTAGGGGAGTTCACGCAGGAAAAATTATAAAAGAAGTTGCAGCTATTACATCAGGTGGTGGTGGCGGTAGACCTGATATGGCTACAGCAGGTGGTAAAAAGGTCGAAAAGCTTGACGAAGCTTTAAATTCGGTGTACCATATACTTGAGAAATTAATGAAATAAGTTAAAGAGAGATGAGTGAAATTATGACAGAAAACAAAAATTTAGAAACTCAAAAATTTTCAAAGGTTAAAGATTTAACTTCAGTTCAAACTATATTAAAAGAAGTATTTAAATCTTTAGAAGAAAAAGGTTATGAGCCTTATGACCAAATAATTGGATACATTTTATCAGGTGATCCAACTTACATTACTAGTCATAACAATGCTCGTTCCCTAATTCGAGAAATTGAAAGGGAAAGATTATTAGAAGAACTATTAAAGGATTTTCTAAAGGATCAATAAAATAATTTTTAAGTCATCTACTCCAAAGACTTTTATACTTTACGAAATATTGTAATTTTTTGTATCACAATCTTTGGAAAGGTGACTTATTTTTTTGAAAAAAAGGAATGATAATGGAATATAGAAAACTAGGTAAAACCGATTTAAAAGTTAGTAGACTTTGTTTCGGTAGTTTAACCATGACAAAATCCCAAAGAAATCTCTCACTAAATGAAGCAAGGAAACTTTTAAATTATTCATTTAACGAAGGAATTAATTTTATAGATACAGCAGAATTGTATGATAATTATCATTTAATACGAGAAGTTTTTAAGGATATAAATAGAGAAAATTTTATTATTGCTTCTAAAACTTACGCCTATTCTAAAGAAGCTGCTAGGGATTCTTTAAACAAATACTTAAAGGAACTAAAAACTGACTATGCAGATATATTCTTACTTCACGAACAAGAAAGTGAGCATACTTTAAGAGGGCATTATGAAGCTTTAGAAGAACTGTGGAAACTAAAAGAAAAAGGGTATATAAAAGCCATAGGAATTTCCACTCATAAAGTACAAGGAGTCAAGGCAGCTAGAGACTTTAAAGAAATAGACATTATTCACCCAATGGCAAATTTAGAAGGTCTAGGTATTTTAGATGGAAGTATCGATGATATGCTTTATGAGATAAAAAAAGCAAGGGAAGAAAATATTGGCATTTATGCCATGAAAGTTTTAGGTGGAGGACATCTTATTACTAAAAGTGAAGATGCCATTAAGTGGGCAGTTGAAAATGATAATTTTGATTCTATTGCCATTGGAATGCAATCAGAATTAGAAGTAAAATCTAATTCACTTTTAATCAATAAAAAAGATGTCCCTAAAGAACTTAAGGATAAATTAAGAAAAACCAATCGACAAATTAGCGTAGAAGAGTACTGCATTGGATGTGGAAAATGCAAATCAAAATGCAAAAGTAATGCAATTGAGATTATAGATTCTAAGGCGGTAATAAATAAAGACTGCATATTATGTGGTTATTGCGCTAGTGTATGTCCGGATTTTTATATAAAGGTACATTAAATTGAAAAGATATTTAGGTTTAGATGTTGGAGAAAAAACCATTGGTGTAGCAGTAAGTGACCCGTTGGGTTATACAGCCCAAGGGATAACCACCATAAAAAGATTTAGTAATAAAGAGGACTTTAATAAAGTCAAAGAATATATAGATGAGTATGATGTAGAAGCTGTTGTAGTTGGCATGCCCTATAATATGAATGGTACTATCGGACCATCAGGGGAAATGGCACAAAAATTTGCAACTAAATTAAAAAACAAGTATAATATTGAAATTATTTTTCAAGATGAACGTATGACTTCTCTTTCTGCCCAAAGAATATTAATTGAAGGTGGAGTTAGAAGGGAAAACAGAAAACAGTATATAGATAAAATAGCAGCTGTATTTATACTTCAGTCTTTTTTAGACTCAAACTGAAAGGATGATTAAATGCAAAAGTTAGCATTTACAGATGAATTCGGAAACCAACAAGACTATATAATTAAAGCAAAATTTAATTTAGGATATTCAAAATATATAGCAATCCTTCCTGCAGAAGAGATTCAATCACCAACTTATATACTTAGGGTAGATACTGATGACTCAGGAAACGAAATTCTAGTGGGTATAGACGAAGAAGAACTTAAAATAGTTTCTAAAGCATACGAAGAGGTTAAGGAAGAAACTATTCAATAAGGAGTAAATAAAGTGACTAGATTAGACAAAGCTTATGAGAAGCTTAGAGAAAAAGGCTATAAAACCACAGCACCAAGAAAAATATTATTAGATTTTTTAGATAAAGAAAATAATAAGCATTTATCTTGTGATGAAATATATGACAGAATATCAAAGGACCACCCAAACATTGGAATAGCAACAGTATATAGAAATATTCAATTGTTTGAAGAATTAAATATAACTACAAAACTCACACTAGATGATGGAATTGGTAGATACGAATTATCTAATTTAGATGATAAAACCCACCAACACCATCACTTAGTATGTATTTCTTGTAACAAATTGATAGAAGTAAAGGAAGATTTACTCGGAGTATTAGAAAAGGAAATAGAAAATGAACACAATTTTGAAATTGTAGATCACGACTTGAAATTCTATGGCTACTGCGACGAGTGTAGAAAATAAAGGGAGTAACAATGAAAAACACGAATAAACTAAGATTCATTCCAATTGGTGGAATGAATGAAATAGGAAAGAATATGTTTGTAATCGAGTATAGAGACGATATGATTATAATCGATTGCGGCATGACTTTTCCTGAAGAACAAATGCTGGGAATAGATGTGGTAATACCTGATTTCTCGTATTTGCAAGAAAACAAACATAAGATAAGAGGTATGGTGTTGACCCATGGTCATGAAGATCATATTGGGGCAATACCATATTTCATGAAAGAAGTAGGAAATGTAGATATTTATGGAACTGCTTTAACACTTGGATTATTAAAAAATAAATTACAAGAACATAAATTATCAGATGCTAAACTCCACAGAGTTTCATATGGAGATATTTTAAAACTTGGGAAAATGGAAGTAGAATTTATACAAACTACCCATTCAATCCCTCAAAGTTCAGCAATAGCAATTAGAACTCCACAAGGAAATATCATCCATACAGGAGATTTTAAAGTGGACTTTACTCCAATAGATGGAGATGGAATAGACTTAAATAGACTGGCCCAATATGGAGCAGAAGGTGTTGAATTATTAATAAGTGACTCTACAAATGCCCATAGAAAAGGATATACTATGAGTGAGAAAGTAGTAGGCCAAACATTTGATAATCTATTTGCTAAACATCAGGACAAAAGAATTATAGTTGCTACTTTTGCATCTAATGTCCATAGAGTTCAACAAATAATAAATTCTGCAGAAAAATATGGAAGAAAAATAATTTTATCTGGTAGATCTATGTTAAATGTTGTAGGAACTGCTAGAGAATTAGGACTTATAAAAGTTGAAAAAGACACTATTGTAGATATTAATGAAATGCACAAATTCGATCCTAATGAATTGACATTTATTACTACTGGATCACAAGGAGAACCCTTTAGTGCTTTAACTAGAATTTCAAATGGAGAGCACAAAAAGATTCAAGTTACTAAAGACGATGTAGTAATATTATCTGCTAGTTCAATTCCTGGTAATGAAGTTGCTATAAATGGAGTAATAAACAACTTAATGGAAAAAGGGACAGAAGTAATTCATCAAACCCTTTCAGAAATTCACGTATCAGGCCATGCCTGTGAAGAAGAGCTAAAGTTAATAATGAGTCTTACAAAACCAAAGTATATTTTGCCATTCCATGGTGAAATGATGCAAATGAAGGCTCATGAAAAAATAGCTCACAAAATGGGAATTCCTGAAGAAAATGTAATGATGATTGCAAATGGTGATGTATTAGAACTTGATCACAATGGAATGAAGGTTAGTTCTTCTGTTCAAGCTGGTGCTGTATTAGTAGATGGCCTAGGTATTGGTGATGTTGGAAATATTGTTTTAAGAGATAGAAAATGGTTATCTGAAGATGGTCTAATTATAGTAGTAGTAACTTTATCTAAGAAAACAGGAAAAGTAGTATCTGGACCTGATATTGTATCTAGAGGATTTGTATATGTTAGAGAATCAGGAGATTTAATGACAGATGCCAAAGAAGTAGTAAGAAGAACATTACAAAGCTTAGAAAGCAGAGGTAATTCAGATTGGAACACCTTAAAGACTGAAATCAAAGACGATTTAAAGGACTTTATAAACAAAGAAATGCAAAGAAAACCAATGATATTACCTATAATTATGGAAGTATAATGAATCAAATAAATAAAGATTATATAGAAGAATATTTATACGAGAATCTTAAAGAGAAAAGTGATTTTTTAACGTCTTTGGAAAAGGAGGCGTTGGAAAATCACATTCCTATTATTAGTCCTGAAGTTGGACAATTTTTAAGGTTCTTAATTAAATTAAACAATCCTAAAAGGGTTTTAGAAGTTGGAACAGCAATAGGCTTTAGCGGATTAGTTATGCTAGATGCTTCTAAAGATATAGAAAAATTAGTTACAATTGAAAAAAGAGAAGACTTAGCCGAAATAGCACTTAAAAATATCGAAGAAGCAAATGAAAAAAAACGAGTTGAATTAAAAGTAGGTGATGCCTTAGAAGTACTTAAATCTATGGATGATACTTTTGATTTTGTTTTTATAGATGCAGCTAAAGGCCATTATGGTGAATACTTTGAAGAGATAAAAAAAATGATAACTCCAAAGGGCGTTATCGTATGCGATAATGTATTATATAAGGGAATGGTTGCAAATGACGATCTAGTCCTTAGAAGGAAAAAGACGATTGTAAAAAGACTTAGAAATTTTATAAAAGAAGTTACTTATTTAGATGATTATGAATCCACTTTAATACCTATGGGAGATGGATTGTTAGTAATAGCGAGGTTAAATTGAAAAAAGTAGAATTATTAGCCCCAGCAGGGGATTTGACAAAATTAAAAATAGCAGTTTTATATGGAGCAGATGCTGTTTACCTAGGTGGAGAGTCTTTTGGTCTTAGAAAAAGATCTAAAAATTTCTCCTTAGATCAAATTGAAGAAGGGGTAAATTTCGCCCACGAACGAGGAGTAAAAGTTTATGTAACTTTAAATATTATTCCTCACAATGAAGACTTTGAAGGACTAGAAGATTATGTTAAAAAACTTGAAGAAATAAAGGTAGATGCTGTATTAGTAGCTGATCCTGGAATGTTTATGAAAATACAAAAGATTTCACCAAATATGGACATTCATATTTCCACCCAAGCAAGTGTTACAAACTACGACACTGTAATGTTTTGGTACAATTTAGGTGCAAAGAGAATAGTTCTTGCAAGGGAATTGTCTTTAGAGGAAATCAAAAGTATAACAGATAGACTTCCTGAAGATTTAGAAATCGAAACCTTTGTCCATGGTGCAATGTGCATGTCCTATTCAGGAAGATGCTTAATTAGTAATTATATGTTAGGTAGAGATGCAAACAGGGGAGATTGTGCCCATCCATGTAGATACAAATACAATCTAGTTGAAGAAACTAGACCTGGAGAGTTTTTCCCAGTTTATGAAGACGATGATGGAACATTTATAATGAATTCAAAGGATTTGTGTATGATTCACTCTTTACCTGATATGATAAATGCGGGGATAGACAGTCTTAAAATAGAAGGTAGAGTAAAGGGGATCTATTATGTGGCAACAGTTATTAGATCTTACAGAATGGCCCTAGATGAATATTACAAAGATCCTGAAAATTATAAATTCAATGAAAAGTATTTAGATGAAATTAAAAAAGCTAGTTATAGAGATTTTACAACTGGATTTTTTGAAGGAAAACCTAGGGAAGATGCTCAAGTTTATGCTACTTCTAGTTATATAAGGGGATATGATTTTCTTGGGGTAGTACTTGATTATGATGAAGAGTCTAAAATGGCTACTATTGAACAGAGAAATAGAATGTTTGTTGGTGACGAAATAGAAGTCTTTGGTCCTAAAATAGAACATTTTAACCAAAAAATAGAAGTAATGACTGACGATAAGGACAATCCAATAGATGTGGCTCCCCATGCTCAGCAGATTATTAAAATAAAGATGGATAATCCAGTTTCAAAATACTTCATGCTTAGAAAACCTCAGGAGGATTAGAATGGGGAAAAGTGTAATAATAGGTATTTGTGGAGGTTCAGGTTCAGGAAAGTCAACAGTGGTAAAGGAATTATTAAGTAAAATTCCAGAAGACAAGGTGAGTATTTTAGAAGAGGATTCATACTACAAAGACCAAAGTCATCTATCCTTTGAAGAAAGATTAGCGACAGATTATGATCATCCTTCAGCCTTTGATCACGAGTTAATGATTTCCCATATATGTGACCTATTAGAGGGAAAACATATATCAAAACCAATTTACGACTTTGAAGAAAATAACCGTACTAACAAAACTGTTCATATAGAGCCAAAAGACATTATTATCATAGAAGGTATAATGATTTTATTTGAAGAATCTGTAAGAAATTTGTTAGATATTAAAGTCTATGTAGATACAGATGCAGATGTTAGGATTGTTAGAAGAATCCTAAGGGATGTTAAGGAAAGAGGTAGAACTGTGGACTCTGTAATATTACAATACATGTCTAAAGTTAGACCTGCTCACATTCAATTTGTAGAACCATCCAAAAGATATGCAGATATTATTATACCAGAAGGTGGCCATAACCAAGTGGCTATAGATTTATTAAGATCTAAAATTAACTCTATTATCAATCACTAATTATAGATAATATTTCTTTAGAAGTGTTGACAAAAGATGGATAATATGGTTTAATATGTAAGGTAAGTTAAAAGTAGAAGTACCGCTTCTCACCTCGTGGCCAAGGCCTATAGGTTACAATTAGTTATTTATGATAGTAATTTTTTGTGCGGGTACTTTTTGTATCCGCACATATTTTATTTCCGGGGGTGTAAATATAAAGGAATTAAAGATTAACGAGGACATTAGGGATAAAGAAGTTAGATTGATTGACCAGCACGGTGAACAATTAGGAGTAATCCCAACAGCTAGAGCTCAAGAACTTGCTCATGAAGCTGAGTTAGATTTAGTGTGTGTATCGCCAAATGCAAAACCTGCAGTATGCAAGATTTTAGATTATGGAAAATACAGATACGATCAACTAAAAAAGGAAAAAGAAGCTAAAAAAGCTCAGAAACAAATTAACGTAAAAGAAGTTAGGATGACACCTAATATTGATACGCATGATTTAAATGTTAAAGCTAAACAGGCTGATAAATTCCTAACTGGGGGAGATAAAGTTAAAGTCTCAGTTAGATTCAGAGGAAGAGAAATGGGACATACAGACCAAGGTCGTGTGGTTTTAGATGAGTTTCTAGAAATCCTTGGAGATAAAGCTACTGTTGATAAAAAACCAAAAATGGAAGGTAGGAATATGGTAATGCACCTTAATCCTACAAATGATAAATAGGAGGAATATATAATGGGTAAAATGAAAACTCATAGAGGTTCCGCAAAAAGATTCAAAAGAACTGGAACTGGAAAATTAAAGAGAATGAAAACTGGCGTAACTCATATGACAGGGAAAATGTCTCCTAAAAGAATTAGAAATTTAAGAAAGAGCACACTTGTGAGTAAAGGCGATCAAAAGAGAATCGACCACATGATTCCAAGATAGTAGGAGGCGAAAGAAATGGCAAGAATTAAAAGAGCAGTTAATGCTAGAAAAAAACATAAAAAAGTATTAAAACAAGCAAAGGGATATTTTGGATCAAAATCTAAATTATTCAAAGTTGCAAACCAAGCTGTAATGAAATCTTTAAACTACGCTTATATAGGTAGAAAACAAAGAAAAAGAGATTTTAGAAAAATGTGGATTCAAAGAATCAACGCTGCAGCTCGTTTAAACGGCTTAAGCTATTCTAAATTTATCAACGGCTTAAAAAAAGCTAATGTAGATATTAACAGAAAAATGTTATCTGAAATTGCTATTCACGATGAAAAAGCATTCAGCCAATTAGTAGATTTAGCAAAAGAAAACTTAGCATAAAAATTAGACATATCAATTCGATATGTCTTTTTTATGGGGTTTATATCCAAGTTGAAATTTTAGTAATTAAGGTAAATATAAAAACTGCTGCTAGAGAAGCTGTTGTATTGTCGTGATCAAATCTTGGAGATACTTCTGCCACATCAAAACTAACAGTTTTTTCACTATTTAATACATATTTTAATAAAATCATAACTAACTCTGGATCTAATCCTAATGGTTGAGGAGCACTTACTCCAGGAGCTATACTAGAAGAAAATACGTCACAATCAAGGGTAATATACAAATGATCTATATTTCTTAAAAAAGCATCTATCTTTTCAAAAATAAGATAAATATCACCATTGCTAATTTCTTTAGCCATTACATATTTAGTATTTGATTTATCAGCAAACTTAAATAAACTGACAGTATTAGCGTGATTTTGGATTCCCATAACAAAATAGTTATAATCGTCTCCAACTGATTTATTTAAATCATAGATTTGCCTAAACATAGTACCAGATGAGCCATTACCTTCTTCATATGGCCTGTTATCAAAATGTGCATCGAAATTAACAATTCCTATATTTGGCTTATCATTAGTATTTCGAAAATGCTCAAAGAGTCCTTTATAATGTCCAAAGACTATTTCATGACCTCCACCTAATAATATTGGAAAGTAGTTAAGTTCTAATAATTTTTGTACTGCAATTGACAAACTATTTTGAGCATCTTCTAAAGTAGTTTTGTTACTAGATATATTTCCAGCATCAAATATTTTAACCTCTTTAGAAAAGTTGCAAGGTTTGTTAGCTAATTCTTTTCTTATAGCAGTAGGAGCCTTAAAGGCGCCTTGTCTACCTAGATTTTTAGCAATACCTATATCTGATTTAAACCCTAAAATTGCAAATCCCATCTTTCCCTTAAAGGGTTTTAGGTTTTTATCATTTAAATTAATTTTTTCTACCCATTGATGAAATCGAAATGCGTCAAAATCTTCTTTTGAATCTATTCTACCATTCCAAATACTCATATCTTGAACTTCATAATTTTTTATCATAATATCACCTTTTTAATCATAACATATAGATGTGTTTTTGATTCAAATTTATACATAATTAAATTAAAAAATTATTTATTTCTATTGTAAATATTTTAAAATAAATTAAAGATAAATCAAAAAAATCCCCTTAAAAAAAGGGGATTTACTTTATAGGCTATTAATTAATCCCTCAACTTCTTCTTCAGTTGTTCTATAAGTGGTTACAAAACGAGCAATATTTTTCTTATTTTCGCTAACTCCCACTACTTCAAATTGAACATTTTTAGAAAGTTCTTTTACTTCATCGTCGTCCATTTCCATAAAAACTTGATTAGATTCAAACTTTTTGTAAAGTTTAAGTCCCTTTTCTTCAATACCTTTAGCTATTTTTTCAGCCATGTTGTGTGCATGTCTTGCACCTTTTAGGTATCCATCTTCTTTAGCAAATACCGTTTCAAACATTATTCCAGTTACAAATCCTTTGGCAAGCATTGCTCCTTTTTGTTTCTTTAAATTTAAAAATCCTCTTTTTAAATCATCATTAACTAAAACCACAATTTCACCTAATAAGAACCCGTTTTTAGTTCCACCTAATGTGAAAGAATCACATACATTTGGGATTTTTTCCAGAGTTAAATTAGCTTCTTTATTTGCGATGGCAGAGGCAAATCTAGCTCCGTCAATAAATAAATATAAATCATTTTCTTTACAGAATTTGTATATGGCTTTTAATTCCTCGTAGGAATAAACTGTACCTAATTCAGTAGTATTGGATATATAAACGGTTCTAGGTACTGTGTGGTATTCACATCCAAACTCAGTTAATTTATCTTTAATTAATTCAGGTGTTAATTTTCCATCTTCAGTTTGGATAGTTTCGATTTTTACACCAGTAGCCTCAATAGATCCAGCTTCGTGGCCTTGGATATGTCCTGTTACTGGTGCTATTATTGATTCTTCAGGCCTAAGTCCAACAGTAGATCCTAAAATATTTGCACTAGTTCCACCAGGCACAAAATGAATATCCACATCATTTGAATCTAAAGCTTCTTTAATAAGTCTTTCAGCATTTCTACTGTGCTCATCAAAACTATATCCAAAGTTTTTCTCATCTAAGGCATTTTTCAATGCATCTAATATTTCCGGGTAACATATATCGTTATAATCATTTACAAAAAAGTACATTTTATCCTCCTATTAATATTAATCTAATTTATATTATAACACTTATCTAAATTTATGGAAATTAAAAGAATTTACTATATAATGAATATAATATTAAATAATAAAATGAAAGGGGCAAATATGTCACTTACTAGCTCAATAATAAAAACAGAATTAAAGAGAAAATCGGGAATTCTCATGCACATTAGCTCACTTCCAGGACCATTTGGAATTGGAACTTTAGGAGTTGAGGCTAGGGAATTTGCAGAATTTCTAGTTGAAACAGGACAAAAATACTGGCAAATGCTTCCAATAGGACCTACAGGTTATGGAGATTCTCCTTATTCTTCTTATAGTACCTACGCAGGTAATCCCTATTTTATAGATTTAGACAATTTAGTGGAAAGAAAATTACTTATTGATTATGAGATTTGGCACTTATATCAATGGGAGGATGTAGAAAAGGTCGATTTTGACAAAATTTCAAAGGAGAGAATGCCCGTATTTAAACTAGCATTTAGTAGGTTTAATTTAGAAGATGAAGATTTTATAAAATTTAAAGAAGAAAATATAAACTGGCTTGAAGATTACTCACTATTTATGGCTATTAAAGACTCACAAGAAGGAAAGTCGTGGATCGAATGGGATGAAGATTTAAAAAAGCGAAATGAGTTTACTTTAAAGAAATTTAAAGAAGATAATAGAAGGCAGTACGAATTTTACAACTTTTTACAATATATTTTCTTTAGTCAGTGGAAGGAACTAAAAGAATTTGTAGAAGAAAAAAATATTCTTTTAATTGGAGATTTGCCAATATATGCCGCTGAAGATAGTGCTGATGTTTGGTCTCATCCAGAAGTTTTTAAATTAGATGAAAATTTAAAGCCAAAGGTTGTAGGTGGAGTTCCACCAGATTATTTTTCTAAAGAAGGACAGCTTTGGGGAAATCCAATTTATAACTGGGACTACTTAGAAAAAAATAACTATAAATGGTGGTTAGATAGAATAAAATGGAACAAAGAAATTTTTGATGTACTAAGATTTGATCATTTTAGAGGATTTGAATCATTCTGGGAAATTCCTTATGGAGAAGAAACTGCAATTAATGGAAAGTGGGTAAAAGGTCCAGGTATGAAGTTTTTTAATAAAATAAAAACTGAACTTGGAAATATTGATATAATTGCAGAAGATTTAGGGGATTTAACAGATGAAGTAATAGAGCTTGTAGAAGAAAGTGGTTTTCCAGGAATGAACATTCTACAATTTGCCTTTGGAGCCAGAGGAGATAGCGAATACTTACCTCATAATTGTAAGAAAAATTCTGTAATGTATGTGGGAACTCATGATAACGATACTATTATAGGTTGGTTAAATTCAGGTGACCCTGAGGAAATAGAATTTGCAAGGGAGTATTTTAATTTAACTTTAGATGAAACTTATAATTGGGGAATGATTAGAGGTGCATTAACTTCACCTGCTAATTTGTGTATAACTCAAATGCAAGATATATTACTTTTAGATAATTCAGCTAGGATGAATTCTCCAGGAGTATTAGATGGTAATTGGTCTTGGAGAATGAGAAAGGAAGATTTAGGAACATTAACTAAATTAAAGTTGGAAAAACTTACTAGAATTTCTGGAAGATTTAACAAATCCCAACAAGAATTAGATGCAGAAAGGGCGATTGAAGAAGCGATAGAAATCGCACTAGAACAAGGGGTAGAAAACAATGAAGTATGATTTTAACAAAATAATTAACCGAGAAAACACTAATGCCAAGGCAATTGATATTGATCCAATTGAAAATGTAGAAATAAAAGAAGGTTTTAATAAAATACCAATGTGGGTTGCAGATATGAATTTTGAAACAGCTCCATCTATTTTAGAAGAAATAAATAAAAGAAATTCCCATCCCCTTTTTGGTTATTTTACAATTCCTAAAGAATATTACTCTTCTATAATATATTGGCAAGAAAAAAGAAATAATGTTAAAAATTTAGAAGAAGAAAATATAGGATATGAAAATGGAGTTTTAGGTGGATTATCAACTGTCCTTAGAGCACTCGCTTCTAGGGGAGATAATATATTAGTCCACTCTCCAACTTATGTAGGATTTTCAAGGGTTTTAAAAAACAACGGATATAATATGATTCTTTCTAATCTCTATTTAGATAAAGACAATATATGGAGAATGGACTATGAAGATATGGAAAAGAAAATAATAGATAACAATATTCACCTAGCCATATTTTGTTCTCCCCACAATCCTTCTGGAAGAGTTTGGGAAAGAGAAGAACTTGAAAAATGTTATGAATTATTTAGAAAACACAATGTATATGTAATTTCAGATGAAATCTGGTCTGATTTTATATTATTTGGAAATACTCACATTCCAAGTCAAAGTATAAATGAAGATGCGAAAAATAGGACTATATCTTTATATGCTCCTTCTAAGACATTTAATTTAGCAGGTTTAGTAGGATCTTATCATATAATTTATAACGAATATTTAAAATACAAAGTCGAAAGGGAAGCTAGTTTAACTTTTTACAACAACCCTAATATTTTCTCAGTAGCTTCCTTAATTGGTGCTTATAATGAAGAAGGTGCTCAGTGGGTTGATGAGTTAGTTTTGACTTTGGAAAAAAATATAAACTATGGTTACAATTTTATAAAAGGCAATTGGAAAGATATAGAAGTTTCAAAACCTCAAGGAACCTATTTGCTCTATTTAAATTTGGAGAAATATTTAGAAAAAAATAATATTTCCTTAGATGAAGTTTTAAAAAATGGAGCAAGTTACGGAGTAATGTGGCAAGACGGTAGAGGATTTAACTTCGACAATACAATTAGAATGAACTTAGCTCTTCCCTTTGATTTAGTAGTAGAGGCCTTTGACAGGTTAGATAGATTTGTTTTTAATCCAGGGAAATAAAAATGATTTATTTAATTTTAATAATACTAGTATTAGTCTTTTTAGGAATAGGAAATTATTTTTATAATTTTTCTTTAAATAGTAAAAAAGATAAATCTGGAGTATTTAAACACAACGAAAGTGGAGAAGGGTTTTCAGAGGATGACGAAGACGCCCTTTGGTTTAGGGATAATAAAAAGATTGTAAATATGGAATCAGTTACTGGAGAAAATGTAGTAGCTTACGAATTTTTAAATAAAGACTCTAATTTATGGGTTGTTGTAATTCACGGTTATACAAGTAAAGGTACTGACATGTCTAAATTTGCTAGGAATTTTTATAAAATGGGATTTAACGTTTTAGTTCCAGACTTGTTGGGACACGGAAGGAGCGGCGGAACTACTATTACTATGGGTGGAATTGACAGTAAGGATATTATTAGGTGGACAGATAAAATATCTATTGCTTACGAAAATTCAAAAATTTTGTTATTTGGAATTAGTATGGGGGCAGCTACAGTACTAAATACTTTAGGGAAAAATCCAGTAAATAATGTAGTCGCTTTTATTGAAGATAGTGGATATGTAAAGTTAGAAGAGTTATTTTCTTACCAACTAAAAAAACTTTTTAATATACCAAAGTTTTTAGTACTACCTTCAGCTTCTGTTGTTACAAAAATTCGCGGAAAGTATAACATTAAAGACGTAGATGCAACTGCAGGAATAAAAAATACAAATTTACCAGGACTTATTCTTCACGGTGATAAAGACGATTTTGTACCAGTTGAAAATGCCTATAAAGTATATGAACTTCTAAATACTAAAAAAGAAATAAAGATTTTCAAAGATGCAATTCATGTAGAAGCCGGCTTTTCAGATAAATACAATTATTGGGAGATAGTTGAAAAATTTGTAAAGGAAAATGTAAAATAAGAAAATCCATATTATATATCTAAAAAGGATATAATAATATGGATTTTTAAATTATTTAGTTTTTGATCTTTCAATTAATGCAAAAACTATTCCTAGTATTAGAGCAGGGACTATCCAAGCAAATCCTTCAGTAGCAAGGGGCAAAGATTCAATAATACTTATTGGAGTATCAAAGTTTACTCTTTCAGGTGTGATATTTGCAAAAAATGGACTAAATCTTATTCTCTCTAATATATTGTTTATTTGGTCCTCAGCCGATAAAAAGTTTTGGATAAGGGAAACTATCAAAGCTCCTAAACAGGCTCCCTTATAGGCGGATTTGTACTTAATAAACCTATCTAATAAGGACGTTACAATCAAAACTATTGTAACTGGATACAAAACTGTTAATATTGGCACTGATAAAGCGATAATCGTATCAACTCCATTAATCGCAAAAAAAGCACTAAATCCACATACTATGTAGACAACTGTTTTGTAACTTAATTTATCTGAAAAACTTGAAAAGAAGTTTCCTGCAGTTGCAGTTAATCCCACAGATGTTGTTAAACAAGCTAAACTAACCGCTATTCCTAAGATAATAGATCCACTACTTCCCATAATTTCATTTACAACTGAAATTAATAATTCTGCACGGGACATTTCATGGGAAAAACTTCCAGAGTATGTTCCTCCTAAATATACAAATCCTCCATAAACCATAAATAGACCAACTGCCGCAATAATACCTGCTATGATAGTAAGTTTAATTCTCTCTTTTGGACTATTATAACCTTTATCAGAAATACTTTGGATTATTATACTAGCAAATACAAGTGATGCTAATGCATCCATAGTTTGATATCCTTCTTCAAAACCCCTTAGAAAATTTTGATTATTATTTGTATTTATTGGGACGCCTATTGGACTTATAATTCCCATAATAATTATTATTGCTAAAACAATTAACAATATTGGGGTTAAAATAGATCCTACTTTATCAATTACAGAACTTGCATTTACTGTAAAAAACAAAGTAATCCCAAAGAATACGATTGCAGTAATAACAGGACTTAAATTAGGAAACAATGGTAATACACCTATTTCATGAGTAACTGCTGCTGTTCTAGGTATAGCCAATAATGGACCTATACATATTACTATCATGAAAGTCAAAAAAGTAGCAGCTTTGTCCCCAATGGGTTTAAAAACAGCTCTTGAACTTCCCCCAGCTTTAGAAGCTGCAATAACACCTAAAACGGGAAGACCTACACCAGTAAGTATAAATCCTACCATAGCACTAAACCATTGATCACCTGCAATGGCACCTAAGGAAGGTGGAAAAATAATATTTCCAGCTCCTAAAAACATTGCAAATAATGCAAAACCTATAATTATAGTATCTTTAAATTTTTTCACTACTACCTCCTATAAAAACCATTATATAGGAAGGCTCTAATACAGTCAAAGACTTATTTACAGGGATTTTTAAAACTTTCGTAGAGATTAAATATGTTATAAAAATGTTTATTTTACTGTAAAAAATCCTATATATAATATAAGTATTATTGTAAGTTTAATGAAAATGTTTGAAAATGAAGGAGAAAATTATGTCGAAATTAAAAGATCAAGGGGCAGAAAAGAAACCTCGTAGTATTAATCCCTATGCACTTTTATTTGCTGTTATAGTATTATGTGGCTTACTTAGTTTTGTGGTTACTCCAGGATCTTATGTTAGAAATGAAATAGATGGAAGAACAGTTATCGATCCTGATTCTTACCATATAACTGAAAAATCACCTGTGGGATTTTTAGATTTCTTTAGAGCTGTCCCAGAGGGATTAATAGGTTCAGGAAATGTTGTATTTTTAATTCTAATTGTAGGTGGAACTGTACAAATACTTAATGAATCAGGAGCTTTAGGTGTTGGGATATCTTCTGTAGTTAAGAAAACTGCTAATAGGGGAAATCTAATTATATGGATTTTTATGATTATATTTTCTATTTTAGGAGGATTTATGGGTTGGGTAGAAGCAGCCATTCCATTTGTTCCTATATTTATTCCAATAATTATATCCCTTGGATATGATGCCATGACAGCTGGTGCAGTAGTTATTATAGGATTATTAGTTTCCTTTGCTACTGGTCCTACAAATATGTATACTGTTGGTATTGCCCATGAAATAGCTGAACTGCCTCTGTATTCTGGTTTTGGATTTAGAACTATAGTAATGTTTTTATTTGTAATTACTGGTATGTTGTATACAGTTAGATATGCCAATAAAGTTAAGAAAAATCCAGAGTTATCTCTAACTAAGGATGTAGATGTTAGTGATATGAAAATAAATATCGATGAATTTGACGATAAAAAACCGACAAGTGGCCAAATCGCATCTTTAGTAATATTGTTTATTGCCTTTGTAATTGTAATTTATGGAATGCTTCAAATGGGTTGGGGCATGAACGATATGACTGCAGTATTTTTACTAGTAGGTATTATAGTTGGAGCCCTTAATAAAATGGGGATTGCCGGTACAGTTAATTCCTTTATGGATGGTATAAAGGCTTCAGTAGGCGGAGCAATGATAGTAGGTATAGCAAGAGGAGTTCAATGGATACTAGAGCAAGGTGGTGCAATAGATCCAATAATTCACACCTTATCAAATGCAATAGACGGATGGCCAGCCTTTGGTTCGGCTTTAGGAATGGTTGCGATTGTAGCCTTATTAAATGGCTTAGTTCCTTCAGGTTCAGGTAAAGCCATGGCCTTAATGCCACTTATTATCCCACTAGCTGATTTAGTAGGTATTACTAGACAGACAACGGTACTGGCTTATCAATTAGGGGATGGAATAACAAATATGTTTTGGTTTACTTATGGAACACTTTTGATGTTTTTAAGTCAGGCAAGAATTCCTCTAAAAGCATGGTATAAATTCGTTGTACCATTAATGGTAATATTATTTATAATCGGTGCAGCAGCTTTATTTGTTGCTATACAAATAGGTTATAATTAAATTGAAGATAGTGATAAAGGCAGATCTTTATTAAAAGGTCTGTCTTTATATTTTCAATTGCAATTTGTTAACTAAAATACTACAATTAAAGAAATACATAAATAATTAGGAGAAAAAATGATTAAAAATAATTGGTATGCTGTACTAAATTCAAATAGTGTTAAGAAAAGTCAAGTTGTAGGTGCTAAAAGATTAAATAAAAAGTTAGCATTTTTTAGAGATAGTAAAGGAATGATTCACTGTGTAATGGATGTTTGTGCACATAGAGGAGCATCTTTATCATTAGGGAGTGTAAGTGACGATTGTATAAAATGTCCTTTCCACGGTATAAAATATAGTGGAGATGGAAAATGTGAAGTAATTCCTTCTGAGGGGATTTCTTCTAAAAAGGATTATTCCAGATTTAATTTAGTTCACTTTCACGTTAGGGAACTAAATGACATAATTTACTTGTGGTATGGGGATGGTGAACCTACTAAAGAAATTAATTATTTTTCTGAAATTGAAAATATGGAATATAGCGAACTTGTAGATAATTGGAATGTTCACTATTCTAGAATAATAGAAAATCAATTAGACGTATCTCATCTTCCATTTGTTCATCACAACACAATAGGTAGAGGTAACAAAACTTTAGTAAATGGCCCAAAGGTTAAATGGTTAGATAAATACACATTACAAACTAGTGCCAATAATGAAGTGGATCAGGGACAAAAACCTCAAAAAAATGAGGAATCTGTAATTAAAAAAACCAATTTGACATTTAAATTTCCGAATACTTGGTTAAATACAATTTCTGAAAAAAATCGAGTTTTAGCTTATTTTGTGCCAGTAGACGAGGAAAATTCTCTCTTTTGTATTCGATTTTATACAAATCTTACAAATATAAAAATAGTGGATAAGTTTATAGCTTTTATTGGAAAATACGCAAATTATTTAGTGGAAAAACAAGACAAACGAGTTGTAGAAACACAAATTCCTAAAAAATCTGGTTTAAAGATTAATGAAAACTTAGTTCAGGCAGATATGCCTATTATTGAATATAGACGAAAAAGAGAAGAATTAAAAAACTCTTAATTAGGCTTTATTAAATTACTTTAAGAAATATTAAAATCAAATTACTAGGGTAAAATAAAACTAAGAAAATCAGGAGGATTTATTATGACTGCACAAATTAATAATATATTTAAATTAGATAATAGGGAATATGATATTGTAGGTTTATCTAAAGATATAGATTTTTCACCTAGGGACTTCGGACTAAAACCAGTAGCCCCTCATACAGCTGCTTGGAAAGGTTATTATTATGAAGCTAGCATTAGGGATAATCAATTGGTAATTTTAAACTTACATGTAAATGATTATGACAATAATTATCCGGACATTAATGGAGTTATGGCAGTAGATAGGGTTTCAGAAAGTTCATTTTTCACATACTTTAATGTAAATATTCCACTGGATTATACTGGTAAAATTTTACTTGGAAATGACTTTAATAAAAAATACTATAGACACATGGGATACCAAAGTCCCCATGGATACGAAAATCTTTTACTGATTACCTTTAAGGAAGGTAGATTTATAGATATGGAAGATCTTTCAGAAAAAGCAAAAATGGAAAGAGATGAAATAGACAACAACCCAGATGAACTAAACAGAGTAAAATCTGTGTTAAAAGACTATATAGAAAATAGTTTTTCAATGGATATTGAGGACAAATATCTGTAAATTAAAAGCAGCTACTTTAAATAGTAGCTGCTAAAATTTTATTTACTTATTCTAACTTTAAATGTATCTGGTGCCTTTTTATAAACTAAAACTAAAGCTATAATACTATAAATTACAGAAGCTCCAATAAAAATAGGTGCTACCTTTGGACCAGAAAGTCTTGCATTCATACTGAAATAACAAATGAAATATACTACAAAGTTTATAACTTGATATATTGGATGTTTAAGTTCGTGTTCGTCATTGTATGGTTGAAAAATATAGTATATAAACAATGTATGAACTGAAAAGAACACCCAAAGTGCAATAATCTGCAAAATTACAATAAATACATCTAGAATATTAGGAGAATAAATCAATCCAATTGCTAAAAATGCAATTATTGATATTATTAAAGACAAACTATTCCAAAGGAGTAGTTTTTTTAATCTTATTCCAAACATCTTTAGTAAATCTTTTGGTCTTCTATAAAATCCATACTGCATTAATGCTTGATCGCAATTTACAAACATAGTTCTTGTTAGAGATTCTTGAAAAAATATAAAATATGCTGCAAATGGAAGTATTCCTGGCAAAAACCTTATTACAGTTTCTCCATAATTAAATTCCGGTTCTGGAATACGATCTATTGGCAAGATAGGTAATAAGACTAATACAGCTAATATAAAAGCTGCAATAGAAGCTTTTATTAATATAGGTTTTAATAATATTCTTCTATGTCTTTGAAAAAACAATTCATTTAACAAATCATACCCAGCTAAATCTTTTTTTAAGTGAGCTTTAGATTTTTCAAGATCTTCTTTATTTAATACAGTAGCCTTTTCTAGTTGTTTTTCTTTGGCAGATTTTTGAGAAAATCCTGTATAGTTTTCATTAAATGCCAGTAATGTCTCTGTGAATTTATTGTATTTAAATAACAAAATTAGTCCAATAATACCAAGTACTGCACTTAATATGGAAATAATACTTAAATAATTTCCTAGTTCGATATTAAAAATAAATAGTAATACTACAACTATCATTATAAAAAATAGTGCAAAAGTACTTTGTTTTAATGTAGATTCTGTATTTATAATTTTCTTTTCGAAAAGTTTAAAGTTTATATAATTTGCTATAAGGTTTGTAAAATACTCAGTACAAATTATTAAAAATGCAACTCTAGGATGAATGCCTACAATTAGACCTACTAGTGTCAAAGCAAAAAACTTCCCAAGGGAATTTAAAATTTCTTTAAATACTAAATCACTAATTATAATAACCTTGGGATCCACATTAAATAAATTAAAGTGAACTAATACTCTATCTTTTTTATCTCCTAGAATAAATCTAGAAAAATCTAGAATTATCCATGGTACATAAACTTTTAAAAAAGCCTTATTAAATTCTATATTAATAAATCCAAAGCTATAAATTCCAAAAGCTACTAAGGCAAAAATCCCATAAACTAATAGAGATTTACCAAAACTAAATAACACAACTCCCAAGGGGCTAAAAAATGTTACTATTTTTTTAATTCCACTCATTCTATAGGAAGATCCTGGAGCCAGATATTTAAGTAGTGGGATTTTTCTAAAATAATAGAGTATTTGATTTACAATTGTTCTAACGTCTAATTCTGTACTTTTTAAGAAAAAATTAATCATTTTTATTTTCCTCTAAATTAATATTTTCTTCCAAATTTACATTTTCAACAATTATATTTTTTAAAGGATCTACATCTTCTTCTTCCAAGTCTTTACTTAAAAGACTGATAATCTCTTCTTCAAAATTAGAATCTTTTAGTTTTTCTTGTGGAAGGGGATAAAGCTTTCCATCACTTAAAATTACAAGTTCATCACACAAGTCTGTAGCAAGTTGTAGAATATGAGTAGAAAATAATATTATATGGTCCATTTCCATTTGCTTTAAAAGTTGTTTTATTTGAAGTTGAACAACAACATCTAAGCTGGTTAGTGGTTCGTCCATTAAAATAACTTTAGGTTTTAATAGTATAAACATGAGCATTTGGAGTTTGTTTCTAGTTCCTAGAGAATAGGTTTGAATTAGATAATCCCTTTCAAATTTATCAAAGTCTATCCAATCGAATAATTCATCTAAGGTTCTGTTTTCATAAATTCTTTCTATATTTACATCAATAAAAAATTGTAAAAACTCTCTACCAGTTAAAAAATTCGGAAGAAGGGGATTTGCAACCATGTAAAAGAAATCTTCTTGAACAAGTGGTCTTGGAGTTCCATCAACATCTATTAAGACACTTCCTTCGTCTTCATCTTTTTTATTTGAAATAATGTCAAATAAAGTAGTTTTACCAGAGCCGTTTCTACCTAATAAAGCATAAATATTACCATCTGTAAATGTATGAGTAGTGCCCTTTAACACTTCATTTACCCCGAAGGATTTGTGTATATTATCAATAATAAGTTTCATTTTTCACCTCAATTAATATTATTTAATACAATTTTATGCAATAATTAAAAAATTTAAAACTATAAAGAAAGATTCCTTATAGTTTTAAATTTTTAATTATAAATTCTTTTCCATATAGACATGGGGAGTTTTATAATAATCAAAGGAATCGCTAATGGTCTTATAACCTAATTTTTTGTAAAACCCTTCTACACTAACTCTTCCCATAAGTTTTATCTTTTTATAATTTTTTTCTCTGATTATACTTTCTATAAAGTCCATTAAGTATTTACCTAGTCCCATTTTTTTATATTTATCTGTTACAATAACACTTTTTACTTGGGCAGTTTCTTCATCAATATGACTATAAAATACAGTAGCCATCATTTCACCATTTATAAAGCCTGCATACATATTTAAATCTTTATCTCCACTTAAATCTTCATCTCTAATATTTAGACCCTGTGGTTTTCTAAAGGCATCATTTCTAATGTCAATGGTTTTTTCGTAATCATCAGTTCCATACTCAATTTTTTTCATTGAAATTTTATCTATCACAAATATCACCTTTACCTTATAACTTGTAAGAAATTCGCTTTTTCTTCGTAAATAACTGTGTTGTGTTTATTTAATACTTTTTTTAAGCTTCCAGTTAAATCTTCTTTATTGACAATTATACCATAAAGATTATGAGCATTAAGAAAATCTACTAGTTCTTCTTCTGTATAATTTAAATTGGTGGTATTTAATATTATATTTTGAAATCCATAAGCCTGAACGAAGTAAAACTCATCAAAGTTATGGATTTCAATAATGTGATCACTTGTACTTTCCTTAATTGCATATTTTAGCTTATTGTAAAACTCGTTATCTTCTATTTTAGTTCTAAGTAATAAAACTGCATCTTCATTTTCCTCTAACCAAAGTGAAAGCTCCTCAGAACTAGTTTTATCTTTGTTATTTAGTACGATGTTTTCTTCATTATCTAGTGTAATATCTATAGATATATAATCAGATTGGCTTAATAAAACCTTATCTAATTCTAAAATTGTATTTTCCTTTAACTTAACTATATTTGAGTGTAGTGAAAGGGGAGGAATTTCTAAAACAGAAAATGCTTTACCATCTTCTAAAAGTGGCTTTAGAAGATTATTTTTCAGTATAAAATTTGAAAGATTTATATCTTTTATTGCATCTTCATAAATAGGCCTATATTCACTTAGGTCTAATCTCTCCCTAGTATTTCTATCTTCCACATAAGAACTTTCAAAAATTTCAGTACTTGCCATTGAAAATAAAACATTTTCGTCAATAAAGGAGCCTTTTCTCATTATGGTTTGAGGCTTAACGTTGTTATATCCATCAAAATTTTCTAAATCCCTACCAAAAAATACTCCTTTTTGATTTTCATATCCTAAAATATTAAGTATTGTAGGTGCAAAATCAATTAGAGACCCAACTTTGTGGTTTGTGTATCCTATGTTGGTGTTTGGAACATTTATTATTAAAGGAACATTCATTATGTGATCAAAGTTGTATTTTTCACCTAAAAATTCACCCATTAATTTCACATCATCAGGTGAAGAATTAGGAATGGCAAAATGGTCACCGTATAGTGCAAATACTGTATTATCGTATAATCCTTCTTCTTTTAAATTTTTCATAAATTCTCCGATACATTTATCTACATAGTGGATACTATTTAAATAATCACCTAAAATTGTATCTTCGTGTTCTTCAAGTAATTTTATCTCCTTGTATTTTTCAGGCATAGTAAATGGATTGTGACTTGATAATGTAATAATAAAGGCGTAGAAAGGATTTTCATCTTTAGAATCTAACTCCTTCAAATAGTCCATTGATTGATCAAAAAAATCTCCATCAGTAATTCCAAGTTCTATAACATCTCCCACATTAAAATCCTCTTGGGAAATATATCTTTGAAAACCTTGATTGTCATATGCTTTATTTCTATTCCAGAAAGTTTTTTCATAGCCGTGAAAAACCCACGAACTATATCCATTATCCCTTAATATCCAAGGAAGTCCGTAGAAGGTATTATCTTGAAACTGAGTGTAGGTAGGAGATTCCATGGAAGGATGTAAACTATTATTAGTTACAAATTCTGCATCAGAAGTATTTCCTCTTCCTATTAATTGAAAATAATTGTCATAATAAATAGAACCACTATCTTCTATAAAGGCATTTAAATTAGGTGTGATTTCCTGATTATTGTAATGAAGATTTATTACAAAATTTTGTAGTGCTTCAACCTGAAAAACAATTAGATTTTTTCCATTTCCTATACCAGTATTTGGTCCATTAATTATCTTAGTTCGATTTTTTAATTCTTCTATATCTCTTTCAGAATAAATTGATGGCTGAGTAGATATGTTATATTCTTCACCTCGAATATTTTCTATAATATCCCTAGTATGATATGTATATAGTTCTTGATATCTTAAAGAATTAAATAAACTATTTGAAAAACCGTAAAATAAAGTTGAAACAAATACTAACAAAAGTATTCCACCAGCAAATAATTTATCTTTATTTTCAAAAAAGTCATTAGAGAATTTATATAGATAATAGTAAACAAAAGGAAGATCAATTAAAAATAACAGTGATCTCTTAGAAATTATCGAATAAACACTATTTTGTACATTTCCTAACATTCCCACCATTTCAAAGAGTTCTACAGATGGTAAAGTGTTAAAATAACTATAATAAATCACATCTATAAACATTATTAGAGAAAGAAAAGTATAAAATATTCCTAAATATATATTTCTTCTTTTTTTATTTAATAAACTCAATAAAACTACTATCCCCAATGATAAAGAAATGGTAGTTAAAAAAACTAAACACTGATTATGTACTGCATTTGTTAAACTTAAAAAAATAAGGGTCTTAATAACTAATAAAATAGATAAGACAATCAAAAAATCACCTTCTTAAATAATATTACAAGTTTACTCTAAATATTAAACGATGTAAAGTAATTTAAATATAGTTTTAACATAGATTTAATATCGTAACAACTTTGTAATAACTTTAAAAATTTGGTTATAAATGTGATAGAAATATTAAAAAAGTCTTAAGTTTAACTTTGCAATCTTTACAAAAACTCAATTTTTATATACACTTTTAAATAAAAGGGGAAGGAGAATCCTGGTGATTTTAATATTTTTAATATTACTAAAAACAATATTGTTTATTCACAGTACAGAAATAGAACACAATATCTATTTGGTGTTTTTTGTGTCCACTTCTTTTTCACTTTTAGTATTTTCTTGGATATATTCTTTAAAGACTAAAAAGAAGAGACTATTTATTGGGATTTACTATACAGTAGTGTCTTTAATTTTATTTGGAGATGTTCTTTATTATTCTCATTTCCAATCTCTCCCATCTATATCCATATTGAAGGAGATAAAGTTGCTTCCAAATGTATCTTCAAGTGTAAAAAATTTAATAGGTTTAAGAGAGATGTTATTTATAATTGATTTGCCTATAGTTTATTATTTTTTAAAAAATAAGTGTTCAGATATTGAAAGATACATTCCAAAGAAAACTAGAAAATTAATACCTGTAAGTGTAATAATGCTTTTGATGATTTTATTTTCTTATAGTGAAGCTTATGACCTTGACAACTCTTTAAAATATCAAGAGCCATATAGTTATCATTTTAATGATGCAAAGAGACAATTGTCTCAAGTAAGGGCAACAGGATTTGATATGAAAGAAAGTAGACTTGAAGATTTAATTTCTAGAGGGAAGTTAAAAGAAGGAAACTTTACAGGGATAGGTAAGGGTAAGAATCTTATTGTTATACAAGTAGAAGCCTTACAGGAATTTCCCATTGGCATGATTTATAATAACCAAGAAATAACGCCGAATTTAAATAAATTAATTCAAAATGATTCTAGTATTTATTACAATAACTTTTATCAATTGACAGGTAGGGGAAATACTTCTGATGCAGAATTTGTAACTAATAACAGTTTGTATCCTGGAACTGATTCGCCATCTTATTCCCAATATGAAGAAAATACATTTTATGGTCTACCGTGGATTATGAGAGATAATTATTATAGATCTCTTGCTTTTCACGGATTTGAAAAGGACTTTTGGAATAGAGATAATGCCTATAAATCTCAAGGCTTTGAGAGATTTTATTCCCAAGAAGATTTTAAATACAGAGAAAAATTAGGATTAGGGATAAAGGATAAAGATTTTTTTATACAATCTAGTGAAATTTTGGAAAGATATTATAAAAATGATGAACCTTTTTATGCATTTATGGTAAGTTTATCAAGTCACGATCCCTTTATTATGCCTGAAAAATACAGAAAAATAGAACTTTTTGACAAGCACAAGGATAATATTATTGGAGATTATTTAAATTCTATTAATTATTTTGATTACTCGTTAGGAATTTTTATAGATAATCTAAAGGAAATGGGGATATATGAAGATACAGTAATTGCTATATATGGAGATCATTTTGGAATAAAAGAAAGTAGTGAAACTGATTATTTAATGGATGAACTATTAAATAAAGATTATAATTACGAAGATATAATGAAAGTACCACTAATAATTTCTGTTCCTGGAGAAAAAATAAACCACGTAAATAATAATATTGGATCACAGTTAGATTTTCTTCCTACTATATTAAATATTATGGGAATAGAAAACAACAAGGGGATTGTTTTTGGTAGAGATTTAGAAAATTATCAAGGTGACAATTTTGTAGCTCCACAATCTATTATGACGGAAGGATCATTTATAAATAAAGATATAATATTTTCAGTGCCTAAAACAAGAAAACTAGAAGATAGTGAAGTTAGAGATTTAAAGAATAATAAGCACTTAAATCCACTAAGTTATAAATTAATTTATCAAGAAATTAATAGAGAAGTTGAAGAAAGTGAATTTATTCTAAAAAACAACTTAATGAAAGATATTTTATCTAATAAAAATACTGACTCTCAATGAGAATCAGTATTTTTTTATTTGTTTGAAGAAACTAATACTGTATTAAAGTCAGTATAATTAACAAGTCCTGGTTTATTGGCAGGATGTCTTTTTACGAATTTCTTAAAAGTATAATCCACTTCTACATTCCCACTATTTCTAGCTTTGGAATTATAAGCTGCAATTTTAGCTGCATAATTAATAACCGATTCAGGAACAACTTCTCCATCAGTCTTTACAATAACGTGACTTCCAGGTATTCCCTGAACGTGAAACCACATGTCGTCTTTTTTTGCTATTTTATGAGTTAAAAAATCATTTTCTCGATTGTTTCTACCTAAATAAATTTTAAAGCCATCTTTTTGGTATTCAATATAATCACTAGAAGATTCTTTTTTCTTTTTGAGTTTTTGTCTTCTTTTAATATATCCTTGATCGATTAATTCATTTTTAGTATCTTCTAAAGAATCTAGATTTTCTGCCATTGTAATATCTAAAATTACAGATTCAAGATAATCTATCTCAGATTTCGTCTCTTCTATTTGAGAATTTAAATAATTCTCTGCGTTTTTTAGCTTATTGTACTTTTTGTAAAATTTTTGTGCGTTTTGTGGGGCAGAAATTTTTTCATCTAGAGGAATTACTATTTCTTCTAAATTTTCACTATAAAAGTTTTCAACTGTAATTTCTTTTTGTCCAGGTTCAACTTTGTGAAAATTTGCAGAAAGTAAATCTGCATAAATTCTATACTTTTCTCTATTTTCAGCCTCTAATAAATCTTTTTTTAAATTAGAAAGTTTAGATTTATTTTTTGTTAGTTTAGAACTTACTGTCTTTTTTAAAGCTTGGGATTTTTGTCCTATCCTATCGTCTTTGTCTCTTTTTGTATAAACTTTATCTAAAAGTTCAGAAGGAGTATCAAAGGAGTGTTTATCCATACCTTCCATAGATTTTAAATACAAAACGTGAAAATCTATAATTTTGTCTCCATCTAAATATAAATTATAAGAAAAATCGAAATCTTTTATTTCTTTAACTATATCTTTAAAACTTAAAAGTATTTTTTCTAATTCAAATTCCTCTAAAGAAGAAATTGGTCTAGAAGAATCTATATCTGCTCTTGAAGAAATTTCTTTACCAATTGTTTTACTAAAACCAGTAAAGTTAGTAAATAAAGTGTTTTCTATAGATTTATTAGCTTCAGAATTCAAAATCAAACTTTTAAATTCTTCATCTGAAACATCCAGTGGATTTTTCTTATTTAAATCAGGTAAATATACGTATTTTAAATGAGGAAGAATTTCTCTAACTCTACTCATATTGTCATTTACTCTTTTAATAGAATCTATTATTACTTTGTTTTCATCTAACAATATAATATTTGAGTGTCTTCCCATTATTTCCACAACTAAGGACTTTTCTACTTTTTCACTAAAGTCGTTTCGTCCTTCGAACTTTATTTCTAAAACTCTGTCATTTCCATATTGAACTATTTCTTTAACTATAGCTCCAGAAATGTGTTTTCTAAGTACCATTGTAAAAAGTGGTGGGGTTTTCGGATTATTTTTACTTTCACTAGTTAAATACATCCTGGGATTGTTCCCAGAAGAAGATATAAGTAATTTGTGTTTTCTAAAATAAAGGATAACCTCATCCTTTTCAACTTGATATATTTTATCTACTCGTAAGCCTTTTATAGTATTATTCAATTCATTAATTACTGCTCTTGTTACTATTCCATCAAATGCCATTAAATCACCTGTCATAAATTATATCACAATTCAATCTGTCTTTGGTATAATATTCAGTGGAGGATAAAATGAAAATATATTTAACTAGACATGGACAAACCCAGTGGAATTTAAAAGGACGTATTCAAGGATCCCTAGATTCCGATCTAACAGATAAGGGAATTGAAGATGCTTTGAAATTATCAAAAAAATTAGAATCAATTAATTTTGATATTGCTTATACTTCAATCCAAAATAGAGCCATAGAAACTGCCAAAATAATTTTAAATAACAAAGTTGATATTGTTAAACTTTATGAACTTAACGAAATTGGTGTAGGGAATTGGGAAGGGATGACTTATGATGATATAATATCTAATTATCCTGAACAATTTGATAAATATAAAAAAAGCCCTCACTTGTATGTTCCAGATAATGGAGGAGAAACTTATCAAGTCTTTGAAAATAGGGTTAGGAAATTTGTGGAAATATTAAGGGATAATAGTAAAGATAAGAAAAATATCCTAATAGTAACCCATGGCCTTACATATTTAATGTTATTAAATATTTTTGAAGGAAAAGAATTACAAAACCTTTCTAAAAGAACTATTCCTTTGGGGACTAGTTTGAGTATAATAGAATATAAAAATGATATATTTAATATACTAGTAGAAGGAGACAGCAGTCATCTTTAAAGAGAAATGGAGTGAGAAAATGGAATTAAAAAGCGTTAAAAGAAACGAAGTAGAAGAAAAATACACTTGGGATTTAACCTATTTGTATAAGAATGAAGAGGATTTTAAGAAAGATATTAAAAATTTGGAAGAAAAGACGAAGACTTTTGTAGATAATTATAAAGGAAAAATTGACTTTGACAATTTAGAAAATATGATTAGTTCTTATGAAGAAATAGGTACAAATCTACAAAAAATATACAACTATGGAACTTTGCACATAAGTGTAGAAAGATCTAATCCAAAATACCAAGAATATCAATCACTAGCTTCTAACATAGGCTCTAAAGTATCTGAAGAACTTACTTTTGTTGAAAGTGAGTTAATATTATTAGACGAAGATAAATTAAAGGATACTATGGAAAATAACCCTAAGACAAGAGGAATTATCCACAATGTTTTAAGGGCTAAAAAAGATTATTTAGGTCCTGAAATAGAAAAAGTACTAAGTGCCTTAGGACCGACATTTAATGGACCTTTTTCCATTTATTCTGCAGCAAAACACGCAGATTTAAAATTTGAAGATTTCGAAGTAGATGGAAAAAAATATCCTTTGAGTTTAGTTTTATTTGAAAATTATTATGAAGGTATTAGTGATACCAAAGTTAGAAGAAAAGCTTTTGAATCCTTTAGTAAACAGTTAAAAGAATACGAAAATACATTTGCTCAAACTTTTTCTGAAAAAGTAAATAATGAAAAAACAATCTCTAAACTTAGAGGTTATGATAGTGTAATAGATTATCTTTTATACGAACAAGAAATATCCAGAGATCTTTACAATAGACAAATTGATGTAATAATGGAAAAACTTAGTCCAGTAATGAGAAAGTACGTTTCTTTAATTAAGAAAACTAATAACTTAGATAAGTTAACTTATGGAGATTTAAAAATATCTCTAGATCCAAATTATACTGAGACTATATCCATTGAAGAAGCTAAAGAAAAGCTTATAAATGGACTGGAAGTTTTAGGACCTGACTATGTAGATATAGTTAGAAGAGCCTTTGAGGAAAGATGGATAGATTTTCCTATTAACGATGGTAAATCTAATGGAGCGTTTTGTAGCTCTCCTTATGGACAACACAGTTTTATATTAAACTCTTGGACTGGAAGTTTAGAAGATTTATTCGTTCTTGGTCATGAATTAGGTCATGCTGGTCATTTTATGATTTCAGGAAAAAATCAAAATATGACAAACACTAGACCGAGTTTGTATTTTATAGAAGCACCTTCAACAACAAATGAACTTATAATTGCAAATGACATGTTGACTTGGTCAGATGATAAAGAATTTAAGCGATTTGTATATTCATCTATGATAAGTAGAACTTATTATCACAATATGGTTACTCATCTTTTAGAAGCTCATTTCCAAAGAAAAGTATACAATAGAGTAGACAGAGAAGAATCTATAAGCGCTCCAGTATTAAATGAGTTATTTAATGAAACTTTAAAAGAATTTTGGAAAGATACTGTAGAGTTAACTGAAGGCTCAGAGCTTACTTGGATGAGACAACTACATTATTATAAAGGACTATATCCTTATACTTATAGTGCAGGTTTAACTATAGGAACCCAAGTGTCTAAAAGAATTATTAATGAAGGCGAAGCTGCTGTTAAAGATTGGATAGATACTTTAAAAGCTGGTGGTACTAAAGATGCTATTGGCCTTGCAAAAATGGCTGGAGTTGACATTACTACAGAAAAACCACTTTTAGATACTATTTCATATTTATCAGATATAGTAGATGAAATAGAAAAAATCACCATAGAATTGGAACGATAATAAAATAGGCGTATTAATTTACGCCAATACATAAATTAACTATTTTGTAACGCTTTTTATAAAATATAAAAGTATAATGAATCTAGAAGGAGGATTTAATATGAAAAAACTAGTTTTTTTAATCCTTTTAATATCTTTGTTCCTTTCAGGTTGTACTGAGGTTACTCAAAGTAGAAATACTAATCTTAACGACGATTCTAAAGAGGTGGAAGTTAATAGTAATTTTAATGGAGAAACTGAGGAAGCTTTGGATCAACCTAGTGAAGAAGTTGTAGCTGAAGATATAAACCAAGATGTAGCTACTGAGCAAACACAAGATGTTAAATCACAGTATACAGATAGCGAATATTTAAATACACAACAAGAAGAGATGGAACTTAGTGAAATAATAACTAAAATGAAGTCGATTTTTAATATTGATGATAGTTATGACGATATTAGAACAGAAGAGCACACTTCAGAGTCAGGTTTTAAAACTTATAATGTAAATTATAATAACCTAGAGAAAAATGAAAGCTTATGGTATAGTTCAGATTCTTATGGAAACTTGATAAACTATGGAAAACATTCTGAATATTTGTACAGTGATGACATTCCTGAAACAATATCAAGATCAGAAGCTCAAGAAATTGTAGGGGATTTTTTAGTTAAGCTTTATGGGGATTCATCTAGGGAATATATTATCAATATGCCTAGATCTAACAACTTAGATTCTTATAATTATATTTTTGATATAACTAGAACTGCTAATGGAGTAAAAGTTCCTTCAGATAGTATAAATATGGAAATTAGCAAAAAAGACGGATCAATAACTTCAATTATGGTTCAAACAAATACAAACTATAATTTTGCTGATGAATCCTATTTTGAATCTTTAGAAAATCTAAAATCTGAAGATGAAGCTTTTGAAAAGTTTAAAGAATTTAATATTCTTTACAAATCTTTATTAGGTATAGAAAGAGAAAATCCTGGCCTTTATGCAGATTATGAGTACAAGCCCATATATTCTTTTTTACAAAACCAAGTACCTGTTAATGCAAAAACTCTAGAACCAGAGTATTCTTATAGTACTAGAATAATCACATACAGTGTCGGAGCTTCAGAAGAGATGGCAGCAGATATGAGTCAAGTTGAGCAAGAACACTTAGATTCTGTAAAAGATCAGCATAATGTTATTGAAGCAGAAGAAAAAGCTAGACAATTATTTGAATTAGGTGATTATAAACTTAGTCAAACTAATTTTACTAACTATAATAGAATTAAAGGTTATTTTGTTTGGGAGTTAGTTTTTCAAAAGGATGAAGAATATATCTATATTAAAATTTTAGCTAATGACTTATCACTAATAAGTTATCAAACTGGAAACATGGTTATAAGTCAAAACAAAAATGAACCAAATTATAACCCACAATATTTAACAGATGCAAACAACTTTTTAACTATAAAAGGTGGATTGCAGCCTAGAGATTTTACCTTAACATCAAGAAGTGTCAATGAACAATATGGACCTATTCATGAATTTAAATATTTTAGAATTTTCGAAGATGATTTACACATCTATAATGATCAAGTCTATATAACAATAGATAAAGAAACCCAAGAGGTTACAGGTTATTCTAGAATATGGACATTTGTAGATGAGGTAGAAAATAAAGAATTCGAAATTTCTCAAAAAGAAGGATATGAAATTTTAAATGAACAACTAAATTTTGATTTAGTTTATAAAAGGGAAAGTACAAGTGAAAATAGTGAAGTAAAATTATTCTATGAACTTAGCCCTATAAATATTTCTAATTTTGCAAATGACATTTTACTTGATGGAACTACTGGAAAATTAATTGATTTATATGGAAAACCTTTAAATATTCAAAGGAATATAGAATATGATGATATAAATGAAGCAAAAAATCCAGATATTATAAAAACTTTAGCGGAAAATGGAATTGGTTTTCCAGGTAGACAATTAAATCCTAAAGAAAAAATAAATCAAGTTGATTTATTTAGAATATTTTTATCTAGCTATAATTATGGAACTGATCCATTTGATTTAACAGACGATGAAGTTTACCAAACTATTGAGAATATGAATTTATTAGAAATTGAATCTAGACAACCGGACAAGATTTTAACTCATAGGGATTATTCACGATATATTTCTAAATTGTTAAATTATAATGATATAGCGAAAATGAATGATATTTTCAAAGACAAATATGATGATATTACAAGTGAAGATTCAGACTATGGATATTTATTCCTTGGAGATATTAAAGGTTTAATAGAAAGTGAAGATAATAAACTGATGCCGGATAAAGAAATAGACCGAGAAACTGCACTTTACTATTTCTATAATTTAAAATTAATTGATTAAACTAAATTAATTTTATTAGGGAGCCATTGTTACGAATGTAGCAATGGTTTTTTTATATTTATTAATCGAATTTATAAAAAAGTGGGTATATATATGAAATACGTAAGAAAGGAAAATATATGAATATAGAATTTTTTAAAGAATTGTTTAAAAGAACAGGTTATGGAATGGTCCAATTAATTAAAGGGATGGTGTTTTCTTCTGTTATAAATTTTGTGATTATTGCTATTGGATTAAAAATAGCTAATGTTCCTTATTATGGACTTATTGCATTTGCAATAGCTATTGCAGATTTATTACCTGTATTAGGAGCGGGTATAGTATTAATACCTTGGGCTATTATTTCATTAGTCACTGGAGAGGTCTCTCAGGCAATCACTTTGGTGATTTTATATGTGATAACATTTTTTGTAAAACAAATCATAGAGCCTATAATATTAGGTAAAAGTATAGGTTTAAAACCATTATATACCTTAGGTATAACTGCTATTTCTATGATTATTTTGTCCCCAGCAGTTGGGGCTATAGTTGGTGCTATTATTTCAGTAGTTGTTGCAGCTTTTTTAAATTTAAGAGATAGTAAAAGAGAAAACTAATGATATTATAATAAAAGAATCTTGACAAAACCCTTTGATTATTGTAATCTTTATAGGTATAAAACTGTGAACAGAAGAGTAAATTATATTGTAAATTTAAGCGAGTCGATTATGGTGTAAGTTCGATATGGAGATATAATTGAAAAACATCTGGGAGTTTCTAACTGAAATTATAGTAGGATTAGAAGTTATTTGCACTTTACGCAAAATATAATTAAGTGGATTATCTATTTAGATAATCAATTTGGGTGGTACCGCGAAATTTAAACCTTCGTCCCTTTGTGGAAATGAAGGTTTTTTTATATTTAAAAAAGGAGTGAGATTGTGAAAAAAGACTATACAAGGAGTCATTATTGTGGAAGAATATCAGAATCTGATATAGATACGAGTGTAACTGCAATGGGCTGGGTTCATACTAATAGAGATATGGGCGGAATTATTTTTATAGATTTAAGAGATAAATCTGGTATTTTGCAAGTGGTTTTTGATTCTAAGGATTTTTCAGAAGAAGAATTTTCTGAAATAGAAGGACTTAGAAATGAATATGTAATAGCAGTTTCAGGAAATATAAGGGAAAGAGATGAGGAAACTTACAATCCTAAAATTCCAACTGGAACAGTAGAATTAAAAGCAAAAGATTTTAAAGTTTTATCTAAGTCTAAAACTCTTCCATTTCCAATAGATGACAATGTGGATGTTAGAGAAGATTTAAGAATGAAACATAGATACTTGGATTTGAGACGTCCAAAAATGTACAAAAACTTCTTACTTCGTAACAATACTTTAAGAAGTATTAGAAGATTTTTAGAAGATAATGAATTTATGGAAGTGGAAACTCCTATACTAACTAAAAGTACACCAGAAGGAGCTAGAGATTATCTAGTACCTAGTAGAGTTCACCAAGGAGAATTTTACGCCCTACCTCAGTCTCCCCAAATATTTAAACAATTACTAATGGTATCGGGCTTTGATAAATATTACCAAGTTGCCAGATGCTTTAGAGATGAAGATTTAAGGGCAGACAGACAACCTGAGTTTACTCAAATAGATATGGAAACTTCATTTTTATCTCAAGAAGAAATTCTAAATTATTTAGAAAAATTATTCAAAAACGTATTTAAAGAAGTAATGGGAATAGATTTTAAAGAGCCTTTCCCAAGGATGACCTATCAAGAAGCAATGGACAATTACGGATCAGATAAACCTGATATTAGATTTGGCCTTAAAATAGTAGATGTAACTGAAGAGATAAGATCATCTAGCTTTAAGGTTTTCACTGATACTTTAAAATTAGATGATGGAAGTGTTAGAGCTATTAATATTAAAGGTGGTAATGCCTTTACAAGAACTGAAATCGAAGATATGACTGAGTATGCTATCTCCCAGGGTGCTAAGGGAATGGCTTGGATTGCAATAGACAATGATGGCAATTTAAGAACTATTTTAACTAAATACTTCTCAGAAGAAGATATGACAAAGTTATTAGAAAAAATGGAAGCTAAACCTGGAGATTTAATAATTTTTTCTGCTGATAAATTAGAAGTAGTTTACAAAACATTAGGAAACTTAAGGCTTTATGTTGGAGATAAATTAGGTCTTAGGAAAAAAGACGACTATAAATTCTTGATGGTAGTAGATTTTCCTCAATTTGAATATTCTGAAGAAGAAGATAGATACGTAGCTATGCATCATCCTTTTACTATGCCAGTAGAAGAAGACATTCAGTATTTAGAGTCTGATCCATTAAAGGTAAGAGCTCAATCTTACGATGTGGTACTAAATGGTATAGAGCTTGGAAGTGGTAGTTTAAGAATTTATAGAAGTGATATCCAAGAGAAGATGTTTAAGCTCCTAGGTATTAGCGACGAAGAAATTCAAAGACGTTTTGGATTTATTATTGAAGCTTTCCAATACGGTACTCCACCACACGGAGGATTTGCATTTGGTTTAGATAGATTAATAATGTTAATGGCAAAAGAAGATAGTATCAGGGAAGTAATAGCATTTCCTAAAAATAGAGATGCTCAATGTCTTTTATCAGAAGCTCCAAGTACTGTAGATGATTCTCAACTTGAAGATTTAGGAATTGGAATAGTTGGAGAAAATGGTTTTATTAAAGAATCTAAATCAGTTAAAGAAGTAGCTACTGAAAAATTAGAAGATATTAAGAGCTATGCAGATATGTCTATGTTAAATATTGATGAAGTAAATGAAGTTAGATTTAAAACCTATATTAATGACTTTATAGATTTAACAAAAACTTTAAGAGAACTTGATTTAACAGAGTATGAGCCTACAGTAAATATTCACCCAGTTGACAATACATTTAGAAAAGATATTGTACAAGAAGAATTTTCAAGGGATGAATTATTAGGAAGTTCTTATACTGACGAGACAGGACATATATTAGTTCCTCGATTAATTGAAGATTAGGAAGGAGTATAAATATGACATTACAAGAAAGATTTAAAAACTACTTTGATAAAGTGGAAAAAGAAAATACCGAGACTCCTTTTTATAAAACATTAAGGAGAGATGAAGCATTAAAAGAATTTTCAGAAAATGAAAATGCCTTTGGAATAGTTTTATCAGATAGTATTTCTACTAAAGATGTAAAAACTACAGCGAATTCAAAAATGTTAGAAAATTACGTTCCAGCATTTGATGCAACAGTAGCGAAAAAATTAAAAGATGCAGGTGGAGTTTTACTAGGAAAAACTATAACTTTAGAATTTGGAGTTGGGGAAGCTGAAACGACTTTTGGTACTAATATTGCAGTTGATAAAGGCGAGGATATTATAGGACTGACTATAGATTCTAAAGGTTTTATGCATTTAGGAGCATTTGAATTTGGCCTAAAAGCATTTACACCAACTTTCGGTTTAGTTTCAAGATACGGTCTTTTAGTAGTTGCATCATCAATAGATAGAATTGGTATATTAGCTAAGGATTTTAAAGAAATTCAAAAGGCTACATCTATAATAGTTGGAAAAGATGAAAAAGACTCTTTATCTATAGAATCAACTGATGATTTTAAGGATTTAGAAGACTTAAATTTATCTAAATTAACAGTAGCAAAGTTAGATAAATTTGGTCATTTTGTTGAAGAAGCTGAATTTTTAGAAAGCTTAAATATAAATGTAGAAGAAAAAACCGTTTCGAATTTAGAATACTCTTTACCAACTTATGAAATACTTTCTAGTGGAGAGTTTGCAACTAATATGGAAAAATATGACTCAATAGGATTTGGCCATAGAACAAATAGTTATTCCAGTTTAGATGAATTATATAAAAACTCCAGAACTGAAGGATTTGGAAGAGGCGTACAAGAAAAAATTGTATTTGGAAACTTTGTTTTAAGTGAAAACCAATATGAAAATTATTATGTTCAAGCTATGAAAGCAAGAACTTTAATTAGAGATAGTTTTTATAAGGTTTTAGAAGATACTGAATTTTTAATTGCACCTATTAGTTTATATTATACAGCAGGAATTAATTTATCAGGACTTCCTTCTATTTCTATACCTTATGGCAATGAGGGGATACTAATAACTACTAGGGCATTTAACGACAAGAGATTATTAAGCTTTGCTAAAGAGCTAATAAAAGAAATGGACGGTGAAAAATAATGGCTAAAAATTATGAAACTGTCATGGGATTAGAAGTCCATGTGGAATTAAAAACTAATACAAAAATATTTTGTAATTGTTCAACAGAATTTGGTGGAGATCCTAACGAACACACCTGTCCTGTTTGTCTAGGTCTTCCAGGAGCATTACCAGTACTAAATGAAAAAGCTAAAGACTATGCAGTTATGGCTGGACTTGCAACAAATTGTGAAATTACAAGAAGGGGAAAACAAGATAGAAAAAACTATTTTTATCCTGATTTAGGTAAAGGATATCAAATTTCCCAAGGAGATAATCCAATTTGTTATAACGGTTATTTAGATATTGAAACTTCAGAAGGTAAAAAAAGAATCAGAATTAACAGAATTCATCTAGAAGAAGATGCTGGAAAGTTAGTTCATGCTGAAGGGATAGGAAGCTTAGTAGATAATAACAGATCAAGTATGCCCCTTGTGGAAATAGTTTCTGAACCAGATTTAAGATCTGCAGAAGAAGTTATAGCATATTTACAAAAACTTCGAGCTAACTTAACATACATTGACGTTTCAGATGCAAAAATGAACGAAGGATCTTTTAGATGTGATGTTAACTTATCAGTTAGAGAAAAAGGCTCTGATATTTTAGGAACTAGAGTAGAAATGAAAAACTTAAACTCTTTTCAATCAATTCAAAGGGCAATTGAATTCGAAGCAAATAGACAAATAAAAGCTATTGAAAATGGAGAAGAATTGTTCCAAGAAACTAGAGGGTATAATCAAGATCAAAAGAGGACATTTTCTATGAGAAGAAAAGAAAATGCCACAGATTACAGATATATGCCTGATCCTGATTTAATGCCAATTGTAGTTACAGATGAGGATATAAAAAGAATAAAAGAGTCTCTTCCAGAACTGCCAGATGCAAGAAAAGAAAGATACGTTGAAGAATACGAACTATCTAACTACGATGCTGAAAAACTAATTTCATCAATAGAAGTTGCAAACTTTTTTGAAGAAGCAGCTAAAACTGGTGCGGATCCTAAAACTCTTGCAAATATAATAACTACTGATATTTTTAGACTTACAAGTCCTGAAGATTTTAATGTGAATTTTGAAGCTTCTAAATTAGGAGAAATAGTTCAATATATTGAAGAAGGTAGAATAAACCTTAGTAGTGCTAAGAAAATAATTGAAACTCTCTTTGAAGATAATACTAAATCTCCAGAGGAGATAATTTCAGAACAGGATTTAGAACAAATTAACGATGAAAATCTCTTATCAGAAATCATTGATGAGGTATTAGTTAAAAATCAAAAGGCTGTTGAAGAGTATAAATCTGGAAAGGAAAAGGCAATTCAATCTATAATTGGTCAAATTATGGGAAAAACTAAAGGAAAAGCCAACCCTTCTTTGACAATAGATATTATAAAGAAAAAAATCAAATAAAATATATTCAAATAGTAGTTTTAGTAAGCCTAGAACTACTATTGTGTTTTAATTATAGAAAAAAAGTTAGTGGATATTTAAAATACCTTAAATTTTTTTAAAAATGTGTTAATATATATAGTATAGATTTTAGGTATAGGGAGGCAAAATGAAAGAATATAATCACAAAGAAGTAGAGAAAAAGTGGCAAGAAAAGTGGGACAATGAAAAAACTTTTCACTGTGAAATAGATACATCAAAGGAAAAATTCTATGCATTAGTAGAATTTCCATATCCATCAGGAGACGGGCTCCATGTAGGTCACGCAAGACCGTATACGGCACTAGACATTATATCCAGGAAGAAAAGATTAGAAGGTTATAATGTATTGTATCCTATGGGATGGGATGCTTTTGGATTGCCTACGGAAAACTATGCCATAAAAACAGGAATACATCCTAAAATAGTTACTAAAAAAAATGTTGCTAATTTCAAATCCCAATTAAAATCAATCGGTTTTTCCTTTGATTGGGACAGGGAAATTAATACTACAGATCCAGAGTATTATAAATGGACACAGTGGATATTTATAAAACTCTTTGAAAAAGGTTTAGCTTATAAAAAGGAAATGCCAATAAATTGGTGCCCATCTTGTTTAGTTGGTCTTGCAAATGAAGAGGTTATTCAAGGAACCTGTGAAAGATGTGGTTCTGAAGTAGAGCAAAAAGTTAGAAGTCAGTGGATGCTTTCTATTACTAAATATGCAGATAGATTGTTAAATGATTTGTCTGAGGTAGATTATTTTAATAGAATTAAAGCTCAACAAGAAAACTGGATTGGAAAATCAGTTGGGGCAGAACTTGAATTTAAAATTAAGGACAAAGAAGATTCTTTAAAGGTATTTACTACTAGACCAGATACAATTTATGGAGCAACTTATATGGTAATAGCTCCAGAACACGATATTATAAATAAATATTCTCATATTATAAAAAATGTGGACGAAATAGAAGAATATAAACACAAAGCATCTCACCTTTCTGAATTTGAAAGAACAGAACTTGTAAAAGAAAAAACAGGTGTTGAAATCCAAGGTTTAAAGGCTATTAATCCATTTAATCAAAAGGAAATGCCAATTTGGATATCAGACTATGTACTTTCCACTTATGGAACTGGAGCTATTATGGCAGTACCAGGTCATGACGAAAGGGACTACGAATTTGCTAAAAAGTTTAATTTAGAAATTATACAAGTTGTTGATGGAGGAGATATTAAGGAAAGTGCTTATACTGATATTGAATCTGGAAAGATGATAAATTCTGATATATTAAATGGACTATCCGTTCAAGATGCTATAGATAAAGCAATTGAATATGCTGTTGAGAATAATTTTGGAAAAAAACAAATCAACTTTAAGTTAAGAGACTGGGTATTTTCTAGACAAAGATATTGGGGAGAACCAATTCCAATTGTTCATTGCGAAGAATGTGGATATGTTCCAGTTCCTGAAAGTGAATTACCTTTAACTTTACCTGAGGTTGAAACTTACGAACCATCAAAAGACGGTAGTTCTCCACTTTCTAAAATGGACGATTGGGTAAATACAACTTGTCCAAAATGTAATAAACCAGCTAAAAGAGAAACCGACACTATGCCTCAATGGGCAGGTTCTTCTTGGTATTTTATGAGATATATTGATCCTCACAATGATAATGAATTAGCCTCAAAGGATGCACTAGATTATTGGTTAAGTGTAGATTGGTATAATGGAGGAATGGAACATACAACTCTTCATTTACTTTATTCTAGATTTTGGTATAAGTTTTTATACGATATTGGAGTTGCTCCTACGAAAGAACCTTATAAAAAAAGAACATCCCACGGTATGATTTTAGGTTCTGATGGTGGAAAAATGAGTAAATCCAGAGGAAATGTATTAAATCCAAACGATATTGTAGATGAATATGGAGCTGATACCTTAAGAACTTATGAAATGTTTATGGGAGACTTTGAAAAAAGTGCGCCATGGTCTACAGAAAGTTTAATAGGCACTAGGAGATTTTTAGATAGAGTTTGGAATTTACAAAATATTTTAGTTCCTGGAGATGAATATTCAAAGGAATTTGAAGTTGATTTTCATCAAAGTATTAAAAAGGTAACTGAAGATTATGAATCTTTAAAATTTAATACTGCAATTGCTCAACTAATGACTTTGCAAAATCTTTTGAATAAAAAAGGAGAAGTAAATCATAAAGAGTTTAAAACTTATTTAACTTTATTAAATCCTGTAGCACCACATATTACAGAAGAAATATGGAGCTTAAATGATTTTGAAGGAGAAATATCTTCTCAAAAATGGCCTGAATATATAGAAGAAAAAACAAAAAGAGATGAAGTGGAATATCCAGTTCAACTTAATGGTAAGGTTAAAATGAAAATTACTGCTCCAAGGAATGCAACCCAAGAAGAAGTAAAAAAATTAGTTTACAACTCTGATGAGGGTAAGGAATTATTCAAAGGAAAAGAAATAATAAAAGAAATATTTGTACCTGGTAAAATATTCAATGTAGTGGTAAAATAAATATATAAGGGAGTAAACAAGAGTTTATTCCCTTATTTTTAGGGTAATATCATAGTAGTCCACTAGGAATTAAAAAAGGGGGAAAATGTATGAAAAAACAGTATATTGTTGACGGAATGACTTGTGCTTCATGTGTAAGTGCGGTTGAAAAATCCGTGTCGAAAATTGACGGAGTGGATTCCGTTGAAGTAAATTTATTGACTAAATCCATGGCAGTAGATTTTGATGAGTCAAAAACTGATAATATAGATATACTTAATGCAGTAAAAAAAGCTGGTTACAAGGCTAAATCAAAGGAAGAAAACGTAGAAAACAAATCTAGTTTAGATAATACAGATATTTATAAAGAAGAATTAGAAGACAAATCCTTTAGATTAAAGGTATCAATAGGATTATTAATTCCTTTAATGTATATATCAATGGGACCTATGATTGGAATACCAATTCCTGGATTTTTAGACGGAATGGATAACTCTTTAATGAATATATTTGTTCAATTACTATTAACTACACCTATTTTAATAGTAAATAGAGCATATTTTACAAATGGGTTCAAATCACTTTTAAATAAAACTCCAAATATGGATTCACTAATCGCTATTGGTAGTGGAGCCAGTTATCTTTATGGAATTTATGTCATTATGATGTTGATTATAGGATTTAGAGATCAAAATACAGAATTAATACATTCCTATCACCATGAAGTTTATTTTGAATCGGCAGCGACAATACTTACTTTAATTACTTTAGGTAAGTATTTTGAGGCAAAATCAAAAAGAAGAACATCAAATGCTATTACTAAACTTATGGACTTAGCTCCAAAAAAAGCTAGGGTATTAAGAGACAATAGTGAAGTAGAAATAGATGTATCTGAAATAGTACTTGGAGATATAGTCGTTGTTAGACCTGGAGAGAGAATTCCTGCTGATGGAATCGTAGTAAATGGGTCTAGCTCAGTAGATCAATCTATATTAACAGGAGAGAGTATACCTGTTACTAAAGAAGTGGGAGATGAAGTGTTTACCGCCACTATAAACAATAACGGATCTATTAATATTGAAGTAAATAAATCCCAAGAAAACTCTACTCTTTCTCAAATTATAAAATTAGTAGAAAACGCAAGTGCATCAAAGGCCCCAATATCCAAATTAGCAGATAAAATCGCAGGGGTATTCGTACCTATTGTCATAGTTATTGCAATATTAACTGGAGTTTATTGGACATATATGGGTGCTGGTTTTGAATTTGCTATGACTATGGCAGTGGCAGTATTAGTAATTTCTTGTCCTTGTGCTTTAGGTTTAGCTACACCTGTTGCCATAATGGTAGGTACTGGTAAAGGAGCGAATTTTGGAGTTTTAATAAAATCAGCTGAAACTTTAGAAACTCTAGATAAAATAGATACTATAGTTTTAGATAAAACTGGAACTATAACTCATGGTAAGCCATTTGTAACAGATATTATATCTATAAAGGCTACTGTAGAACAATTAATAAACTTAGCTTATGCAATGGAAGTAAAATCTGAACATCCACTAGCTGAAGCAATAGTAAATAGTACTAAAGAAACTAAGACTTATGATCTTGAAACTGAAAATTTTGAAGCTATACCTGGAGTTGGAATAAAAACTACAATTAGTGGAAAAGAATATTATGCAGGAAATAAAAAAATATTAGACAAATTGAATATACATTCGCCAAAAGTTGAAGAAGAATCTAATAGATTAGCAAAAGAAGGAAAAACTCCAATGTATTTTGCAGATAAAGATTCTATATTAGGAATTATAGCTGCTGCTGATGTAGTTAAACCTACAAGTAAAGAAGCTATAAAGAAATTACAAGATGAAGGATTAAAAGTTATTATGTTAACTGGAGATAATGAGTTAACTGCAAAATCCATCGCTAGAGAAATTGGAATTAAATATGTAATTGCCGATGTTTTACCTCAAAACAAAGAAGAGGCAATTAATAAAGTCCAAGGAGATGGTGAAAAAGTAATAATGGTAGGAGATGGAATTAACGATGCTCCAGCTCTTGCTAAATCAGATATAGGTATTGCCATTGGTGCAGGAACTGATGTTGCCATCGAATCTGCTGATGTAGTATTAATGAAAAATAATTTATTAGATGTATCTAATGCAATAAACTTAGGAAAAGCTACAATGAAAAATATCAAACAAAATTTATTTTGGGCATTTTTCTATAATGTATTGGGAATACCAATAGCTGCAGGATTATTCTACACAGCTTTTGGAGTTAGAATGTCTCCTATGATAGCTGCTGGTGCAATGAGTTTAAGTTCACTTTTTGTAGTTGGAAATGCTCTTAGACTTAATAACTTTAAACCATTTGAAACAAACACTATAGACCAAGTGGACAATTCAGATATTCACATTGAGAAAAAATCTTTAGATGCAGATTATAAGGATAAAAAAATAATTTCTAAAGAAATTGATATTTCTGGAATGACTTGTAATCATTGTGTTTCAAGGGTAGAAGAAGCACTTAATTCTTTAGATGGAGTAAATTCTAAGGTGGATTTAGAAAATAATAAAGCCTATATTAAATCTAGTATAGATTATGACAATAAAACTTTAATAGATGTTATAAAAGACGCTGGATATGAAGTAGTAAATATTCATTAAAAATATACATTGAATTTTAATGATATATTTGATATAAAAAGAGTGGAGATAATATTACTCCACTCTTTATATATAATGAATATGTGATATACATATGTTATAATGAATTATTGAATAATTTGAATGGGGGATTACAGTTGGAAAAACTGATTATTGAAAATAGTGGAAAATTAAATGGGAAAATTCGAGTTAGTGGAGCTAAAAATGCAAGTTTACCTATACTTGCCGCAACTTTACTTGGCACGGAAGATATTTTTTTAGAAGATGTACCAAAATTAAAAGATGTGGAAATAATTTGCGATGTATTAAGGGCTTTAGGTGCTACAGTGGAAGATCTTGGAGAAGGATCTTATAGAATAAATTCTAAAAATATTAACACTTATGAAACTAAATATGAATTAATGAGCAAAATGAGAGCTTCTTTTTTAGTAATGGGACCATTACTTGGAAGAATGAAAAAAGCTAAAAACTCTTTACCTGGAGGATGTACAATTGGAGCTAGACCTATAGATTTACATTTAAAAGGTTTTAGAGCCTTAGGAGTAGAGTGTGAAGAACATTATGGAGAATCTGAAGATGGGGAAGATTCCTATATTTTAGCCCATACTGAAAAATTAGTGGGAAATAAAGTTTATCTAGACTTCCCATCAGTAGGTGCAACAGAAAATATAATGATGGCTGCAGTTTTAGCTGAAGGAAGAACTGTTATAGAAAATGCAGCTATGGAACCAGAAATAGTTGATTTATCAAATTTTTTAAGAAAATTAGGTGGCAAAATAAAAGGTGCTGGAACTAATACAATTATAATCGATGGAGTTGAAAAACTTTATGGAGCTAGACATCAAATCATACCTGATCGAATAGAAGCAGGTACTTTTATGATTGCTTCTGCAATAACAGGAGGAGATGTTATAGTTGAAAATGTAATAACAGATCACTTAAGACCAGTAATTTCTAAGTTGGAGGAAGCAGGTTGTGTTATTGAAGAAAATGGAGACCAAGTTAGGGTAATTGGACCAGAAAAGTTAAAAAACATTGATATTAAAACTCTACCTTACCCAGGATTTCCTACAGATATGCAAGCCCAATTTATGGCCATGATGACACAATGTGAAAATACTAATATAGTAATAGAAACTGTCTTTGAAAATAGATTTATGCACGTTGATGAATTTAAGAGAATGGGTGCTAGTATAACAATTAATGACAGATCTGCAATAATTAACGGCGGATCAAAATTAGTGGGAAATAAAGTTTATGCCACTGATTTAAGATGTGGAGCAGCTTTAATACTAGCAGGTTTTGTAGCTGAAGGAGAAACTGAAATTTACAATATTTATCACATCGACAGAGGTTATGAAAATATTGAAAATAAATTAAGGGGAATCGGAGCTAAAATCAGAAGAGAAATAGATTAATTTTTTAGGCTATATTCGAAAGAGTATAGCTTTTTTGATTATAAAAATTATATGGATTATAATACTTATTATTAAAAGGGAGGCATTTTATGATTATTGAAAAGACAAATATTATATTTAATATGAACAAAGACAATGAACCTGTTATGAAATGTAGTAGTGGAGATGAGGTAGTTTTTAAAACATGTGATTGTTTTAGTGATACTATAAAAAGTGAAAAAGATTTAGTAAGTGGGATTGATTTTGAAAGAGTAAATCCAGCTACAGGTCCTTTATATATTAAGGAAGCTAATGTAGGAGATGTTTTAAAAGTAACAATAAACAGTATAAAATTAGATAATAAGGGAGTAGTTGTAACAGCTTCAGGCTTAGGAAGACTAAAGTCTCATATTAAAGATGAGGAAACTGTTGTTTGTAATATAGAAGGAAACTATTTAAATTATAAAGGCATAAAAATACCCCTTAGAAAGATGATTGGAGTTCTTGGAGTTTCTCCTAAAAATGATAAGATTTCAACTGGTAATCCTTATGATCACGGTGGGAATTTAGATTGTATAGAGGTTACAGAAGGATCTAGTATTTATCTGCCAGTTAATGTTAAAGGAGCTTTACTTTCCTTAGGAGATTTACACGCTACTATGGGTGATGGAGAAATAATGGGTAGCGGATTAGAAATTTCTGGAGAAGTTGAAGTAAAAGTTGAAGTTTTAAAGGATTTTGATTTTAATCTTCCTATTATTGAAACTAAAGATAAATGGATAACTTTAGGCTCAAGGGAAACTATGGAAGAGGCTAGCGATTTGGCAATTTGTAATATGGCAGATTTAATTATGAAAAAATCTAATTTTTCATTAAACCAAGCTGGAATGTTAATATCTTTAGCAGGTGATTTAAGGGTTTGTCAGATGGTCAATCCTCATATAACAATGAGAGTAGAAATAAGTAAAGATATAATCAATTAAAAAAACCTTTAGCGATAGTTTCGCTAAAGGTTTTTGTCTTTAGTATCTAGTTAATACATATGATAAGTTGTTATTTATAACACTTATATCTAGTGCTGCGTTAGATGATCCTGTTAAAGTTACTAATCTATAACCGTCAACTAAATTTACTGAATTTGTACTGCCTGGTATTATGATAAATACATTTTTTCCAGATTGGACTGCTTTTTCAATAGTATCGAAGAAGAATCCTTTCTCTTTTTCGCCGGAAATATTATTCGGGTTTGATTGCATCATTATTACTATATTTTTTAAATCTTTGTTTTCAATAGTATTTATAAATGGTTTCCATTGATTTGGATTTGCAGATCTAACTCCATATTGATTCGATTGTAAAGTAATAAATGCGCTCTTATTTGATGTTTTAATGTTGTGAGTATCATTTCCATTAAACTTCATAGATGCATTAATTTGTTTCATCAAATCACCACCGACTCCATTAAAGGCTATTGCAACGTCTTTATTGTTTAGGTGAGCTATATTTTTAGTATTGTCTCCATTTTTATTAAAACTAGTTATTGAGAAATTAGCAGCTTCTTCATTAGCCATTTGATAATTTCTAGGATCGTTTACTCTACTAGATCCCGTTGCTAATTCCCAATTTAATGGTAGTTTTACAGCGGCAACTAAGCCGTCAAATTTAATAGTCGAAACTATTTGTTTTGCTTCTGATATAGTCACAGAAATTTTATCTAAATAAATTTCTCCTGACAAACTAGAAGGTACAAATGCTTCTACATACTTCCATTCATTAAAGTTAACGTTGTTTACCAAATCAGCAGTTGCGCTTTTTGAATTGCCATCTCTAAAGGTCGCTGTGATTTTACCACCTTGATTGTCTCCTTTAATCCAAAGTCCAATATATTGTGCAGCTCCTAATTTTAGTCCACCTTTGTAATTAATCTCTGCACTTTGGTTTTTTTCATAATTTGCTAAACTGTATATTAATCCAGTAGATGGATTAGAGTCTTGATTTTCAGAATCTATAAATGCCTTTGTAGTTATTTTAGTGTCGTCGTTAGGTTTAGTTGTTGTAAATAAATTTTCTTCACTGTCAAATCCAAAAATGTTTTCTTTTTGGGATCCTAAAGATACTGGGATGACTCTTTTAATATCTTTGTAAGTTGCAGTTATAATTCCTGTGTTACTGCCAGATCCAGCAGTGAATTTATTTCCTTCTAATGAACCCAGTCCTTCACTTATAGAAAAAGATACTTGAGAAGGATTAATTTTTTTTCTGTATCCTAAATCGTCTTTTCCATATATAGTTTTAAATATATGAACTTTTCCTTCAGTCATTTGTAGAGAATCCACATCTAATACTAGTTCTTTTATATCAGAGTGTAAAAATACATCTACAGATCCTTTGGCATTTTTATAAGTTGCTACAATGGTTCCTTTACCTTTTTTATTAGGGGTAAAGTAATTATTACTGATAGTTCCAAATTCAGATTCTACTTTTATTTGGGATTTATCAACTGATAATTTATTGTGATGTTTATCGTAAACTTCAAGTTCAAATGGGTAAGAAAAGCCACTGAACATGGATTTTTCACTAGGAATTATTTTAATATAGGAAGGTTCTGTTACTGGAGCGTTAGTTTTTATTCCAACTCCTGAGACTATCGGTCTTTGGGAACCGTCAGATGGAGTATTTACAACAGTTGTATTTTTATCTCCTGAATACTTAATTCCCATTGTAGTAGATCCACCACCATCTAAGTTAAGAGAATTATAAGCTCCGATACTCTTCATAAATTCTGCTAGTTCTCGTTCTCCCATACCAATTGAAGCATTGTTTCTACCATCTATGGTAACCATTAGAATTTCTGTATTGTTTTTATTGATTCCAATTGCAGTTCTAGGAGCTCTAGAAGTAGATAGCCCACTTTTAGGAATACTTCCTTTATTAACTAAAATATTTCCTCCACCAATTGAAAACATTAAATCTTTATAGGATCCATAATTAATCGAAACTTGATCTCCAATGTTGAAAGATTTTAAATTTTCTCCAACTTGAGTTAATACGTAACTTCCTGGAAGAATACTAATTGGTAGTCCACCAACTCTTTTTTCTAGAACTCTACCATTTGATCCTACTAGGATTTCCACGTTATTTGCACCTAATTTTCTACCAGGAGAAGTTTTTCCCCAGTTAGAATCTAAAACAGATAAACTTTTATAAGGTCTTGAAACTTTATTAAGAGCATTAACGTAAAAATTTTGTCCTTTGGAAGTTACAGTTATATTGTTATCTAAACTTCCAACTCCACCTTTTCCGTCTTTAGTTACATAAAAAGAATTTCTACTAAAAGCCGCTTCAGGTGTAGTTAAAATTACTTTGTCTTCACCAGTTAAGGAACCTAATGCCATTGGGAAGTTAGTAACTTCGAAAAAATCACCATTTATTCCAGCTACTGCATCATTTGATTCGATCATAGTTGTAAGAGTAGCTCTTTTAGATACACCCTCTGGTCCAACTAGTGGAGTAAGATTACTAAAAGTGTTTTTAGCATCTAGTTTTAATACATCAATATCAATCCATCCACTTTCAGTAAATCTATCAATTTTAACATATTCTACACCGCTGGCGATGTTGTGCCTTTCTTTAACATCTTGGATTACTCCTGTAGCCCTGGCATTACCTGTTGATAGTAAAACAAAAGCAAATGACAGAACTATAATAAATTTTTTTAATCTTTTAATCATTCTAAACCTCCATAGATAATATTATAACTTATTAAAGAATCTCTAGTTTACAAAGATGTGACATTTATATTTTCATTTTCTTTAAAAATTTTCTAATTTCATATATAATACATCATGAGGTAAAATATGGAATTTAATATACAAAATATAATGGAAATGAAAGATTTAGGAAATAAAATAGGACGCTCTCTAAAAGGGGGAGAAGTTATATGTTTAGTTGGAGATTTAGGGGCTGGAAAGACTCATCTAACTAAATTCATTGGGGAAGGTATGGGGATAGATGAATATATCACTAGCCCTACTTTTGCAATTCTAAATATTTATGAAGGAAAAATTCATTTAAATCACTTTGATATGTATAGATTAGAAGAAGATGTGGAGTTTGAAGATTTAGGTTTTGACGATTATTTATTTTCAGATGATGTAAATATCATTGAATGGCCTGAGAGAATAAAAAAATATTTACCTAAATCCTTAATTAATATAGAAATAAAAACTCTAGGGGAAGAAAAAAGACAAGTAAATATAACTACTAACTACGATGAAAAATATAAATATATATTGGAGAGTTTAAAATGATAATTTTAGGTATTGATACATCTACAAAGACTATGTCAATTGGACTAGTTAAAGATGATGTTATTTTAGGGGAATTAAATTTTTATTCAAATATGGATCACTCAGAAAAACTAATAGACAATATTAAGTTTTTATTAGAATCCAATGATCTATCAATAAAGGACGTTGATTTAGTTGGTGTAGCAGTAGGACCTGGATCTTTTACAGGTATAAGAATCGGAATTGCTACTGTTAAGGGATTGGTAGAATTTAATAATACTCCAGTAGTTGGTATATCTTCATTAGAAATACTTTCTAGAAATTTTTCATCTTCTAAGAGGGTGGCAGTAGCAGTAGATGCTAAAAGAGATAGAGTTTACGGTGGGATTTACAAATACTTAAATGGAGAAATAGAAATAATAACTGAGGATTTATACAATATAGAAGATTTTTCAAATCTACTGAAGAATTATGAAGATATTGTTTTGGCAGGAGACATTAATGAAATTTTTAAAAATGAATTTAATCAATCACTAAATTTTGCCATAGAAGGAAATTTAATTAACAGAGGATCAAATATTTGTTTCATTGCAAAAAGAGAATTTGAAAAAGGAAACACCACAACACACTTAAATCTCGAAGCAAATTACATGACAAAACCCCAAGCTCAAATGGACTTAGAGAAAAAGAATGGTTGATATAAAAATCAGACAAGGCAAAAAAGAGGATTTAGGCAGACTTTATGAAATAGAAAAATCTTCAGTAGATGCCTGGTCTTATGAAATTTTAAAACAGGATTTAATAAATAACGATTTAAGTGTATATTTTGTAGCTGAAATGGATTTAAAAATAATTGGTTTTATATCAATTATGAATATTTCTGGTGAAGTTCATATTAACAATATAATTGTAGATGAAAATTATAGAGGTATTAAAACTGGAGAAAAGTTACTTAAATACGGGATGAATTACTTTAGTAAAGATTCTGTTTTTGGTTACACTTTAGAGGTTAGGGAAGATAATAAACCTGCAATAAATTTATATGAAAAATTTGGATTTACAATAGTAGGAAAAAGAAAAAATTATTATAAAAACAACAAGTCTGCTTTTATAATGTGGAAATTAGATTAGGAGTAAAAATGTTAGTATTAGGAATTGAATCTTCATGTGATGAAACTGCAGCAGCGGTAATAGAAGATGGAAGAAAAATTTGTTCAAATGTAATTTCATCTCAAATAGACATTCACAAAAAATACGGTGGAGTAGTTCCAGAAGTTGCATCTAGAAAACATTTAGAAATTATTAGTCAAGTTGTAAAAGATGCACTAAATCAGGCAAATATAGGAATAAAAGACATAGATTTAATCGGCGCAACAAGAGGACCAGGTCTTATTGGAGCTTTATTAGTAGGATTATCATACGGTAAAGCATTGGCATTTGGAAACAATATTCCCTTTGTTGGAGTAAATCACATGGAAGGGCATATTTGTGCAAATTATTTAGATACTGATTTGAAACCTCCATATATTTCTCTAGTAGTTTCAGGGGGACATACTTATTTAATTTTTGTGAAAAGTTATTTAGAATTTAAAGTCATTGGTAGAACTAGAGATGATGCAGCTGGTGAGGCCTATGACAAAGTTGCAAGAACTCTTGGTTTAGGTTATCCAGGTGGACCAAAAATTGATAAATTGGCAAAGGAAGGCCGTGAAACTTTTGAATTTCCTAGAGTTATGTTAAAGGAAGACAATTATGATTTTTCATTTAGCGGATTAAAGACAGCGGTTTTAAATCACATTAATTCTTCTAAAATGAAAGGTGAAGAAATATTAGTAGAAGACCTAGCAACAAGTTTTCAAGAGGCAGTTTTAGATGTTTTAGTTGGAAAAACTATGAAATTATCTCAAGAACTAAATATTAATACAATTGCAGTTTCTGGCGGAGTATCTGCAAATGACGGATTAAGAAGTAGATTTTTAAGTCTTGAAAAAGAAATGGGCTTAAAAACCTATTTTCCAAGTAAAGTCTTATCTACTGACAATGCAGCAATGATAGGGGCTGCGGCATATTATCAATATTTACGAGAAGGGGAAAGTGACTTTAGTATAAAAGCAGTAGCAAATTTAGGATTATAAAACATTTGTTTTGTACACAAGTGCCTGTGGATAATGTGGAAAACTATATATTCTTTAGGAAACTTCAGTATTTAAAACTGGGGATAAAAAACCATAAGCTTTTTTTAAGTTTATGGTTTTATTGTAGTTCAATCCATTTTTCATATAAATAATCAATTTTTTCACTAAATTCAGCTCTTTTATTCCCAAGTTCAATAACTTTTTCATAATCAATTGATATGTCTGGATTCGATAAATCCTCGTCTATATTTACAATCTCTTCTTCTAGATGATTTATTTCATTTTCTAAATTTTGGATTTCTTGTCGTCTTTTTTTATTTTTATTAATTTCTTGACGTTGCTTTTTTTGTAGAGCTTTTTTTTCAGTTAAGGTCATTTCATTTTTTTCTTCAATTGGATTTTCAAGCTCTAGTTTTTTCTGGTAATAGTAATTGTAGTCTCCTAAATATTCTGTAATTGAATCTCTTTTCATTTCCCAAATTTTATTGGCATAATTATTTAAAAAATACCTATCATGGGAAATAGATATAACCGTTCCGTTATAATCTTTTAATGCATCTTCTAAGATCTCTTTAGAATCAATATCTAAGTGATTAGTAGGTTCATCCATTAATAAAACATTAGAATCTGACAGCATTAGTTTTAAAAGAGAAACTCTAGCTTTTTCTCCACCACTAAGGGTATTTATTTCTTTTAAAATATCATCTCCTAAAAACATCATTTTTGCTAAGAAAGATCTAATTTCAAAATGAGTTAATGTAGGATATGAATCCCAAATTTCATCCATAATAGTTTTGTTGTTGTCTAAATGACTCATTTCTTGATCAAAATATCCAATAAATACATTAGTACCTATTTGAAGTTGACCTGAATCACTTGGGAATTTACCTGAAATAATATTAAACAAAGTGGATTTTCCTATTCCATTCTCTCCTACAATACCAATTCGATCACCTCTAAATACTTTAAAATCAATATTTTCAAAGACTTTCTTTTCTCCAAAGGACTTAGAAAGATTTTCTCCAATAAAAATATCTTCCCCAGATTTAATATTAGTTTCAAACTTTATTTTAGCAGTTTTTTTAACATCTATTGGAGTAAGAAGGTCAATTTTTTCAAGTTTCTTTAAGCGACTTTGTCCTTGTCTAATGGATTTTTCTCTTCCAACATTTAGAAACTTGTCAATTATTTTTCTTTCTCTTTCTATTTCTAATTGTTGGTTTTCATATTGTTTTTTTAGTACTTCCAGTTCTTTTTGTCTAAGCTTTTGGTAATTGGAATAATTTCCTTTATAAGTTGTAAGATTAGTATTTTCCAATAAGAATATTTTGTTGACAATATTATCTAAGAAAAACCTATCGTGGGATATAACAATGAAAGTTCCTTTATAATCCCTAAGATAACTTTCTAACCAATTTATAGATTGTATGTCTAGGTGATTTGTAGGTTCGTCTAAAAACATAAAATCAGGATTTGAAAGTAATAATTTAGCAAGGTTTATTCTGGATTTTTGTCCACCACTTAAATGGTTAACAATTTTACTAAAATCCTTTTCTTCAAAACCTAATCCTTTAAGTACCCCAGTAACTCTGGAGTTTACCTCTGGTCCCTTAAGTTCAATGTATTTTTCTCGTAGTTTACTATATTCATCTAGTAATTTAGAATTCTTAATACTTTCTTCATCTAAATTGCTTATTTCAATTTCCAAAATACGCAATTTATCTTCTATTTTAAAAATATTTTCAAAAATTAAAAGACATTCTTGAAGTATAGTTTTTTCACTAGATATTTTAGTGTATTGCTTTAAATATTTAGGATTGGAATTTTTTTGATAAAAGATTTCTCCTGTATCACATAATAATTCTCCAGTTAAGACATTTAAAAGAGTAGTCTTTCCACTGCCGTTTTGGCCGATTAAACCTACCTTATCTCCTTCTTCTATATGAAAATTTACATCTTTAAAAATCTTTTCGTATATAAAACTTTTTGATAAATCTTTTACACTTAAAATTGCCATAAATACCTCCAAATTACATTTTATCAAAAATTAAATAAAAGTAAAACTTATACTAATATAAATAATTAATAAACAAATTCTAGTACAATATGTTTAATACTGTTGTGAATGTGTTATAATATTAATAATATGGATTAATGGAGTGATAAAATGGCAGAGAAAAAAATATCTATAGCCGTTATTAGGAGGCTACCTAAGTACTATAGATACTTAGATGAATTAGAAAAATCAGACGTTAAAGGAGTTTCATCACAAGAACTTAGCGAATTAACAGGTTTTACAGCATCACAAATTAGACAAGATTTTAATAACTTTGGTGGGTTTGGACAACAGGGATTTGGATATAATGTAAGAAGTCTTAAACTTGCAATTAGTGAAATACTTGGACATGACATCGTTAAAAATGCTGTGATGATAGGATCTGGGAATTTAGGAAAAACAATAGCAAAGTATCCAGGATTTAGAGATTGTGGGTTAAATATCATAGCTATATTTGACCGTAATCCAAATAACATCGGTCAAGACATTGATGGAATTCAAATCCAAGATATTAAGAATGTAGAGAATTTCTTAGAAAACAAAAAAGTACATGTGGGAATTATAAGTGTAGATAAAGAAAGTGCTCAAGATATAGCGGACTTATATGTAAAATACGGACTTAAGGGTATATGGAATTTTGCTCCTATTGACTTAGAAGTTCCTGAAGATGTATATGTTGAAAATGTAAGTTTCACAGAGAGTTTTTTAGTACTATCATATTTTTTAAAAAACAAATAAAAATTTAGGCAAAGTGTAAGACTTTGCCTTTTTATTGGAGGAAATTTTGGAGTATATTTACAAAGACAATAATATTATATTAAAAAATTTACAAAACTTTGATCCAGAACATATATTAGAATGTGGTCAGGCATTTAGATGGAATAAAGAAATAGATAACAGTTATACTTTAGTAGCTTTTAATCGAGTTATTAACATTTCAAAAGAAGAAAATAATATTATAATTAAAAATTCTAATATTAATGATTTTGAAAATATTTGGAGAAATTATTTTGATTTAAATACTGATTATGAAAGTATCCAATCTACTTTTAATGATGATGAAATAATGAATGAGGCAATATCTTACGGAAGTGGTATTAGAATACTAAATCAAGAGCCTTTTGAAACTGTTATTTCATTTATCATTTCAGCAAACAACCGAATTCCCCAAATAAAAAAATCAATTGAGTTATTATGTAAAACATATGGTGAGAGTATAGGATTTTATGAAGGAAAAGAATATTTCTCATTTCCAACTCCAAATCAACTATCTAAAGCTGAAGTATTAGAAGTTAGAGAAATTTGCAGAGTTGGTTTTAGAGATAAGAGAATTGTAGCTGTTTCCCAATTAGTAGATGAAGGGATTTACAATTTAGAATCTTTAAGAAGTTATTCTAGGGAAGAAATAAGAAACACTCTTATAGATTTGCCAGGAGTAGGTCCTAAAATAGCAGATTGTATAACTTTATTTGCATTTAATAAAAAAGATTCTTTTCCAGTTGATGTATGGATAAAAAGAGTAATGGAATACTTGTATTTTAAAGAAGAAGTAAATAAAAACAAAGTAGGAGAACTTGGAAGAGAAAAATTTGGCCAGTATGCAGGTGTAGCTCAACAATATTTATTTTACTATGGAAGAGAAAATTCAATAGGAAAAATTTAAAAAAATATTGATTAAATCTCAAAATAAGGGTAATATATATGTAGAAGTTAGCACTCGGTCAACTAGAGTGCTAACACTATGATTATAAGAAAGGATGAAATATATGAACTTAAAACCTATTGGAGACAAAATTATAATTAAAAGATTAAAAGCTGAAGAGAAAACTTCTAGCGGTATAGTGCTTCCTGATTCTGCAAAAGAAGCTCCACAACAAGCAGAAGTAGTGGCAATTGGACCTGATATTTTAAATAATGACGAAAAGAAAGACCAAATTAATGTTGGAGACATAGTAGTATTTACAAAATATTCAGGAAATGAAATTAAAATAGACGACGAAGAATTAATAGTTTGTAAATTAAGTGATTTATTAGCAGTAGTAAAATAATAAAAGGGGGAATTTAAATGGCTAAAGAAATTAAATTTAGAGAAGATGCTAGAAAAGCAATGGAAAAAGGCATTAATCAATTAGCTGATACAGTAAAAATTACATTAGGTCCTAAGGGCAGAAATGTAGTATTAGATAAACAATTCGGTTCACCATTAATTACTAACGATGGTGTTACAATAGCAAAAGAAATTGAATTTGAAGACAGATTTGAAAATATGGGTGCTCAATTAGTAAAAGAAGTAGCAACTAAAACTAACGATGTAGCAGGTGACGGTACTACAACAGCTACATTACTTGCCCAAGCTATTATTAGAGAAGGACTAAAGAATATAGCAGCAGGGGCTAATCCAATCCAATTAAAAACTGGTATAAATGGAGCAGTTGAAGTAGTAGTAGAAGAAATAAAAAAATTCTCAGTACCTGTTGAATCTAAGGAATCAATTTCTCAAGTTGCAGCTATTTCTGCAGCAGATCAACAAATTGGTGAGCTAATCTCTGAAGCTATGGAAAAAGTAGGCAGAGACGGAGTAATAACAGTAGAAGAATCTAGATCTACAGGAACTACTTTAAAAACTGTTGAAGGTATGCAATTTGATAGAGGATATGTATCACCATATATGGTTACAGATTCTGAAAAAATGATTGCTGAACTTGATAAACCATATATTTTAGTAACAGATAAAAAAATCACTAATATTCAAGACATTCTTCACTTATTAGAAGAAGTTGTACAATCTGGAAGACCACTTTTAATAATTGCTGATGACATTGAAGGGGAAGCTATGGCTACAATAGTAGTAAACAAGCTTAGAGGTACTTTTAATGTAGTTGCAGTTAAAGCTCCAGGGTTTGGAGATAGAAGAAAAGAAATGCTTCAAGATATTGCAATTTTAACTGGAGCGACAGTTATATCTGAAGAGTTAGGTTATGATATTAAAGAATCTACTATGGATATGTTAGGTAGTGCTGAATCAGTAAAAATCGACAAAGATACTACTGTAATTGTTGATGGTGTTGGTTCAAAGGATGCTTTAAGTGATAGATTGAATCAAATAAAAGTTCAAATTGAAAATTCTGATTCAGAATTTGACAAAGAAAAGCTTCAAGAAAGATTAGCTAAACTTTCAGGTGGAGTAGCAGTTATCGAAGTAGGTGCTGCAACTGAATTAGAACTTAAAGAAAAGAAACTTAGAATTGAAGATGCACTAGCTGCTACTAGAGCTGCTGTTGAAGAAGGTATTGTACCAGGTGGTGGAACAGTATTAGTTGATTCAATAAGTGCTGTAGATGCTTATGTAGAGACTTTAGAAGGAGATGCAAAAACAGGTGCATTAATAATATCTAAAGCTTTAGAAGAACCAGTAAAACAAATAGCTGAAAATGCTGGTTTAGAAGGATCAGTTATAGTAGCTAATACTAGAGGAAAAGAAATTGGTATTGGTTATGATGCTCTTTTAGGAGACTATAAAGACATGGTTAAAGCAGGAATTGTAGATCCAGCAAAGGTAACTAGATCTGCAATTGAAAATGCAGCAAGTGTTGCATCTATGATATTAACCACTGAAGCAGCAGTAGTAGATATACCAGAAGAAGAGCCAGCAGGAATGGGTGCAATGGGTCCAGGAGCTGGAATGTATTAAAATAAATCAAAGGGCTAACTAAATGTTAGCTCTTTTTTTAAATTATATGTAATTTATATGAAATAAATGTTCTTTCTTTCTTGATTATTAGATTTCTTTATTGTATAATTTTACAGTATTATGATATACGTACTCTTTTCTACGAAGGGAGGGATTTAGATGTCTGAAATAAAAGTTGGGGAAAATGAATCGTTAGACAATGCTCTAAAGAGATTCAAAAGACAATGTGCAACAAGCGGTATACTTCGTGAAATTAGGCAAAGAGAACACTATGAGAAACCTAGTGTGAAAAGAAAGAAAAAAGCAGAAGAAGCTCGCAGAAAGAACCGTAAAGGACGTTAATAGGTGATAATATGTCTTTAAAAGCACTCCTAATGGATGATCTTAAAACTTCCATGAAGAATAAGGACACTCTAAGGAAAAATACCATAACAATGGTAAGAGCTGGAATAAAACAAGTAGAAGTCGACGAAAGAATTGAACTCGATGATGATGGAATTATTCAAGTTATAAATAAACAGCTCAAGGAAAAGAGAAATTCAATAGAAGAATTCAAGAAAGGTAATCGTGATGACTTAGTTGAACAAGCTGAGGCAGAAATTGACATACTTCTTGAATATTTACCAGAACAACTTACTGAGGAAGAATTAACTGTTATTGTTAAGGATGTACTTGAAAAAGGTAACTATACTTCAATGAAAGACATGGGAAGTATAATGAAAGATGTAATGCCTAAAATTCAAGGAAGAGCCGACGGCAATATGGTTAATCAAATCGTTAGAAAACTTTTAGTGTAAAATCTTCAAGTGACGCAAGGGGAAATATTTCCTTTGCGTTTTTTTGTGCTTATTTGTTATTTCTACAAAATCGTAAAGGAGTTTAAACTTTATTTCACTATGATATTTATATAGGTATTTTTGTAAAGATATTCTACATTATTTTGAGAAGAATTATTAAGTAAAATAAAATATTAAAAAAGGCCTTTATTTTGGATTATTTACCAATTTATTACAAAAATCATATATAATAATAAAAGACTTTAATTATTGTAAAATTCAAGTTATAATATAATATAGAACATGCGTTTGAATTAAGGGGAGAAAAATGGAAATTAAGATAGTAAATAAAAGCAACAATCAATTACCAAGTTATGAAACTAAAGGATCTTCAGGTATGGACATTAGAGCCAACTTAAATGAACCTATAATATTAAAACCAATGGAGAGAAAACTTGTTCCTACAGGGATATATGCAGAAATCCCAGAAGGCTATGAAATTCAAGTAAGAGCTAGAAGTGGCTTAGCTTTAAAACACGGAATTTCTCTAGTAAACGGAATCGGAACTATTGATTCAGATTATAGAGGAGAAATAGGAATTATATTAATTAATTTAGGCGAAGAAGATTTTGAAATTAATAATGGAGATAGAATTGCCCAATTAGTAGTTATAAAATACGAAAGGGTAGAGATAAAAGAAGTTAAGGAGTTGTCGGATACCAAGAGAGATTCAGGTGGTTTTGGATCTAGTGGTATAAAGTAATATGGCATATAAGAAACGAAAAACTAAAAGAAAAACTAAAAAATCTATAAATTTAGAAATAAGCTCCATAGCTAGAACTATTCTTGTAATAGTATCGTTATTGTTGGCTTTGTGTTTCCTAACTGATGGTATGGGACAAGTTGGACAGTTCATAAATGATGTATTTTATTTCTTATTTGGAAATGGAAATATTATTATTCCTATTATGTTAATATTTTTGGCTATAAATTCTTATTTAAATTCTATAGAAACTTCAGATATTTTCTTAATAATATCTGGCGTAATGTTTTTGTTAATAGGATCATCATTTTTAGATACCATATCTCTTCAACCAGGAGTTTATGAAAATAGATTTAGCTTTGGGGTGAACCCAAGGATTCTTGGAATAAACGGAGGATATATAGGTGGATTTTTAAATTCATTTTTACTTAGTTTATTTGGGGATTTAGGATTAAATATTATTCTATTTATTTTATTTATAATATCTTCAATAGTATTTTTTAACTTAGACTATAAATTAATTGGAGAGACTATTTTAACTGGAACTAACAAGATTGGAGAAAAACTAAAGACCTCTTCACAAAATTTAATAAATAAAACTAAGGAACTTAGATCTAAAAATACTCAAATGTCAGTAGAAGAGATTCCCAAATCTGATATAAAAATAAACTCTGAAAGTTTATTGGACAGCTCTGAAGTATTTAATGTTAGAGACTATGAAAAAAGCATTTCATTTAATGATAATACTGACGAGGATTTATTTTATACTGAAGAAGAATTAAGAAAAGCTGAACTTGAAAATTTAGAGAAAACTTCCAAAGTTACACCTAAGGACAAGTTAATTATTCAAAAAGAAATTGAAGAAAAGAAACCAAAAATAAAATACGAATTTCCACCTGTAAACTTATTAAATAAGAGAAAACAAAAATCTAAAATTAACAGAGATGAAATCTATGAAAATAGTAAAATCATTGAAGACACTATGAGAAACTTTGGAATAAGTGCAAAAGTTGAGCAGGTAAATTCTGGACCTACAGTGACTTGTTATGAATTAGTTCCCGCTGCTAATGTAAAATTAAGTAAAATAGTTGGACTAGCTGATAACTTAGCTTTTAGTTTGGCCTCATCGGATATTAGAATTGAAGCTCCAATTCCTGGTAAAACTGCTGTAGGAATAGAAGTACCAAATAAAGAAAAGTCAATGGTAACTTTAGAAGAGGTTATTAATTCTAAAACTTTTGCAGAAAATGACTCTGACTTGCCTTTAGTATTGGGTAAAGATACCGATGGAGAAATTGTAATTTCAGCTATTGACGAAATGCCTCATTTGCTTATAGCAGGGGCTACTGGATCTGGTAAGTCAGTTTGTGTAAATTCTATAATTATATCACTATTATATAACACAAGCCCTGAAGATTTAAGAATGATACTAATAGACCCAAAAATAGTAGAGCTTGGTGTATATAATGCAATTCCTCATTTATTAATTCCTGTAGTTACTAATCCTAAAAAAGCAGCTTCAACACTAGCTTGGGCAGTGGAAGAAATGGAAAGAAGATATAAAACTTTTGCTCAAAACTATGTAAAAGATATTCACAACTACAATGAAAAAATGGCTAACACAGATGAAAAAATGAGTAAAATAGTTATTATTATAGACGAGTTGGCAGATTTAATGATGGTAGCTTCAAATGAAGTAGAAGATTATATTGCAAGGCTGGCACAAATGGCTAGAGCAGCTGGAATGCATTTAATATTGGCTACTCAAAGACCTTCTGTAGATGTAATTACAGGAACGATAAAAGCCAACATTCCTTCTAGAATATCCTTTGCTGTTTCATCTCAAGTGGATTCTAGAACTATACTGGACTCTTCTGGAGCTGAAAAATTATTAGGTAAGGGAGATATGTTATTTTATCCATCTTTTTATTCTAAGCCTAGAAGAATTCAAGGTTGCTTTGTATCCCAAGGGGAAGTAGATAGAGTAGTAGAATTTTTTAAAGACAAAGATTTTGATATGGATATAAACGAAGAAGTAGTAGAAGAGATTAACAATGTTTCTACAAACAAAAAGCTAGATGCAGACCCGTTAACACTAGAAGCAATAAAGCTAATAGTCTACGATGAGCAAGCGTCAATATCCTATTTACAAAGGAAATTAAGTATTGGCTATTCTAGAGCAGCTAGAATAGTAGATCAACTAGAAGAACAAGGTTATGTAGGTCCTAGTAAAGGATCTAAACCTAGAGATATATTTATAACTGAAGAAGAATATTTACAATTACTAGGAGAAGATTTTGACTGATAAAAACGTATATTTTACAACATTAGGATGTTCAAAAAATGATGTAGACACCGATGTTATGAGAACTATTTTAGAAAAAAAGAATTACAACTCAGTTTATTCGCCTGATATGGCAGATATTATTGTAATAAACACTTGTGGATTTATCGAATCTGCAAAAGAAGAATCTATAAATGAAATTTTTGAGATGACACAATATAAATCCCAGGGAGATAAAAAAATATTAGTCAGTGGGTGTTTGGCTCAAAGATATTCTAATGAATTATTAGAGCAGATTCCTGAAATAGACGGAATTTTAGGAACTGGACAGATTAAAAACATAGAACAATATATTGCTCAATTAGAACTTGGGAATAAAGTAAATGAAACTGGAGATATTGATGCAGATATCGAAGAGGGGATTTTTAAAACTAACGCCAATGTAAGTGAATTTGTTAAAATCGGCGAAGGATGTAACAACTTTTGTAGTTACTGTATTATTCCAAAATTAAGAGGAAGAAACAGAAGTAGAAAAATAGAAAATATATATAAAGAAGTAGAAAATTTAGCTAAAAGGGGAACTCGAGAAGTTATATTAATTGCCCAAAATACTACTGACTATGGAATTGACAATTATGGTGAACATTCTTTAGCAAAACTTGTAAATAAATTGGAAGAAATAGAGGAATTAAAGTGGATTAGGGTACTTTATCTATACCCAGATAATTTTACAGATAATCTAATAGAATCTTTTAAAAACAACAAAAAATTACTTCCATATGTGGATATTCCCCTACAACATGTAAATGACGAAGTTTTAAAAAACATGAATAGATCCACAAATAAAAAAGACATAATTTCTTTAATAGATAAACTTAGAAAAGAAATTCCAAATATAATAATCAGATCGACTTTTATAATAGGATTTCCAGGAGAAACAAATGAGCAGTTTATGGAACTTGTGGATTTTTTAAAGGAAATGAAATTAGATAGAGTAGGAGTTTTTGAGTATTCAAGGGAAGAAGACACTATAGCCTATAATTTTGACAACCAAATTGATAAAAAAACAAAGTCTGATAGAAAAGACTATATTATGAATGTTCAAGAAAAAATATCTTTTGAAAATATGGAAGGACATTTAGGTCAAATACTAGAAGTTTTAGTAGAAGAAATAAACGACGATGTAATTGTGGGAAGATCTTATATGGACTCACCTGAAATTGATGGGGTAGTTTATATCAATACTGACGAAAAAGTAGACAATATAAATATTGGTGAATTTGTATATGTGAAAATAATAGATGTTATGGAACATGATATGATTGGAGAATTGTATGAATTTAGCAAATAAAATAACAATGTTTAGATTTTTTATGGTTCCGGTTTTTATGATAACTATGTATAATTTACCAGTTGCAAGTCCAATTCCATTAATTATATTCGTTGTGGCATCATTAAGTGATGCAGTAGATGGATATGTAGCTAGAAATTACAATATGGTTACTACTTTAGGAAAATTTATGGATCCTTTAGTTGATAAAATATTAGTTATTTCTGCATTTGTTCTAATTGTGGAAAAAAGTGCAATTCCAGGTTGGATAGTGATTATAGTTATAGCAAGAGAGTTAATCATCACGGGATTTAGAATTCTAGCTGCAGATGCTGGTATTACAATAGCAGCTAGTAATTTAGGGAAATTAAAAACCATTACTCAAATGCTTTGTATTGTAATGTATTTTGTTTGTGCAATTACAGGGAGATTTGAGATTGTTTATGTGGTTTTAGTTTACGTAATGGCTTTGGCCACTGTAGTTTCAGGATGGGACTATATATACAAGAATAAAGATGTATTGAAAGGGTGATTATATGAAAGCTGCAGTTCTAAATGTGGGAAATGAAATATTAATAGGCCATACAATTAATACGAACCTATCCATAATAGCTAAGAACTTAGCAGATTATGGTATTATTATAGAAGAACAAAGAACTATAAAAGATGACAAAGAGATAATTATTAAATCCTTTAATGAACTTTTAGAAAATTACGAAATGATTATCGTATCAGGTGGATTAGGACCTACAGCAGATGATATTACTACTGAAAGTATATCTTATGCTATAAACCGAGATACAATGTTTAATGAGGAAATATTCGATAAATTAGAGAAGTATTTTTCTTCTAAAGGAAGATTCATGACAGACAACAACAGGAAACAAGCAGTTTTTCCTAGAGGTTGTCAAATTTTAGAAAATGAAATAGGTACTGCATGTGGATATTTTTTAAGGGAAGGTCGAAAATGGGTGATAGTTTTACCTGGACCTCCAGTTGAATTAGAACATGTATTAGATAAATTTTTAAATCACTACAATGCTGAAGATATATTTAATATAAAAACTATTAATACTTATGGAATTGGAGAATCCCAATTAGAAGATAGATTGAGACATTTAGAAATAGATGAAGAATTTTCTGTTAATACCTATAGTAATAAAATGGGAGTAGATATAAAAATAATTACAGAAGATGGGAATATGGAAAAAATGGATGATGTGGTTAATTTAATTTCAGAAGAATTTTCTGAATATATTTACGATACTGATTCTATTTCCCTTTCTAAATCTCTTTTAGATAAACTTTTAGAAAATAACAAAAAAATTGTTTTTGCAGAGTCTTGTACAGGGGGCCATTTAGCTTCATTTATGACAGACAATCCAGGCTCATCTAAAGCTTTTTTATGTTCCTTAGTAACTTATTCTAACGAAGCAAAAATGAAAGAACTAGATATAAAAAAAGAAACACTGGAAAAGTACACAGCCGTAAGTGAACAAACTGCAAATGAAATGCTAGATGGATTAATAAAAAAATATGATGTGGATTATTATGCCATCTCCACAGGTTTTGCCAGCCCAACTGAAGATGATAAGACAAATGGATTAGTATATATAGGAATTTATGACAAAGAAAATGACGAAAGAAAAATTATAAAACAAAGATATTATGGATCTAGAGCTCAGATAATTAGCAGAGTTTCTAATAATATATTTTTTAATATAATTAAGTTGATGGATTAGAGGAGGTCATTATGATGGAACAAAAAGAAAGAACTAAAGCTTTAGATGCTGCAGTTTCTCGAATTGAAAAGGAATTTGGCAAGGGCTCAATAATGAAAATGGGCGAAGATTCCACAAGAGTTATGGAAGTTATTCCAACAGGATCTATAGAATTAGATATAGCTTTAGGAGTAGGTGGAATACCTAGAGGTCGTGTAATAGAAATTTACGGACCGGAATCTTCTGGTAAGACTACTGTAGCACTTCATATTGTAGCTGAAGCCCAAAAACTAGGTGGAACTGCAGCATTTGTAGATGCGGAACATGCTATAGACCCAGAATATTCAAAAAGACTTGGGGTTAATATGAATGACCTATTAGTTTCTCAGCCAGACACTGGTGAAGAGGGACTTGAAATTACGGAGATGCTTGTTAGATCAAATGCAGTGGATGTTGTAGTAATAGACTCTGTTGCAGCTTTAGTACCTAGGGCAGAAATAGAAGGTGCTATGGGGGATTCCTTTATAGGACTTCAAGCTAGATTAATGAGTCAAGCCCTTAGAAAAATCACAGGGGCAATTTCTAAATCCAATACAACAGTTATATTTATTAATCAATTAAGGGAAAAAGTAGGTATTATGTTTGGTAATCCAGAAACAACAACTGGTGGTAGAGCATTAAAATTCTACTCGTCCATTAGACTTGAGGTTAGAAAATCTGAAAATATAAAAAAAGGCGATGAATTTTTAGGAAATAGAGTTAGAGCAAAAGTTGTAAAAAACAAAGTAGCACCACCATTTAAAACTGCTGAATTTGATATTATTTATGGAGAAGGTATATCAAAAATGGGTGGTATAGTAGATGCAGCTTCCAATGCAGATATTATTAACAAAGCTGGTTCTTGGTATAGCTATGAAGACGAAAGAATGGGTCAAGGTAGAGATGCTGCAAAGGCATATTTAGAAGCTAATCCACAAATAGAAAGAGAAATAGAACTAAAAGTTAGAAAACACTATAATCTAAATATTCCTAAAGAACTTACAGAAGAAATAAAAGTTAAAGAACAGATTGTAATAGATGGAGAAGAGTAGTTATGAAACTACTCTTCTTTACTGATACTCATATAAGAATGTCTAAACCTAGAAATAGACTAGACGATTTTTATGAGACAACTTTAAACAAATTAGAAGAAATAAAAAATTATGCAAATGAAAATAAAATTGATTATGTCTTACATGGTGGAGATTTATTTGATAGACCAGACTCTGCTATAAAACCTACCTCAGAAGTAGGTAAGATATTGTCATCTTTTAATATGCCTATTTATATTGTTGCAGGTAACCACGATATATTCGGCTATAATACAAAAACTTTAAATAGAACTATGTTGGGGTTATTAGATAACTTTCACGTTTTAAATATTATCCCAGAAGATGGGATTTTGTTAAATTCTGATGAAGTTAGTATTTTGGTCTTAGGAAAGGATTATTCCTCAGATATAGATTTAAATAAAGAAAACTATATAATTAAAAAATCAAATTTAAAATACGATGCAGATATAGTAATAAATATCGTTCATGGATTTTTAACTGACAGGCCATTTTTGAAACAAGTTCCCCATGTATTAATAGGAGAAATTACAGACACAGAAGCTGATATAACCTTAGCAGGTCATTATCACACAGGCTTTAAAACCCAATATATAGATGGAAAGTTTTTTTCAAATCCAGGAAGTATGGTTAGAATATCCAACTCTTTAGGAGAAATAAAAAGAAAACCTAAGTTTTTGGAACTAAATATAACTAAAGACAATATTGTAATAAAGGACGTTTACTTAAAAAGTGCTAAAGATGGAGAAGAAGTACTAGATAGAAAAGCGTTAACTGAAAGTCATTATAAAGATGAAAGATTAACAATTTTTTCAAACTCAATAGATCAAAATGTAGATTTGGAGCTATTAAACTTAGATACTATTTTAAATGAAATATCTAAATCTGAAAATTTTGATCAAGATATATTAAAAGAAGCAAAACTTAGACTTCAATATGCGAAGGAGATAGTAAATGATTACGATTAAGAAAATAATAATCGAAAACTTTCAATCTCATAAATATTCTGTAATGGAATTTACAAATGGATTAAACGCCATAATAGGCCCGACAGATAGTGGTAAAACAGCTATTTTCAGGGCATTAAAGTGGGCTCTTTACAATGAACCCCAAGGGGATTACTTCATGCGAGAAGGAGAAAAAAGCGTAAGTGTAACTATAGAATTTAACGATGGATTTATTCTAAATAGATATAGAAAAAAAGGAAAAAACGGATATAACCTAACTTATCCTAACGGAGAAGAACTGAACCTAGAAGGATTTGGAACTAAAGTTCCATTAGAAGTTTTAGAAGGAACAAAAATGAGAAAGATTGCACTAACTCCTTCTGAGGATAGGTCATTAAATATGGCAGAACAATTAGATCCTCCATTTTTACTATCTGAAACTCCAAGTCTAAAAGCAGCTGCAATAGGGAAATTAGTAGATGCTGATATAATAGATTATGCATTGTCAAATACAAACACTGATTTAAAAAGTAAAAAAAGAGATTTAGCTGATAAAATAAATAAGGAAGAAAACCTAGTTGAAGAATTAAAGGAATATGATTATTTAGATGAATTAAAATCTACAATAAAAAAATTAGAAACTATTCAAAGCAAAAAACAAAAATTAAGTCAAAAATTGTCTACATTAGAAAACTTATTGAGAATTTATGAACCATTAAAAACAGAAAAAGAATTAGCAGAGTACACTTTAAAAAAGCTACAAGTTACAGATCAAATACAAGATAAATTTAATGTAATAGAAAATAGAATTTTAAAACTAAACAATTTAGATAGACTATGTAGTTCAATAAATTATAATATAAAAAGAGAAGATTATTCAAAAGTTATTTTAAATAACCTAAAGGAAATAAACACCCTAGAAGATAAAATAAATCAAGTAAACTACAAATCCAGTTTTTTAAAGAATTTAGAAGTCACGGAAAAAAACTACACAAATGTATTAAATAGACAGAAATATATACTAAATATTTATCAAAGGTTTAAGGACTTAGATAATGCATATTTAAATCAAGAAAAACTAGTTAATAAAATAGAGGCCTTTAATTTATTGAATAAACAAAATAAACAGTTAATAGAAGCTAGTAGAAGAATAAATATTGGAAATAAGTATATGGATAAGTTTAATACTATGGATGAAGCGAAAGAATCTACTGAAAAATTTGAAAATAAATTATATAGGTTAAGAACACTAGAAAATATAAAAAATAGATATGTTAAATTAGCAAGTTCAATGAAGTATCAAAATGAAAAAATACAAAACTATTCAAAGGAAATAGAAAATTTTACTAATAAGTACAAAAATTTAATGGAAGAGTTAAAAATTTGTCCAACTTGCTTCAAACCAATAGAAGATGGGGAAGATATAATTAAACATTTAAGTGATGAGGTGTAACATGAACTACGAAGAATCGTTAAAACAATTAAAAGAAGATTTAGACAAAGCTAAAAATATGAAAAACAAAGCTGAAGGAACCTTAGAAGAATTAAAAAAACAAGAAACAACTATATTAAATGAATTGGAACAATTGGGGGTTAAGCCGGAAAATTTAAAAGATGTAATCGAAAATCTTAAAATAGAAATAGATGAACTTTTAAAAGAGGCAAACTCACTAATTCCAAAGGATTTATTTAAAAAGGAAGATTAAATGGACAATACAGATTTTTATATTAGTGAGCTTAAAAAAATTTATTACACTGAAGAATCTAAAAGAAATTTATTACAAAAACAACAAAATGAGTTAAAAACAGATATTGAAAAAATAAATAAAGAAGTAGACATTTTAGAAAAAGTTTTAATTTTATTTCAAAAAACTTCTAAATACGCCAGGGAACAAGGTAAAGCTCAAATTGAAAATCTAACTACTAAAAGTTTAAGATATATTTTCGATAAAAACTATCAGTTTGAAATTGATATTTCTGAAAAAAGAAATATCTCTAGTGCCGAGTTTTATGTAGTAGAAGAAAATGAAAACACAATAGTAAAGACTAAACCTGAAATCTCAAAAGGTGGAGGTATAGTAGATATTGTAAGTTTAGCTTTAAGACTGTCATTTTTAGAAAATACTAACCCTAAAGTTGAAGGGCCTTTAATATTAGATGAACCTGCAAAGCACGTAAGTCAAGATTATACTTTTGATATTGGGGATTTCTTATTACAATTTTCTAAACAGATGAACAGACAAATTATAATGATAACTCACAATCCTCATTTAGCATCTTTGTCAGAAAATATTTACAAAGTTAATCAAGAAAACGGAATTTCCAATGTGGAAAAACAACAAGAATAAGACTACGAAATGATGCGACCCCCATAATCCGGAGACGGATTAAGGGGGTTTTATTTTATTTTAGTTTATATTAATCGATTAATATTTAACTAAGTATTGACTATGATTATCAAAAGATATAGAATTAAAAGGTATAGTTAATTAAATTCATACTGAAACTAAAAAATTGAAACTTAAAAACTAAATAATGAGGAGGAGGTGTTCTTCATCGAATACTTGATCTATGCGATAATGATTATTGTAGGTGTGGCTCTAGGTTATATAGCTAGAAAACAAACTGCAGAAGCTAGAATTGGCTCAGCAGAAACCCATGCCAAGAATCTAATAATAGATGCAGAAAGAGAAAGTGAGTCTATTAAAAAAGAAGCCCTTCTAGAAGCTAAAGAAGAAATTCATAAGATGAGAACTGAAGCTGAAGAAGAAAATAAAAAACGCAGAGAAGAAAATTCTGAGTTTGAAAAGAGACTTACAAATAAAGAAGATCAACTAGATAAAAGAGCTACTAATTTAGAAAGAAAAGATCAATCCTTAACTGACAAATTAAGACAAGTTGAGGAAAAAGAAACAAGAGCCGAAGAAATTTTAGGCCAAAGAATTTCTGAATTAGAAAGAATTTCTGGATACAGCACTCAAATGGCTAAAGATGTCTTATTAGACGAATTAAAAAATGAGGTTGTACATGAATCTGCTACTATAATTAAAGATTATGAGAACAAGACGAAGGAAGAATCTGAAAAGATTGCGAGAAATATAATTGCAAACGCTGTACAAAAAGTATCTGCGGATTATGTTCCTGAATTAACAGTTACTACTGTAAGTTTACCGAATGACGATATGAAAGGTAGAATTATAGGTAGAGAAGGAAGAAATATTCGAGCTATTGAATCAATGACAGGAGTAGACTTAATTATTGACGATACTCCAGAAGCTGTTACAGTTTCAAGTTTTGACCCTGTAAGAAGGGAAGTAGCTAGAATAGCTCTGGAAAAACTAATTACGGACGGCCGAATTCATCCTACTAGAATTGAAGAAGTAGTTGAAAAGGCAGAGAAAGAAGTTGAGCAAAGCATTAAAGAAGCTGGCGACGACGCTGTGTTCGAATTGGGGATACACGACATCCATCCAGAAATTAAAAAGACTTTAGGTAGACTAAAATACAGAACAAGTTATGGTCAAAATGCCCTTCGTCATTCTATTGAAGTTGCTAGAATATCTGCACTAATAGCAGACCAACTAGGTACTGATGTTAAAATGGCTAAAAGAGCAGGTCTATTACATGACCTAGGTAAAGCTATAGATCACGAGTTTGAAGCTACTCACGTGGCTTTAGGAGTTGATTTAGCTAAGAGATATAAAGAACCGGACCCAGTAATAAATTCGATTCAATCTCACCACGGAGATGTAGAGGCTGTATTTATAGAATCTATTATAGTTCAAGCAGCAGATGCTTTATCTGCAGCTAGACCAGGAGCAAGAAGAGAAACATTACAATCTTATATTAAAAGATTGGAAAAATTAGAAGAAATAGCAAATTCATTTGAAGGTATCGAAAAAGCTTTTGCTGTACAAGCTGGTAGAGAACTAAGAATAGTTGTAAAACCAGAAAATATAAACGAAAGTGAAATGATTGTTTTAAGTAGAGATATTGCAAAACGTATAGAAAACGAAATGGAATATCCAGGACAAATTAAAGTTAATATAATTAGAGAAACACGTGCAATTGAATATGCTAAGTAAATCAGTATAATTTGACTATAGAGGTGCTAGAAATAGCATCTCTTTTTTTGCAAATAAAAAGAGTAAAACCACATTGTGATTT
>CAYWTV010000003.1:0-125298 GCA_964461305.1 uncultured Peptoniphilaceae bacterium
TAAAACTTGAAGAAGAAAAAACTGTAGAAACAGTGTAAAAAATAGGGTGATAAAAATTCACCCTATTTTTATATTATTAAGTAATGATAAACTAAATTTTTATGTTATAATTAAAACATGAAAAATAAATTAAAAATTGGAGATTTCCTCATAGTTGGATTAATAATACTATCGAGTATAGGAATCTTTTTTATTTCTAAAAATAATATAAATACAATTACTGATGGAAATTTAATTGCTATAATAAAAGTAAATGGAAAAGAAATTGACAGAGTAGATATTAACGAAGATTCTAATGGTAAAACAATCCCCATAGAGACAGAGTATGGTTATAATTTGCTCGAATTTTCAGATAAAGGAGTTAGAAGTATCGAAGCTTCCTGCCCAGACAAGTTAGACGTACTTCAAGGATATATTACTCAACCAGGAGAAATGATAGTCTGTCTACCAAATAGATTAGTGGTGGAATTATATAGTGAATCACCTGTAGATGTTAACGAAGTAGATGTGGTGAACTAATATGAATAAAACTAGAGAATTAGTTTTTGTATCGGTTTTAGCTGCATTAGGAAGCATTTTAGGTTTGTTTGAAGGGATGATCCCTTTGCCATTTATAGCTCCAGGTGTAAGATTAGGATTTTCAAATATAGTAGTTTTGGTTTCTTTAATTTTATTTGGATATAAAAAGGGAATATTAGTAAGTTTATTAAAGAGCGTATTATTAATGTTAATGACAGGAAATGTATCTAGCTTTATGTATAGTTTTTCAGGAGCTCTATTTAGTTCTATTTCCATGAGTATTATAATATTAATTGGTAACAAATATGTCAGTTTAATTGGTGTCAGCTTAATTGGATCAGCTTTTCATAATATTGCACAAGTTACTATTTCTGCTATAGTATTAAGTAACTTAATGATGTTTTCCTATTTACCTATATTATTAATATTAGGACTTTTTACTGGTTTTTTTGTGGGAATAAGTTCTGACTATATAGTAAAAAATCTTAAGAGAACAATTTCAATTAAACACGAGGAGTGGTTATTATAAATAAAATAATATTAGCTTCTAAATCACCACGAAGAAGAGAAATTTTACAAAAGTTCACTCAGGACTTTGAAATAAAACAAGTTTATTCAGATGAATCTTTTGACGAAAAATTTGATCTTATTACAAATATAATGTCTGTAAGTAGAAATAAGGGAAAAAAATTATCAGAAGATTTTCCAAATAAGGTTATTATTAGTGCTGATACTATTGTAGTATATAATAATGAAATTTTACACAAACCAAAGAATGAAAAGGAAGCTAGAAATTATTTGAAATTATTGTCAAATAAAACCCATAAAGTTATCACTGCTTTTTCAATAATATCCTTAGAAGATGAAATTTCTGTTAGTGATTATGTCACTACTGAAGTGAAATTTCATTATTTAACTAATGAAATCATTGATGAATATTTAAAGACTTTAGAATGGAAAGATAAAGCTGGTGGATATGGAATACAGGGTTATGGATCTATTTTAATAGACTATATTTATGGGGACTTCTATTGTGTAGTAGGATTGCCAATAAGTAAACTTTCTTTCTATTTGAAAAATTATTTTGAAATAAATCTTTTGAGAGGATAATATGTTATATAAAAAACTTAAAGATTTACCTAAAGATGTAAGACCCCAAGAGAAATTATTAAAATACGGAAGCCAAGTTCTTAGCAATGCAGAACTAATAGCATTAATCATTAGAACTGGAAATAGGGAAAGTAATTCCATATTAGTTTCTCAAAACTTAATAGACATTGGACAAACATCATCTACTAATGGAAAAGATGATGAATATTATGGTTTAAAGTTTTTAGCTTCTGCAACTTGTGAAGATTTAATGAAGGTTTCAGGAATTGGTGAATCTAAAGCTTCTATGATTATGGCTGCTATAGAATTAGGCAGGAGAGTGTATAGAGACAGCAATCTTAAAAAAGAAAAGATAACAGATACTACCGCTATACCTAATATAATTATGGATGAAATGAGGTTTTTATCTGAGGAACACTTCAAAATTGCAATTCTTAATACGAAAAAAGAATTAGAATATTTTGAAACAATTTCTATAGGTACTATTGATAAGACAATTGTGGAGCCTAGAGATGTTTTTCTTAGAGGTATAAAAAGAAATGCTCATACTATAATATTAGTACATAATCATCCTAGTGGAGATCCTACTCCTAGTAGACAAGATATACATTTGACAAAAAGATTAAAAGAGGCTGGAGATTTATTAGGAATAAAGATAATAGATCATATTATTATTGGAGATGGGATTTATTACTCATTTTTAGAAGAAGGAATTTTTGATGAATTATAATTTTAAAAAGTACAAAGAAAGATTAATAATATCTATAATTATTATAGTTTTAATGCTTTTTATTGGTTTTACTAATAGAGGCAGACAAAGTGTAAATATAATAGAAAGGTTCGTTGGAGATTTAATTTCTCCTGTAATTTCTATAACATCATCTACTGTTAATACTGTAGGTGATGGAATTGAAACTGTTTTAAATATCCCTTCATTAATTCGACAAAATGACTTACTAAATGAAGAAAATTTAGCTTTAAAAGATGAAAATTTAATGTTAAATGATATTATTTCTAGGTCGGATTATTTGAGAAATGAATATGAACTCATAAATAGCACAGATTTTACTGTAGTTAAAGCCAATATTATTGGTAAATCTGCAGAAATAAATGATAAATATTTACTTGATAAAGGAAGCTTAAATGGAATTTCCTCTGGAGATACAGTTATAGTAGGAATTCAATCTTCTGAAAATGTAATTGTTGAAGGTTTAGTGGGGAAAGTAGAAGAGGCTGGAGATAATTGGTCTAAAATTTCTCTTATAATTGAAGAAAATAATAACATTTCTTTTACCAACGTACGAACTCAAGAAGGTGGAATAATAAATTTAACTGATGGTACTACTTTAGATGGATATATGTTTAATAGTCAAAGTGATATAATTGCAGATGACAGAGTATATACTTCTGGGTTAGGTGAAGTTTACTCCCCAAGAATTTATATTGGCAGGGTATCTAATGTAATAAATGATGATGAAAACTTACAAAAAAATATTACTGTTGTTCCTGCTGTGGACTTTGATAAATTAAGTAGTGTATTGGTAATTTTAGGGGATAATTATGATTAATAATTTTAAAAAACTATTAATTTGTTTTATTTTAGTAATAATTCAAGTCTCAATAATTAATAATGGTTTATTATTAAATTTTTATCCTAATATATTACTTATTTATACTATATTTATTTCTCAAAAACTAGATAGCCCTGAGCCTATGATATTATCAATAATACTTGGAATAATGTATGACTCTTTATTATCACCTAATTTCGGCATAAGAACACTTACTTTCTTCTTAGTATCCATTTTGATAAATAATGTTAGAGGATATATTTTTGATGAGAATTACAAGACAGCTATTTTTTATGTGTTAATAGGCGTATTTTTGTACAATTTTATTATTAACATAATTTATTTCTTTTTATCATATAATATTAATTTTCCAGAAATTCTTAGCAATATATTTAGTATAGAAACTTTATTATCAATTTTTATATTTATGCTATTCCAAAATGAATTTGAAAAATTTTATTTAACTAGAAAAGAAAAAATAGAAAAGGAATGAAGTTATTGAAATCAAATAAAAGAAATATTTCTAAAAGATTTAAAATAGTATTTATTTTTACAGTAATATTATTTGGTCTTCTTACATTTAGATTGGCAACTCTTACAATTGCAAAGGGTGAACATTTTAGAACTCTTTCAGAAAATATGAGAATTAAAGATATATATATTACCGCCCCTAGAGGAGAAATCAGAGATAGAAATGGTATATTACTTGCTGGTAATAAACCGATGTTTACATTGCAATTACTTAAAGACGAATTTTCGTCATTAGATAAAGAAACTAAAAATAAATATATATTAGATGCTGTTACTTTATTAGAAAGAGATAGCATTAGTTATAATTCTAATTTTCCAATGTCTATATATAATTTTGAATATAAAGATACTAGTGATTATTTTAAAACTGAAATTACCCCACAGGATAGAATTGTTGATATTATCATTGAGAATAATTTAATTGAAGAGATTATATCTAGATACTATAAAAACAATAGTGAAATAAATAATTTCACTTCTTTTCCTGCTCAAAATTTTATAAATTCTTTGGAATTTAATTCAAAAAATGTTCCTATAACTTTTGAAGTAGTAAATGATGTAGTTGTTTTTAACTTTATAGATGGTATTGAACTAAATAGTTGGTATGAAGAGAACAATATACCTAATGGGACTAGTCCAAAAGATTCACTAGCTTTAATGATTAATGACAATACTACTATAATAAAGAAACTATTAGCAAACCCAATAAATAGGAAAATTGTTTATGAAGTAATTTCTGACAAAAATTTACAAGAAAATATTATTGTAACTGATTATAAAATTAATTATGAAAGAGATTATCAAAATCTAAAGATTAATTTAATGAACACATATCCAGAAATAACTATGGAAACTACTGCTCAGCAAGATTTTTTAATCCTATTTGAAAAAAACTCCTTGAAAAATTTTATTAAACACGAGGTTTCTGAAGAAGGCATAAACATACCTTCAATTTTAGAAAAAGTATTTGAAGAAAATGAAATAGATTTTAAATATAATTATATAGTAAAAGAAAATATTCCAGTATATAGTACTTCAGATAATTCTTTAGAAGAAAGTCTAATTATTGATGATATTTTTGATACTATCATAAGAGAAAATTTACTAATAGAAATTTTAGAATATGAAAGAGTTTTAGGATTTGCTCAGCAACAGCTAATATCAGATGGTATCAATAGCGGTATATCAATTAGTGATGGTTTTGAATATGTTCCAATATTAAATTTACGAAATTTTTATGAAGTATATTCTATTGATGAAAATAGTTCAAATGAAGATATTTTTAATGATATTAGAGATTATTATTCTATTAATGAAACTATTTCAATACCAGAAGTATACGCTATATTAAATGTATATCACGAATTAAGTAGAGATGGATCACTTGCATATTTACCAGTTAATTTTAGTTATGGATTAAAAGATGAAACTGTTGCTAAATTCGAAGAACAATTAGGAAGTTTTGATGGTTTTCAAGTTTCATTAGAACCAGTAAGATCCTATCCATATGGAGAAGTTGGTTCTCATATATTAGGATATATGGGTAAAATCTCTCAAGAAGGTGAAATTGAAAAATATATAAATAAACAAAATTATAATCCTGATACTTTGATTGGTAAAACTGGAATTGAAGAAAGTTTCCAAGAAAATTTATATGGTGAAAATGGCTATAAGAGGGTTGAGGTAGATAGTTTAGGAAATACTTCTAATGTTTTAGAAGAGATAAAACCAATACCTGGAGATAATGTTTATTTATCTTTAGATTACCATCTACAAAAAAGGTCTGAAATAGCTTTAGATGACATACTTAGAACAATTAGAAATGGCGGTACAGTTAATAGCCCTTGGGGAGACTATGATGTTGTATGGTCAACAGACAATAATAGACCCTATAGAAATGCTACATCAGGAGCAGTAATGGCTATAGATGTAAAAACAGGTGAAATATTGTCAATGGCAAGTTATCCTTCTTATGATCCGAATCTATTTTCTACAGGAATTTCCAATGCAGATTGGGAAGGATTAATTCCTGATACTCAAGAAGATCCTTTAGCACCAAGGCCTCTATATAATGTATCTACTCAAACTGCTATTCAACCAGGGTCTACATTTAAAATGATTACTGCTCTAGCAGGATTAGAAAAGGGTCTAGATCCACAGTTAGAAATTGATGATAGAGGCTATATTGAAATTGGAGACACTACATTTGGATGTTGGCTATGGAATCAAGATAAAAGAATGCATGGTCCTATGGATGTTGTAGATGCAATTAGAGATTCTTGTAATTACTATTTTTACTCTCTAGCCCTTGGAAGAAATCAACAAACAGGAGAAGATGTTGGAGTTAAACTTGAAATTGAAGATATAGCAAATATGGCTGATAAATTTGGTTTAGGTTCTGAAACTGGTATGGAGATAAATATTCCAAAAGAAGCATCTCAAGGAGTTCCTAATCCTCAAACTAAAACTGAAGTAGGAAAAGTTTCTCTTAGAAGATGGTTAAATAACAATATTGATAGATTTTATATAGGTGAAGGTGATTTAAATTTAGAGCTTAAAAGTTCTATAGTTGAAAATATAGTTTCTTGGATGGATAAAGAAGAATCTTTATCTTTACAGGAAGTGTATACTAATTTAAATAATCTTAAATTAGACGGAGCTCAGTTAGTTGATACTACATCAAGAAATACTCTTGCAGATTTAATTAAATTTAGTTATCTTAATAATTCTCAATGGACTATTTCTGATACTATTAATATTACCATTGGACAAGGAGAAAATTCATATACTCTTGCTCAAATGACAAATTATGTAGCTTCTATTACAAATGGTGGATATAAAAATAAATTAACGCTTATAGACAATGTCAAAAACTCAGACAATACTAATGTGGAATTTAATAACGAACCAACTACAGAGCGAATAGAGCTAAATAATTATGAGAATTTAGAATATTTAAAAGAAGGTATGAGACAGGCGGCAATTTCTGGTTTAAATAGAGCTGTTTTTGAAGATTTTCCTGTTGAAGTTGGAATAAAAACAGGTACAGCACAAAGAAGTGGTATTAATCCTGTAACTAATGAAAGATATGACAGTTTTGCTTATGAAGTTGGTTTTGCTCCTTATGATGATCCTAGAATTGCTGTAGGAGTAGTAATATTTCAAGGTGGAAGTGGAGCAAATTGTTCTCCTATTGTTAGAGAAGTGATTGCTGAATATATGGGATTATATAGACAAGAAGAGTCTGACAACTTACCAATAGAAATGGATTTAATACCTTAGGAGGTATATGTGGATTATAAAATATATGAAAAAATATTAAAAAAAGTAGAAAAGCCTGCTAGATATATAGGAAGTGAAAAAAATTCAATTATAAAAGACTTCGACAATACTCCAATAAAATTTGCTTTTTGTTTTCCTGACACCTATGAAGTAGGAATGTCCCATTTAGGCTTACAAATTTTATATTTTATGATAAATAATGAAGAAAATATGCTTTGCGAAAGATTTTTTAGTCCGTGGATAGACATGGAAGAACAATTAATGAAAGAAAATGTAAAGCTATTTAGTTTAGAAAACAAAAAATCTCTAGATGAGTTTGATATAGTAGGTTTTACCCTTCAATATGAAATGAGCTATACTAACATATTAAATATGTTAAAGTTAGGAAATATAGAACTTCTATCTAAGGATAGAAGTGAAGATGCACCGCTTATTATTGCAGGTGGACCATGTGCTTATAATCCAGAGCCACTAGCTGATTTTATTGATTTATTTATAATTGGAGAAGGGGAAGAGATAAATGTTAAGCTATTTAATCTCTATAATAATTTAAAAGTTCAAGGAAAATCAAAAGAAGAATTTTTAATGGAAGCTTCAAAATTACAAGGTATATATGTACCTAGATTTTATGAGCCAATATATAACGATTCAGGTCAAATTACAGAAATTAAAAAACAATATGATTTCTTACCAGATCGTGTTAAAAAAGTTAGGGTAAGTAATTTAAACTCAACATTTAAACTAGACAAGTTAATAGTTCCCTATTTAGAAACTATTCATCAAAGAAGTGTAGTTGAACTTTTTAGAGGATGTACCCAAGGTTGTAGGTTCTGTGAAGCGGGATATATTTATAGACCTATAAGAGAAAGAAATGTTGAAAATGTAATAGAGATGGTCAATAACCAACTTGATTCAACAGGTTATAACGAAGTATCTTTGTCTTCACTAAGTTCTTGTGATTATTCTAATTTAAATACTCTAGTAGATTGTCTCATAGACGAAAACACCAATAAAAATTTGAGGGTTTCTTTGCCTTCTTTAAGGGTGGATTCTATCTCAGTAGATGTTTTAAAAAAAATTGAAGAAGTTAGAAAAACGGGACTTACTCTAGCACCTGAAGCTGGAAGCCAAAGGATGCGAGATATTATAAATAAAAATATTTCTTTAGAAGATTATAAAAATGCACTTACTTCCATATTCGATCACGGATGGTCTAAATTAAAATTGTATTTTATGTTAGGTTTACCTTTTGAAGAAAATGAAGATTTAGATGGAATTAGAGAACTTGGTGATATTGGAAAAAGTATTTTCTTTGACAGACCAAAGGAAGATTTAAAGGGGAATTTCCAAATGACTTTAAGCGTTTCTTGTTTTGTACCTAAACCATTTACACCTTTCCAATGGATGAAACAAAATACTGAAGATGAGTTTTACGAAAAAATATTTTATCTAAAGGATCAAATAAAAGACAAAAAAATAAAATTCCAATATCATGATCCTAAACTATCTGTTATTGAAGGATATGTCTCTAGAGGTGATAGAAGAATCGGAAGAACAATATTGACAGCTTTTAATAAAGGAGCTAAATTCGATGGATGGTCTGATCAATTTGACCAACAAATATGGTTAGATGCAATGAAAGAAGAAAACTTAACTTTTGACATGTATAATCATAGAGAATGGAACGAAGATGAAATACTTCCTTGGGACATTATTGACAATGGTGTATCGAAAAATTATTTGAAAAGAGAGCTAAATAAAGCTATAAATGGAATTATTACAAAAGACTGTAGATTAGGTTGTAATTATTGTGGAATAGAAAATTGTGAAATGAGGATTGAAAATGAAGATTAGAGGATTTTATACTAGAAACAAAGACTTAAAATTCATTTCCCATTTAAATACTGTAGACTTGTTACAAAGAGCTATATTTTATACAAATGCAAAAATTAAATTTTCAGAAGGATTTAATGTTCATCCTAAAATGAGTTTTGGAAATCCACTGCCTTTAGGTGTATCTAGTGATTTTGAAGTTTTTGATATTGAACTAGATGAAAAAGTTAATATAGAAGATTTCATTAATAAAATAAATGAGTATTTACCATCAGAAGTGCAAATTTTTAAAGGGATTGAAGTAACTGATAATTCTAGTATTTCAAAAATATTTAATCACTCAATTTATGAGTTTTTTATTACTACCAATATTAATTTAGAGAATGTTAAACTAGATTTTAATGATGAATTAATTATTGAAAGAAAGAAAAAATCAAAAAATAAAAAACATTTTATTTATATAGAAGAAGACATTTCTGATTATGTAGAAGTCATTGAACCATTTAAAAAAGTTGATGACAATACCTATAAATTAATCTGTAAGTTAGAAAATAGCCACCAAAAAATTATTAATCCTCAAAGATTTATTGAAGGAGTATTTAAAAAATACAACTTGGACATATCCATATACAATGTATCCATTAATAAGAAAGAAATGATTTAAATGTATGATTATGGTAATTGGGCGATTATTGAAGAAACAGAAAAATATTTAATCATAGTAGAAATTCACAATTACGAATTAGACAAGTTTGAAATATACAATATTGAGGAGAAATCTTTAGTTGGTAATATCTATAGAGGGAAAATAAAAGACAAAATTCCAGGTTTATTAGCACTTTTTGTAGATATAGGTTTAGAAAAAAATGGGTTTTTGCAATTAAAAGAAGATGAATTTTCACAATTTGGAGAGGGCAAGGATATAATAGTTCAAGTATTAGTTGACTCTATAGATCAAAAAGGCCCAAAACTTACTAATAATTATGAATTAAAAGATGAAGCTTTAATTCTTTCACCATTTAATAACAAAATTAGAATTTCTAAAAAAATTAAAAATTCAGAATTTATAGAAAAAATTAAAATTATGTTAAATTCTACTTTAATAGATAACATAGGATGGGTTGTTAGAACTAAAGCTGAATCTTTAACTATTGAAGAATTAGAATTAAAGGCTAAATCTTTATTGAAATTTTACAAAAAACTAGAAAAAGAAAAGAGTTTTACTCCTACACCTAAGTTACTAATTGAAGATGACAATTATGATTTATATGATTTTAAAAATGTGGATTTTATTGTAACTAATAGTAAAAAACATTTTAAAAAACTTAAATCTAAAAATTTTAATGTGAATTTAGAAAAAGATTTTAAGGTTTTAAATACGAAATATTATAAAGAAATAAAAAGCATATTTGAAAGAAAATTATCTTTAGATAATGGAATTGAATTGGTTTTTGATAAGACAGAAGCTTTGAATGTCATAGACATAAATTCTAAAGGGTTCCCAAGAAATAAAAAAGGTATTGACTTAAATGACATTAATAAGAATGCTGTAAAAGAGATTATTAAACAGATACATTTTAGAAATATCTATGGTATAATATTAATAGATTTCATTTCAATAAATAATAAAGATAAAGAAAAAGAGATTTTAAAATTATTCAAAGAATATTCAAAAAATTATAAAAATCCTATTAATATTATTGGATTTACAAAGTTAGGTATATTAGAATTAACTAGAAATAAAAATGTTAAAAATTTAAAAACACAAGATTTGAATGTTAATGTTTTGAGGTAAAAATATGTTATCTGATACAGGTGTGAAAGATATTCTTACTAAAATATATAATTTTAATTATTCTAGCTTAAATGACAAGCTAGACTTTAACTTCTTGTATAAAAATAGAGTAGTTCCTTTTGATGAGGATAATTACTCTATTTTTTGTGTTTCTGATTCTTATGATAATAATATAGTTTCTAATATGGAATACATGTTAAAAAAGGACTGTAAACTAAACATTATATCCAATGAAGATATGAATTTAATATTAAAAGTATATAGTAACAAAATTAATAACCTAAAAAAGTCTAACAAATTAAGACTATTTAAAATAGAGTCATCTGAAGACAAATCAAATTCCGAAATAATAAATTACATAAATGAACTTTTAGAATATTCAATTAATAATAACGTTACAGATATCCATATAGAGCCATTTGAAGAAAACATAAGAATTCGCATTAGAATAGATGGAGCTTTATTAGTAAAGGACTACATAAATAAGGATTTTTATTCAGTTATAATTACAAGGACAAAAATTCAAGCAAAACTTGATATTTCAGAAAGAAGGCTACCACAAGACGGAAGGATAACTTTTAATTACAACGATAAATCTATAGATCTTAGGATTTCCATGATACCAACTATACACGGAGAAAAAATAACTATAAGAATTTTAGACTCTGAAAACAAATACAAATCCTTAAATTCATTAGGAATGTCTAAGGTAGATTCTGATTATATAAAAAATGAAATAAATAAACTAAGTGGAATGATGCTAGTTTGTGGTCCTACAAACTCTGGTAAAACTACTACTATTTATTCGTTATTAAATGAAATAAACAAAGAAAATATAAATATTGTAACTTTAGAAGATCCTGTAGAATATAAAATTTATGGGATAAATCAAATTCAAATAAATAATCGTCAAGGTCTAATGTTTAATAACACTTTGAGAAATATATTAAGGGCAGATCCTGAAATAATTAGTATTGGAGAAATAAGAGATGAAGAAACTGTTCAAACAGGTCTAAGAGCTGCCATTACAGGACATTACGTGTTTTCCACGATTCATACTAGAAACTCAATTTCTGCAATTTTTAGATTAAAGGACATGAAAGCAAAAGAGTACTTAATATCTAGCGCATTAAATACAATAATTAGTCAAAGACTAATAAGGATTCTTTGCGATAATTGTAAAGAAAAAAGCAATGAAGATTTATCAAGATATAATATAAAACAGCACTACCTTCCAGTTGGATGTTCAAAATGTAACAATGGATATAAAGGGAGAATGGGAGTTTTTGAAATATTTAAATTAGACGAAGATATTAAATCTTTAATTAACAAGGGTGGAACTTATAATGAAATTCTAAACAAAGCTAAGTCAAAGGGATTTAAAACATTAGAAGAGAATTTAATTGAAAAAGTAAATCTTGGAGTTACATCATTTGATGAAATAATTAAATTAATATAGAGGTTAGAATGAAATATTCAGTTACTTATTTAGACCTAAATGGCAAAAAACATATAGATAATATAGAAAACACAAACATAGATAATATACTTACTCATTATAAATCTAATAATTTAAGAATTCTAAACATAAAAGAACATAAGGACATTAAATCTAATAAAAAATTAAGTAAGAATATAAAACCCGATGTATTGAATTCTTTTTTGAATCAATTTAGTATATTATTAAAGTCAGGTATAGATGTTAAATTTGCTCTCAAAACACTACGGGAACAAGAAAACAATTCATTATTAAAAGAAGCACTTAAGAATATAGAAAATAATTTAAATTATGGCTTTACATTAAGTGAAGCTTTTTCCAAAGCTAATGTGTTTCCAGAATTAATAAGTGGGACTATATCAGCAGGGGAGGCATCCTCTAAATTACCAGAGACTTTAAAGATTTTATCAGAATACTATGAAGCCGATAGAAAAACTAAAGAAAGTTTAAAAAATGCTTTATACTACCCAGGGATTCTTCTCTTAGTTACTTTTTTAGTGGTTATATTAATAGTCACTTTCGTACTTCCAAGATATATTGAACTTTTTAATTCATATGAAAATTTAGAGCTTCCACTTATCACTAGGATGCTAATTTACTTTAGTAGTTTTATGTATAGATATGGACTTATAGTATTTTTACTTATTATTTTTGGTGGATTGCTATTAATAAGATTAGCAAACAATCGATTATTATATGGCTTCTCGAAAATAATTTTGAAAATTCCTTTTATTGGAAACTATATAAGAAATTACGAAACTCAAAAATTTTCTGGTATCTTTTCATTGTTAATAGGATCAGGTATAGATATTATAGAATCAATTAAAATAGCCTCAAATTCGATTAACAACCAGTTTTTAAAAAATGAAATACTTAATTCTGTAAATTATATATTAAAGGGAAATACTATATATGATTCTTTTTCTAAAACAGATGTATTTCCCAATATGTTTCTTAATCTAGTAAACATCGGAGAACACTCATCAAATTTAGTAGAAACTATGGATATTTCATTTAATTATTATAAAGATATAGTAAACCAACAAAGTAAAAAACTAACTGCAATTTTTGAACCGATTATTATAATTATTGTTTCTTTAATTGTAGGAAGTATTGTTATAGCTATTGCTTTACCGACATTTAGTTTAGTAAATATTTTATAGGAGGAAAGATAATGAAAAAGTTAAAAAAGAAAAAGTTAAAAGGCTTTACCCTGGTAGAACTAGTAATTGTCATTGCAATAATTGCTATTTTAATAAGTCTAGCTTTGCCACAGTATACCAAAGCAAAATTATCAGCGATAGTAAGCACTCATAACGCAAATGTTCAAACTATTAAAAGTGCAGCAATTATGGCAGACATGGACAATGAAGGTGATAATTTAACTGAATCCACAAAGGAATTTTTAGAAGGTGGAGAATATCCAGATATACCTAGTGAAATAGGAAGCACTAGTTGGAGTGTAAACAAAACTGATAATCAGATATTAGTAGAACCTGGCTTAGTAGAGCTTAACGGAACTGAGATAGTGCCTGTAGGAAATTAATATACAAATGTTTAAACTTGTAAAAAGTCCTATAATTCTGGTTATAATTGCACTATTTATATTTAATTTAATACATCAAGAAAATTTATTATTGTACACTTTAGAGTTTTATTTATTAATGGTATTAATAAAAGAGGATGAAGAATCTTATGAAGTATCAATATTTAATTTACTTTTATTTTTTATTGTAAAAATTATTTTTATTATAATAAACGGTTCAGCTGTATCTTTAAGTACAATTATATTTGCAAATATACTTTTTACAGTAATTTATTTATTTTCTAATAAAAGCATGGGTCTAGGAGATGTAATTTTAAACGGAATATTAAGTATTAGTTATTCAGACATTTATAGCTACTTTTTGTACTTTACATTTACTTTTACATTTGGTGCTATTGATTCCATAATTAAAATCAGATTTTTAAATATGAAATTGAAATCTAAAGTACCATTTATAAAGTATTTAGTATTGGGATATTACTTTACAAGTTTTATGGGAGGTCGTTTTGTTTTTTAAAAAAGATATTTATGTTTTAGAAATTACAAATTTAAATAATTTAAGATTATATGGTTATAAAGATAAAAATGTAATATCTAGGTTTGTAGTTGATGAAAATATAGTAAAGGATAATGAAATTTTAGATGATATTCAATATTCCTATATTATTAATAAATTTCTAAGGGATATAGACAATTCTAGTAGAATAGTCCTAAGACTAAATTCAACTGAGAATATTTTCAGATATGAAAATGTAGAGTCATTGTCAAAGGAAGAAGCAGATAACTACATAAAATACAATTTAGACAGTATGCTACCTGTTAATTCTGATGGATTAATAATAAAATCAAATTATTCAGAATCTCAGATTTTCGCATATGGAATAAAAGAAAATATAGTAGACTTCTATTTAAACTTACTTAATGAACTAGGTTTTAAAAATGTTTATGTAACTACCTTTATAAGTGAAGTTATAGCTATTAAAGATCAAATTGATAAAAATTGTATATTCTTAAACATTCAACAAAACTATGTTGAAATAGTTTTAGTAGAAGATAGAAAAGTTAGTCTATATAAATCCAAAGAATTAATTAATAAATTAGATGAATCAAGGAATATACTAGATTACAAAGAAGAGTGGGAAATAAAGAATGTATTAGAAAGTATAGATTTTAAGATTACAAATAGTAAAATTGATAAAATATATATTTTTGGAAACAAATCTATATTTTATCACTGGAAAAATATAATATTAAATGAATATGATTTTGAAATAGAAGAACTTAACTTTAAAGAAGAAGATTATTTTGGAGTATAATTATGAAACCAGTAAACTTTAATGAAATATCTGACAACAATAAAAATTATGATTATAGAAAGTTAGTTTTAATACTACCAATTATTTTATTGCTAACTTTTATATTATTTGACAATAAAAATTTAGATGATGAGATATCTGTATTAGAAAATAAAACCTTATATACAAAAGAAGATGTAACAATTTTGTCTCAAGAAAACTCCAAGCTTAAAGAAGAGTATCAATACTTGGAAAAATACAATTTATTTTACAAAGAATTAGACAATAATAAGGAATATGAAAGAGAACTCAACTTATTAATCTATTCTTTAATGGAAAATTCTTCAGAAAATACTTTTATAAAAGATGCTAGATTCAAGGATCTAAAAATTTCTATAGATGGCATATCAGATTCTCAAGAAAATATATCACTATTTATGGAAAATTTATATGAGTCTGAAAACCTACAACTAGAAATCAATGAAATAGAGTTTATTAATGGTTATTACACTTTCAATATTTTTGGAGAAATACTATGAGGAATTTAAATTTAAATAAAAGAGAAAAAATACTTATATATGTTCTTACCATTGTTTTGTTATTGTTTATTTATATGAATTTTATTAGAGATGCAAAAGTAACAAAAATTAACTCATTGAAATTAAATGAAAGTACAGCCCAAGAATGTGAGGATTTGATTAAATTAAACTCTTCCTTTGAAAATGATATAAAAAATCTATCTAAAGTTAATGATAGGATAAGTAATCAACATTTAAATTTTGGAAATAGAGTAGACCTAGCAGAAAAAATTGTTGAACATAATCTAGAATTGATTTCCTACTCAATATCTAAACCACAAAGAGAATCATATGAAGGTATGGATTACATCTATATTGAGTCAGTGTCTATTTTAGAAGGAACCTTAGGATACTTTATAAATTTATTAAAGTACATCGAAAACATAGAATATCTATATATGAACGAATACTCCATAAATAGAATTAATCATGAAAAGTTCCAGTTTACTATAATATTAAGAGAATTTACATTAAAAGATCTACCTATTACAGGTATTACTTATAGAGAAATTAATGGAGATAGTGAACTGTCAAATCCAGATTCTAGTTTAATTAATGCTTTATACAATAATGACAGTAATATTATTGATGAAGATAAAGAGGAAGAAACCAATACTAGTTCTAATACTAAAAATAACTCTTCAGTAAATAAATCAGCTAGTAAATCTAATACTTCAAAATCTAGTTCCTCTCCAAGTACTAAAGAACAAAGTAGTAATAAAAGTGAGCCAAACTTAGAAAGTCTATCTTCAAAACCCACTAAAGAGGAAGTAATTGAATTAATTTATCCAGAAAAAAATGTAGAAATTGATAATAAAACTTCTGAGGAAATAATCCTTAATAATCCAGAAGATATTTTTAAACTCATCGAAAATAACAGTAGGAATGTAAATGATTTTAATAAATTAGATAAAGACCGTTATTATCCATTGTTAAATGGTGAATACGCTAAAAACAATTATGGTTTTTTAAAAGAAAATTCCAATATAGAATCATTAAAAAACGATGAGCAGCTAACTTTGAATATAGAAAATACATTACCAATGTCAGAAAATCCCCTTGTAATAAAGAGGAAATTTACTCATTTATATTTTGAATTAGATGGAAAAGTTGGTACAGAATTGACGATGTATTTCCTCGATGATAATTATAAATTAATACCAGTAGAGTTTATTAAGGTAAAAAATGGTATAGAATCATTTATACTAGAACTTCCAACTGATTTTTCTTATCCAGTGGATATTGAATCTTTAATAACCTACAACAAAGGTGAAAATCATGGAAAAATTAAAAATATTGTTGCTTTTGATTAAAAACCAAAAAACAAAGGGAGTAACTATTTTAGAATTAATAATTACCATTGGTATATTATCAATGTTACTCCTTTTAGTTATGATAAATACTAATTTAATTTCCAATAGACTAGAAGAAACAGAACTTAAAATAATAGAAAGAAGTATAAATACTACTAGGAATATGTCAATTTCTTCTAGGACAAGACATAAAATTGAGTTTCAATCTGAGAGTGTTTATTATACTTCTTATAACAATGAGACAAATGAATTAAAGGAGCTGAAAATTAATTTTACTCATCCCTTATCTAATAAAAATAGTTTTACTTTTACAGAAAAAGGAAGTACAGCATACGATGGATCTGGAACTATTATTTTAGAAGGTAAAAATGAATCATATTCCATTTCTGTTACGCCAGCAGTTGGAAAAGTGAATGTAAGGAAACTAGATCAATGAAAGGAAAAATTAAAGGATTTGTATTTATTGAATTAATAATTTCAGTTTTCATACTTTCAATTATTTCAATTGGAATATATAAATCCATTATTACACTTCAAAATATCAATAGGACTCAAGAAATTCAAAAAGAACTTTTACAAATAGGAAAAAACATAATAGAATCAGAAATTAGCGGTATATCCTATATTCACAACAATAATGAATTTGACATTGATATAAAAAGAAAAAATCATTCAGAAAACTTAGGAAAGATTACAGTTAATGTCTATTCTCAGGAGATAGATTATGAAACAAAATTATCTATATATTATGAAATTGAAAACTAAAGGATTTTTATTAATTGAGTTAATATTTTCAATAGCATTAATTTCAGTTATTTTAACTTCTCTGTTATACATGGTCCACACTAGTACTTTAGGACTAAACCAGATGAAAAAGGACTATGAAAACTCTCTAAATGTTGAATTTTCGTTGGATTATATTTTTAATGAGATAGATTCAGCAGATAAGATCATCGTTAATAATATAAATGGAATTTCTCAAAAGGATCAATTAGGTTTAATGATAATAAACAAGGGTGAAAATGATTATTCTATTACATCTTATGTTTTAAGGGATAAAAATATTTATAGGGTGAATTTTAAGTCTAAGGGAATTAACAATAATTATTCTTTTTTTGATTTTAGCGGAAGAAACTCCATTTTAGAAAATGTAGATGAATTTTCTTGTAGCATTAACAATGAAAATAAATTATTAATGGCAAAAATTACTAGCGAGGATTACACTTTGGAAGAATATCATAAAATCAGAGGTGTAATTATAAATGAATAAGAAGTTAAAAGGTTACTCATCTGTTATATTAATTATATTTGTTGCAATTACAGCAATGATAATTTCATATATAGCACTTTCTCAGTATCAAAATTCATTAATTCAAAGTAATAGAAATGATTTCATTCAATCAAAATATATTACTGAGTCTTACTTAAATTATTTAGTAGCTAATATAAAAGAGAATAAAACCATAGAAGATATTTCGATAAAGGAAAATTTATTTAGTGATTTTGATTTTGATATAAATACTTTAAAACTTTATACAGAAGATATTACTTATGATAATATTCCTTCTGTAAATTTTAAAATAAATAGCTCTTATAAGGAAATACCTACTAATGGAGAAGTGACTGTAAGTAAATACAATAAAATATTTTTTTTAGAAAAGCCAATAATAAATAGCTCAACTTTAGATGATAAAGAAGTAAAATATTTTGAGGAATTTAAAAAATCTATAGGTGAAGGTAAAAAATACAATGAAAAATATGAAGTGATTAATCCAAATACTGAACTGATAATAGCATCTAGAGGAATTCCTGCTTTATATTATTACAACGGAGAAGAGTTTATTAAGGATTCTAATTTAAATTCGGTAGGCAATTATATTTTTGATGATTTAAATTATTTTGGGTTTCCAGAAGAAAATTCAGGTACTGTGTCTCTATATGGAACTTTCTACATTGAAGGACATATTGAACTTCATACAAATTTAATTCTAAATGGGATAGTTATATCAAATAACGGTTCCATCAATACTAATCTATATTCAAATAGAATAAACGGTATATTATTAGAAATTGGTGAAAGTGGAAATTTTTCAAAGACTAATATAAACTATAGCAAGTTATATATAAATTCAAATTTGAATCTATTAGAAAATACAAAATATAATGAAGTTCTTGCCCTGAAAATAAACAATTGATGTATAATAATTCATTTTATAAAGGGGATAAGTATGGTATAATCAATATTATATACTTAGGAGGTTAAGATGATTTCAGCAGGTGAATTTAGAAAAGGAATAGCATTTGAATATGATGGAGATATTTACGAAATAGTAGATTTTCAACATGTTAAACCAGGAAAGGGAGCCGCATTTGTAAGAGCTAAAATAAAATCTTTAACAAGTGGAGCAAACAAAGAAACTACATTTAATCCAACAGAGAGATTCCCTAGAGCAATTATAGAAACTAAGGAATTACAGTATTTATATACAGATGGAGAGTTATATTATTTTATGGATACTGAAACTTATGAGCAAACACCTTTTGAATTAAATGCTGTGGAAGAAGCAATTAAATGGATAAAAGAAAATGATATGGCTACAGTAAAAATGTATCAAGGGAAGCCTTTTGCTATATCTCCGCCAAATTTCGTGGAATTAAAAGTTACAGAAACTGAGCCAGGTATCAAAGGTGATACTTCATCTGGTGCTACGAAACCAGCAACTGTTGAAACTGGATATACTTTAAATGTTCCTTTATTTGTTAATAATGGAGATATTTTAAGAATTGACACTAGAACTGGCGAATATATGTCTAGAATGTAGGAGGAAAGATAATGAAAGATATTTTACAAAGAGTTGCATACCTTAAAGGTTTAGCAGACGGTATGAAAATCAACGAGCAAAAAGATGAAGGAAAGTTATTATTAGAAACAATTGATGTTTTGGAAGAATTAGCTTTAGCTATAGAGGATATAGACTATAGACAAGATTTAATTGTAGAAGATATTGACGATATTGATGAAGATTTAGCTGATTTAGAAGAATTTGTTTATGACTTAGATATTGACTCATATACAGACTTTGATGACTTTGATTTTGAAAATATTGAAAACAATTATTTAGATGATTTTGATTTCTTTGACGATGAAGAAGATGACGAAGACGAAGATTTCGAAGAAGATTATATTTTTGAAGATGAAGAAACTAATGACGAAATAGAAAATTTAGAATAATTTATGGCAAAGAATAAAAGTTTTTATGTATGCTCCAATTGTGAATATGAAACCACAGGATATTTTGGGAAATGTCCATCCTGTGGTAATTGGGGTACTTTAGAAGAAAAAACTAATATTTCGTCTGTAGATTCTAATAATAAAATCAACATACAAAACACATCATCAAAAAAATTAAGAGATTTAGACACTCAAGTTGATTCAAGAATAATTACAAACATAGGGGAGTTAAATAGGGTACTTGGAAAGGGAATAGTTAAGGATTCAGTTACAATACTAACTGCAAAACCAGGTGCTGGTAAATCTACTTTGTTGTTACAATTAGCTGAAGATTTGGCTTTGAATAACAATAAAGTATTCTATATTTCTGGAGAGGAGTCCGAGTCTCAAATAAAAAATAGAGCCATTAGATTGAATATTAAATCTGATAATATTTGGATTATGAGTTCGAATTCTATAAATGAAATAGAAAATGAAATCAAGAAAATAGATCCCGATATATTAATATTCGACAGCATCCAGACAATTGTTGATGATAATTTAACTCAAAAAAGCGGGTCTCCAACTCAAATTAATGAAGTTTCTAATAGAATAGTTAGACTTTCTAAATACTCTAATAAAAAAAGAGCATCTTTTATAGTCGGACAAATGACTAAATCAGATGAACTTGCTGGAGTAAGAACTTTAGAACATTTAGTAGATTGTGTACTTATTTTAGAGACAGGTTCATCTGATCAAATTAGAACTCTATATAGTACTAAAAACAGATATGGAGATACTGGTGAAGTTGGTTTTTTTGAAATGACTGAAGAGGGCTTAATATCAATAGACAATCCTTCAGAGTTTTTTGTATCTTCTTCAAATGAAGGGTTTGGAAAAGCTTTAAGCGTATTAAAACATGGAAGTAGATTTGTACTTAGTGAAGTTGAGTCATTGGTTTCAAAGACATTTTATCCATATCCCCAAAGAATTTCCGAATCTGTAAATAGAGATAATTTAAACATAATTGCTTCTATTTTAGAAGAAACTGCAGGATTAAGGTTAGAAGACAAAAATATTATTTTAAAAGCAACAGGTGGAGCAAGGATAAATGATGTATCATCAGATTTATCCATAGCAATGTCAATAGCTTCAAGTTATTTTAAAATGCCAATAGACAATAAAGTTGTTTTTTGTGGTGAAATTGGTCTAACAGGAGAAATAAAAAAAGTTCAAAATATTAAATCTAGAATAAACGAGGTTAGTAGATTAGGGTATAAAAAAATAATTATTTCATCTAATCAAAATACCGAGAATTTAGATTATAATAATGAAATAATTAAAATTAAAGATCTAAAATCATTAATTCAAATGTTTTTTAATTAAGGAGGTGAAATATGAATTTAAACAACTTAAATAAAATTTTTTTTAAAGTAGTAATGTTCATAGTTGGATTTATTTTCGGTTTTTTACTTATAAGCACATTAATTGAAAATGAAATAATTGTCATTACAAATAATTATGTTAGATTTGCTTTAAAAATAGGAACGTCTTTAGTTTTTGCACTCATACTTTATTCATTTTCAGGACGTTTTAGAGAATTTTCAAGATCAACAATGAAGCAAATAGAATTAGAACTATCAAAAAGACCATTACATGAAATAGTATTTTCATCAATAGGTTTAGTTATAAGTTTAGTTATCGCTTTTCTTTTAACTCAATTAGTTACTAATTTTAACTTAGGATTTGTTGGTAATTTAATATCATTAGGTATATATTTAGTTTTAGGTTACTTAGGTTTATCTTTGCCATCAAAAAACAAAGATACAATTTTAGCAGTTTTTAGAGATACTCAACAAAAAAATAGACTTCCAAATGAACCAACAAAAAAGAGTCTAGTTAAACAAAGAAAAATCCTAGATACAAGTGCTATAATTGATGGAAGAATATTAGAAATTGCTAAAACTGGTTTTTTAGAAGGTCCTTTAATGTTACCATTATTTATATTAGAGGAACTACAACACATAGCAGATTCATCAGATTCCCTTAAGAGAAATAGAGGTCGAAGAGGTCTTGAAGTTATGAATGGACTTAGGGAATTAAAACAAATAGAGGTTATTATTGTTGATAAAATGTATGAAGAAATCGAGGAAGTTGATTCTAAATTAATCAAACTTGCCATTGATGACAAAGCAAAAATAATAACAAATGATTTTAATTTAAATAAAGTAGCAGAAGTTCAAGGAGTTCCAGTTTTAAATATTAATGAACTAGCTAATTCTTTAAAGCCTATAGCTATTCCTGGAGAAACTATGTATGTACAAATCATTAAACAAGGACAAGAATCAAATCAAGGTGTAGCTTACTTAGATGATGGAACGATGATAGTTATTGAAAATGGTAAATCTCACATAGGTGAATCCAAAGAAGTAATAGTAACAAGTGTTTTGCAAACTAATGCTGGCAAAATGATATTTGCTAAAATTAAATAGGAGGAAAAGATTTGAAGTTTTTTATTGATACAGCTAATATTGAAGAAATCAAGGAAATTAACGAATGGGGAATATTAGATGGAGTAACAACAAACCCATCTTTAATTGCAAAAGAAGGTCGAAATTTTGAAGAGGTAGTTAGAGAAATTTCTAATTTAGTCGATGGACCTATTAGTGCAGAAGTAGTTTCCTTAGAGACAGAAGGAATGCTAGAAGAAGCTAGGGAACTGGCTAAAATTCATAAAAATATAATCATTAAAGTACCTATGACTAAAGAAGGATTAAAGGCAGTGAAGACATTAACCGAAGAAGGAATTAAAACTAATGTAACGTTAATTTTTACAGCTAGTCAAGCTTTAATGGCCGCTAAAGCTGGAGCAACATATGTGAGTCCTTTCTTAGGTAGACTTGACGATATTAGTACAAACGGAATGAATTTAATAGAAGATATAGTTAATATATTTAATTATTATTCAATAGATACGGAAATAATTGCAGCGAGTATAAGACATCCTATGCATGTAGTAGAATGTGCATTAAGTGGAGCAGATATTGGTACAATACCTTATAAAGTATTTAATCAAATGTTAAATCACCCACTTACTGATTCAGGAATTGAAAGATTCTTAGCAGACTGGGAAACAGTTAAGGATAAATAAAAATAATCAAAAGTAGCTTTCTTTAAAAGGGAAAGTTACTTTTGATTTATTTAAAATATGTAATATGATATAATTATAATAATTGGAGGCGTAAAATGAGCAAAGAAATAATAAATGAATTAAATTCCGGAACAGTTCATATAACTGAAGATGTTATTATATCTATAGCTACTGTAGAGACTAATAATGTAGAAGGAGTTTATGAAATACCTATAAATATGGTGGAAAGATTAAGTAATAGATATATGAATAAGGATGTTGAAGTTAATATTGACGATCAAAATGTATATATTACTATTAAAACTGCTATTGAATATGGTCGTGATTTAATATTAATAGGTGAATCTATCCAAGAAAAAGTGAGAGATAAAATCGAATCGATGACTGGTCTAAATGTCATGGAAGTTAACGTAGTTGTAACTAATGTTGTAATTCCAAAAGAACCAAAGGAATCTAATTAATAATGAGTCGTAAAAAGGCAAGACAAGGACTAGTTTCTTTAATCTTCAAATCACAATTTAATGACAATATTGAAGATCATATTATTAATTATTATTTAGATGACTTTTCTTATACTCCAGAAGAAAGAGTATATATACTAGAAGGATATGATTCAATAATGAAAGAATTAGATACTATTGATGAAACTATTAGTAAAAGTCTTACAAGTTGGACTATTGATAGGTTGTTTAAATTGGATTTGTCCATATTAAGAGTCGCAGTTTACGAAATGTTATTTGTAGAAAATATACCTAATGAAGTATCAATTAATGAAGCTGTAGAAATTGCTAAAAAATATGGTAGCAATGAATCTTCCAAGTTAATAAATGGTATTTTAGGAGCGATTATAAGGAGAGAAGAATAGCCTGTTTATCAGGCTTTTTATATTTATGATAGATTTTAAAGTTTCAGAATTAATTAATTATATAAAAGATATAACAATATCAGATTACGTCTTAATGTGCTTAAATGTAGAAGGTGAGATTTCAAATTTAAATCTTCACAGTAGTGGAAATGCATATTTTTCATTAAAGGATGAGCTTTCCACATTAAGTTGTATTTTTTATAATTATAAAGACAATGAAAATATTAAGTCATGCGAAAATGGAGATTTAGTTAGTGTTACAGGAAAAATTCAAGTAGTTGAAAAAGATGGCACTTTAAGATTGAATTCAGAAAATGTCGAAAAAATTGGATTAGGCCAATTATTTAAAAATTACTTATTAACTAAAGATGAACTTGAAAAAACAGGTTATTTTGACGAATTATATAAAAAACCTTTACCTAAATTCCCTAAAAAAATAGGTGTTATAACATCATCAGATGGAGCTGCTATAAAGGATATACTTTCTGTTGTGGAGAGAAGAAATCCATTTGTAAATATATATTTATACCCTTCTGTTGTACAAGGGCCTTATTCTGTAGACTCTTTAATAAGAGGCTTGGACTTTTTTAAAGATTCAGATATGGACTTAGTGATAATAGGTAGAGGAGGAGGATCTTATGAAGATTTAGATTCATTCAATTCAAAGGATTTAGCTATTAAAATATTTGAATTTCCATTGCCAATAATATCTGCAGTTGGCCATGAAATTGACTTTGTAATATCTGATTTTGTAGCAGATCTAAGGGCAGCTACACCAACAGCAGCGGCAGAGTTAGCAGTTTTTGATTATTACAAGCATTTTCAGGGAATAAAGAAAAATTTAAAGTTACAAAATGAGATTTTAGAAAAAAACACAGAAAATGAAATATCAAAATTAAAATCTTTAAAAAGAAGAATAAGTCTATTATCTTTAGAAGTTCAAATTGATAATAAAAAAGAAAAACTAAATTCTCAAATAAATATCCTTAACAACGCTCTAAACCATAAGCTAGATATGTATTCAGTAGCTTTAAATAAAGTATATAATAGATTAAATTTTGAAAGATTAAATTCTAAAGTAACTAACTTAGAAATTAATCTTTATGAAAAAATAAATCGCTCTAACTCTATAATTAAGGATAAATATTCAGCAGAGGAAAAAAAACTATTAAATTTAAAATCTAGATTAGAAAAACTTGATATAACATCAATGCTTGGACAAGGATATTCTATTGTTTTAGATGAGAAAAATAATGTTATTAAAAGCTTAAATGATATTGAAATAGATGAGCATTTAAATATTTTAATAAATGATGGTCAATTAGAAGTTAAAGTTATTAAAAAGAGGTTATACTAATGGATTATGAAGTTACATTAAAAGAATTGGAAAATATTATTGAAGAAATGGAATCTTCTGATATTAAACTAGAAGATATGATGGAAAAATATAAAAAAGCAATAGATCTTTATAAAGATTTAGAAAAATATTTAGAAAATTATAAAAAAGAAATTAAAATAGTTACAGATAGAGGACTAGAAGATTTTAATGGAGAGACAACTAATGAATAAATCACTAAATATCATAAAAGAAGACATTCACAATATAATTAAAAAAACAAATATTATTGGAATGGAAAAACTTCATCAAAGTTTAAATCATCATTTTAATGAATCTGGTAAAATGCTTAGACCTTTATTTATGATTTTAGTAAATAAAGATATAGGTGGAAATTTTGAAAATATTAGAAATTTTGCTGTAGCCTTAGAATTAATACATAATTATTCTCTTATACACGATGATTTACCTTCTATAGATAATGATGACTATAGACGAAATCAATTAACTGTTCATAAAAAATTTGGAGAAGATGTAGCTATATTAACTGGAGATTTTTTACTAACTAAAGCATTTGAAATCTCTACCATAAACGATAAATTTAATGAAAATACTCTAAAAGCTATACATACCCTAGCTTATAATTCTAATGAAAGAGGTATGGTTGGAGGTCAATATCTTGATTTAAATCCTTCATTTCTAAAAGATAAGGAAAATGTGTTAGAAATGTACAAACTAAAAACATCAGCCTTATTTAAGAACTCTTTTGTAATACCAGGTATATTAAATGGGTTACCAAAAAATAAACTAGAATTATTAGAGGACTTAGGAGAAAAATTTGGAATATATTTTCAAATAAAAGATGATCTTTCTGATATTGAAGAGGACAAAAAAGTAGGGAAAATTACAATATTAAAATACATTGAAGAAGATATTGTAAAAGAGATGTTACTGGATTTAAGAGAAGATATATTTAATAAACTAGATAAACTAAACTTAAAGGAAACTAAAAAATTAATAATAGATTTATATGAATAAAAAAAGAGCCGATATACTTGTATATGAACAAGGATTAACAAATTCAAGAGAACAAGCTAAAAGAATGATAATGGCAGGGAAAATATATGTTAATGAAGTAAAAGTCTATAAACCAGGAGAGTTCTTTGAAGACAATACAATTTTTACATTAAAGGGAGAGAATCAAAGATATGTTTCTAGAGGGGGATATAAATTAGAAAAAGCCTTAAAATCCTTTGATATATCTTTAGAAAATAAAATTTGTGGAGACTTTGGAGCGTCAACTGGTGGTTTTACTGATTGTATGTTACAAAATAATGCTAGTAAAGTATATGCAATTGATGTGGGGTATGGTCAAATTGATTGGTCTATTCGAAGTAATAATAAAGTTGTTACAATTGAAAGGACAAATATAAGATATTTAGATAATGAACTAATAAAAGAAAAATTAGATTTTATTTCAATTGATGTATCTTTTATTTCATTGACTTTAATTTTGCCTAAAGCTTTTGAACTTTTAGACGATGAAGGACAAATTGTTGCTTTGATAAAACCTCAATTCGAAGCTAGCAGGGAAGAAGTAGGAAAAAAGGGTATAGTTAAAATGGAATCTGTGAGAAAAAAAACTATAGAAAAAATATATGACTTTGTAGTTGAAAATAATTATGTTCTTAGGGGATTAACATACTCGCCGATAACAGGTGCAGAAGGAAATCAAGAATTCTTAATATTAATTTCTAAAAATGGAAATAATTTTGATAAAGCGAAAATAGTCGATATAGTAAATGAAGGAAAAAATTCGTTAGGGTGATCCTATGTTAATAGAAATATCAGTTAAAAATTTTGCTTTAATTAATGATATAAACATAAAACTAGATAAAGGTTTAAATATAATTATGGGTGAAACAGGTTCTGGTAAATCTAATCTAATTGATTCAATATCTATTTTACTTGGAGACAGAGCTCAAAAAGATAAAATAAGAAAGGGATCTGATTCGGCATACATTACAGGTGCTTTTAATATATCGAATAACCCAAAACTAATAAAATATTTAACTTCATTAGGTCTATATATTGAAGATGAGCCTTTAATTATATCAAGGGAAATATCAAATAAATCTAATACAATTACTAGAATTAATAACAATATTGCTTCAGTTGCACAAGTAAAGGAAATATCTAAATTTTTAGTGGATGTATATGGCCAATTTGAAAATATAACCATACTTTCCAAGTCAGAACAAAGAAAATTTATAGACTCTTTAGGTAATTTTAAGCACAAGAAATTGTTAGATGACTATTTTATCTTATATAATAAATATTTAGAACTAAAAGAAGAAATTAAAATATTTGAAAAACCTCCAGAACAATCAAAAAGAGATTTAGATTTTTTAAAATTTCAAATTGATGATATTGAGTCATCTGGTGTTTTAGAGATAAATGAGAGTGAATTAGAACAAAAGTTAGATTTAATTGAAAATTCTCAAGAGCTAAAAAATGATACGACAACTGTTATAAACTTGCTTCAATACTCAGAGGATAGTATAATAACAAATCTTGGTAGAGTAAGTACACTTTCTGAAAGAATAAAAGAGATAGACTCTAATTTTGGAGAAATATCTACTCGTTTGAATCAAGTATTAATAGAAACTGAAGATATAAACAGAGAAATTGATTCTTATTTTTATTCATTGGATTTTGACGAGGTAGAATATAAACAATTAGACAATAAAAGAAATATTCTCTTTGAATCTAAACGAAAATATGGAAATTCAATTGATGAAATAGAAAAATATTTAATTAAATCTAAGTCTGATTTAGATAATATCCTTAACTATGAGTCAATTTTAAAAGATAAATATTCTAATTTAAATAAATATGAAGAAGAATTAATTGTACTAGCTAAGGAAATAAGTGAAAATAGAAAATCTTTATCAAATATTTTTACTGAAAAAATTATAGATCAACTAAATGAATTAGAAATGCATGATGCTAAATTTGATATATTATTTAAAAAAACAGACCTTAGTATTACTGGAATAGATGATGTGGTATTTTATGTGAGCTTTAACAAAAACGAACCTTTAAAAGAATTGTCAAGTGTTGCTTCAGGTGGTGAAATTAGTAGATTTATGTTAGCAATTAAATCCATTGAGGCAGACAATGTAAAAATTCCTACAATAATTTTTGATGAAATTGATACGGGTATTAGTGGTAATGCTGGGAATATAGTTGGTAATAAATTATTGAATCTATCTAAAAATCACCAATTAATATGTATATCACATTTACCTCAGATTATTGCAAAAGGAGATACTCAATTTTTAGTGTATAAAAAATTAATAAATGATCAAGTTGCTTCTAATATTATTAAACTTGATTATAATGAAAGAATTGAAGAATTAGCAAAAGTTATTGAAGGTGATAATTATAGTAAACACACTTTTAATACAGCAAAAAATATGATTGATGATAATAAGAGAGGTTAAGAAATGATACAAGAAGAAGTAACAATTAAATCTGAAAAAATTTACGAAGGAAAGGTTTTAAATTTAAGAATAGACACAGTTGAACTTCCAGACAAACGATATAGTAAGCGAGAAATTGTTGAACATGTTGGTGGTGTAGGAGTTATTGCTATTACTGAAGAAGGAAATATTGTTTTAGTAAACCAGTATAGAAAAGCTTTAGATAAAAATATAATTGAAATTCCTGCAGGAAAATTGGAAATCAATGAAGAACCTAAAGAGACAGCTCGAAGGGAACTTGAAGAAGAAACCGGTTATACTTGTAGTAAAATGAGATATTTTACGGAATTTTATCCAACACCAGGCTATTGTACAGAAAAAATTCACTTATTTATAGCTGAAGATTTGATACCAGGTAAACAAAATCTAGACGAAAATGAATTTTTAGAAGTTCTAGAAATACCATTTGAAGAAGCTTATGAAAAAGTTATGAATGGTGAAATATTAGATGCAAAAACTATAATTGGAATAAATTTATTAAAAAACGAAAGAGAGTAATATGAATAATATCTCTGAAACCGCAATATTTGTTATTTCCTTTATTATTGCTATTGTTTGTCACGAGTATGCCCACGGCTATTCAGCGTACATTTTAGGAGATCCAACTGCTAAATATGCAGGAAGATTAACATTAAATCCCTTGGCTCATATAGATCCACTAGGGTTAATAGTAATGCTTATATTTAGATTTGGATGGGCAAAAGGAGTACCAATAAACCCAAATTATTTTAAAAATAGAAAAAGAGATACTATTATTGTATCTGCTTCTGGAATTATTACGAATTTATTTATTGCTATTGTAGCTTCCATATTGTTTAAATTATTTGGAAACTTAAACTTAGTTATTAGCAATTTTCTTTTAGTGCTTTCATACGTAAATGTAATGTTAGCTGTATTTAATTTAATGCCATTTCCACCTTTAGATGGTTCGAAAATTTTAATTAGTTTATTACCAAAGAAAATGGAGTATTTCTTTTTAAACAATGAAAAATATTTTTATTTTATTCTAATTGGATTAATATTAACAAATACAATAGGACGTATAATATTGCCAATTATAAATTTAGTTTTAGGATTACTTTATAGTTAAAATGAAAAACAGTCACGATATTCACATTCAAAATGTATACGACGGTCCAATGGAGATGCTTTTGGATCTTATAAAAAAAGACAAAATAGATATATACGATATTCCCATTTCTAAAGTCACTGATCAGTACATTGAAAGGATGGGAAGTCTCAACTTTAACAATGTTGATTCTTTTTTAGATTTTTCTTTATTGGCTGCAAATTTACTTCAAATTAAAAGTAAAATGCTTTTGCCTATTCAAGAGGATGAAGAAGACGAGATTGACCCAAGGGACGAATTAGTAAATCGCATAATAGAATATAATTATTATAAACAAATTTCTACTATTCTCTCCGAATACTATAAAATAGGAAACAAAAAAATTATAAAAAAAACAGAAGATTTAACTATTCTTTCTATGGAGGAAAACATAGATTTTAAAGATATGAATATTAATTCTTTGTCGCGTGTTTTAAGTAAAATACTTAGAAAGAATTTTACTGAGAGTATAGAGATTGAGTTTGAAATTGAACAACAATCGATAACTATGGAAGAAAGTATATCTCTTTTAGAAAATAGATTAGAAAATAAAGAGAACTTGTATTTTAGTACTTTATTTAATAAAAATACTTCTAAATTAGAAATTGTTACGTTTTTTTTAAGTGTATTGGAGCTTATAAAATCACGAAAGATTAATGTAGAACAAACTAGAAATTATGAGGATATTTTAATAAAAAGATTATGAAAGATATAAAAAATATAATTGAATCAATATTGTTTGTAGCAGGCGAACCTATAAATATAAATTTAATTGCAAAGGTAATGAATTTAAATTATGACGAAACTAGAAATTTACTTGAAGAATTAAAAACAGAAAAATACAATGAAAATAGCGGTATAGTATTAAATATTTATAAAGATGAGGTTTTGTTTACTACAAATGAATCAAATTATGATTATATTTCTGATTTTTTTAATTTTGATAAACAAAAACAACTTACTAATGCTGCTTTAGAAGTTTTATCAATTATTGCATATAAACAACCTGTAACTAAAGCAGAAATAGACAATATTAGAGGAGTTAAGTCTGATCATATAATTTCGAAATTATTAAATGATGATTTTATATATGTTTTTGACAAGTTAGATCAACCTGGACTTCCCAATTTATATAAAACTACCAATAAGTTTTTATTAAAGTTTAATTTAGAAAATATAGAACAGTTGCCTGAAATAGATATAGAAGGGATAGAAATTTGAGATTACAAAAATATTTAGCTCATTCTGGAGTAGCTTCAAGAAGAAAATCAGAAGAAATAATTAGTGAAAGAAGGGTCAAAGTAAACGGGGAAATAATAGAAGACCCTGCTGTAGACGTTTCAGATAAAGATATTGTAAAAGTTGATGGGAAGATTGTTAAAAGAAAAGTTAGATTTAAATATTATTTACTTAACAAACCTATAGGAGTTGTTTCTACTTCTAATGATGAAAAAAATAGAACTAATGTAGTAGATTTAATTGAGACTGATTTAAGGCTATATCCAGTTGGAAGATTAGATATAGATACTACAGGAATAATTATATTAACTAATGATGGTGAATTTACTAATATGATGACTCACCCTAAATATGAACTTTCAAAAACATATATAGCAAAAGTACATGGAAGACCTGATAAAAATTCCTTGGAGAAATTGAGAAATGGGATATATATAGATAATAAAAAAACTAAAAAAGCAAAAATTAAGATATTAAATAATTATGAAGATAGTTCTTTACTAGAAATTGAGATTAAAGAAGGCAGAAATAGACAAATTCGAAAAATGTTTGATATTGTAAACCATCCAATTATTTCTTTAAAAAGAATAAAAATTGGTGAAATAGAAATAGGAGGTTTACAAATAGGTGATTATAGGGAATTTTATCCAGAGGAAATGGATTATATAAATAGGCTTAAGAATGAAAAAATTAGGTAAATTTTCCAATGTTCATCAAATAGTAGAATATATTATTAATATGTATGTTAAAGAAGACTTTATTTGTGTTGATGGCACATTAGGTAATGGGTTTGATTCACTGAAAATATTATCTAAACTAAGTAATAAAGGAACTTTGTATAGTTTTGATATTCAAAAAGAAGCAATTCTTAAGTCTGAAAAATTGATAAACAGTGCTTCTTTAAGAAATAAGAATTATCATTTGATTTGTGACAGTCATGAAAATGTAAGAGAATATGTAAAGGAAACAATCGATTTTTTCATATTGAATTTAGGTTATCTTCCAGGAGGAGACAAATCTATTACAACTGATTATAATTCCGTTTCGAAATTTTTAAAAAATATTAAATACATTACTAATGAAGGTGGAGTAGGGATTATTGTTTTTTATCCAGGCCATGAAAGTGGTAAAATAGAATTAGATAATATATCTGAAATTTTAACTAATTATGATCAAAAATGTTATAATATATTAGAAATAAAATTTATAAATCAAAAAAACAACCCACCACAAATAATACTTATAGAGAGGATATAGTATGGAAAATATTTTGTATTTAATTAATGATAAATACGATACTTTCAGTAAAATGCATAGAAAATTAGCTGATTATATTTTGGATAACAGCGAAAAAGCTATTTTGATGCCTATTAGTGAATTAGCTGATGAAAGCAATGTAAGTGAGGCTACTATCGTAAGGTTTACATATAAACTAGGATATTCAGGATATAAAGAATTTCAAAAAGCCCTTTTAGATTCTATAAAGTATACTTTAACAACATTACAAAGACTTGATGTTTCAAGGGAACTTAGTGAAAATAAGTTGATTCACACTCAAGTAAATAGTGATGTTAACGACATAAATACTACATTTTCAAATTTAGACCCATTAATAATAATTGAAGCTGCTAAATTAATAGATAAAAGTAAAAGGATCTTTATATTTGGTTTGAGAACATCTAATGTTTTATCTCAATATTTAGGTCATTATTTAAGAATGATGGGTTTTGAAGTAATATTAATTGAAAGCACTTTAACAGAACCTTATGAATACTTAATTAATATGAATAAAGAAGATGTTCTTATTTGTATATCATATCCGAGATATTCACAAAAGACAATTCAAAATATAAAGTTTGTATATGATAAAGGATATAAGATAATCAGTATAACAGATTCAGAAACATCTCCAGTTTATGAATATTCTAATATTTCTTTAATAGCTAGATCGAGTATGAATTCTTTTATCGATTCTTTAGTATCTCCTTTAGTTTTAATTAATACATTAGTTTTAGCTATAAGTGCAATTACTTCTAGGAATGTAAAAGAATCTTTTAGAGAGTTAGAAGAATTTTGGGATATAAATAAGACATATGAAAAAATATAATACTATTATTATTGGCGGCGGAGCTTCGGGAATGATGGCTGCTTATGCAGCTTCTATAAATAACAATAAGGATATTTTGTTAATTGAAAAAAATGAAAAACTAGGAAAGAAGATATATATTACAGGAAAAGGTAGATGCAATGTTACTAATAGTTGTGATACTGAAGACCTTTTTAATAATATAACTACAAATTCTAATTTCATGTATTCAAGTATTTACACTCATTCTAATTTTGATACAATGAATTTTTTTGAAACTCAAGGTATAGCCTTGAAAGTAGAAAGGGGAAATAGAGTTTTCCCTAAAAGTGATAAATCAAGTGATATTATTAAAGGTTTAGAAAAATCTTTGAAAAATATTGAAATAAAACTAAACACAAATATCCAATCTATTCAGAAAAACGACAACACATTTACAATAAAATCTAATCACGATGTATATTATTCAGAAAAAGTGATAATAGCTACTGGGGGAGTAAGTTATCCAGGTACTGGTAGCACAGGAGATGGATATGAATTTGCTAAAAATTTAGGACACAATATAATAAAAATAAAACCTTCTCTTTGTCCAGTATTACTTAAAGATGAAAACTTAGAAAGAGTTATTGGTTTAACTGTTAAAAATGCTAAGATTAAAATTATTTATAAAAACAAATTAATTAATGAAGAATTTGGAGATTTTTTATTTACCCACAAGGGAATTTCTGGCCCAATAATTTTAACATTATCAGATGTCCTTACTGACTACGATGCTAATGATGTGGAACTTTATTGTAATTTTAAGCCTTCTATACCAATAAATGAATTGGATAATAGATTAGTATCAGATTTTAATAATAACTCAAAAAAACAACTAGATAATTTTATTTCTAATTATTTTCCTCAAAGATTAGGAGAATATTTATTGTTATCAAGTAATATCAATCCTAAAATGAAGTTACATGAGATTAATAAACAAACACGAGAAGAGTTGATAAATATGATGACTAATTATAAATTTAATTATTTAGGTTTAGATGATATAAGAAATGCAGTTATAACTAAAGGTGGGGTAAATACTTTAGAGATTAATCCTTCTACTATGGAATCAAAATTGTGCGAAGGTTTATATTTCTGCGGTGAAATTATGGATGTCAGTGCTTTAACTGGTGGATATAATTTACAAATAGCGTTTTCCACAGGATATTTAGCAGGAGTTAACGCCTCATTTTGATTGATGTTAATCAAAATTTAAGTTATAATATAAAGGATGTGATTAAATTGAAAATAGCTATAGATGGACCTTCTGGAGCTGGAAAAAGTACAATAGCAAAAGAAATTTCAAAAAAGTTAAATATAGATTATTTAGATACTGGAGCTATGTATCGAACCTTAGCATTATATTTTAAAGAAAATAATTTTACTGATTTTAATAATGATGATAAATTGATTAATTTTATTAAGAATATAGATATAGATGTTAAAAATGGAAATTTTTATTTATTTAATAAAAATGTGTCAAAGGATATTAGAGATGAAGAAATTGGTCTTTTAGCTTCTAAAATTTCATCGTTAAAAATTGTTAGGGAATATTTAGTAGCTAAACAAAAAGAAATAGCTCAAGATAGGGATATTGTAATGGATGGCAGGGATGTCGGAACAGTGATTTTGCAAGATGCAGATTATAAAATATTTCTAACAGCTAATTTAGATGAGAGGGCTCAAAGAAGATTTGATGAATTAACCTATAAAGATGTCAAAGTAAAATTTGAAGATGTAAAAAAATCCTTAGAAAAAAGAGACTTTGATGATATTAATAGAGAACATTCTCCATTAATAAAGGCAGATGATGCAATTGAAGTTGACTCCTCAAAGCTAAATATTATTGAGACTATAGATCTAATTTTAAAAATAATAAACGAAGAGGATAATTAATTGTTTTATAATATAGTTTTATTTTTTATAAATATAATATTTAGAATATTTTTCAGAATAAAAATTATTGGAGAATTTCCTAAAGATGAAAATGAAAGATATATAATTTGTTCAAACCATGGAAATGTATTAGATCCAATATTTTTAGCAATTGCTTACGATAGACAAATTCATTTTATGGCAAAAAGAGAATTATTTAATAATAAAATTTTAGGAAGTATATTTAAAGGTTTGAATGCTTTTCCAGTTGATAGAGATGGAAATGATATATCAGCTTTAAAAAAATCTGTAAAAAAATTAAAAAATGGCAATACATTGGGAATATTCATTGAAGGTACTAGAGTAGATCAATACAATCCAGAAAATGCAAAATCAGGCCCGATTTTAATTGCAAACATGGGAAATGCTAAAATTATCCCAGTAAAAATAGAAAGTAATTATAAGCTGTTTTCAACAGTAAATATATATATAAAAGATGTTTATACAGTGAATAAAAAGGAATTAAAAGAAGATAATCATAATGGCTATAAAAATCAAGCCAAGAAAGTATTAAATATAATATATAATGGGTGATACTATTAAAATACATTTAGCAGAACATTTAGGATTTTGTTTTGGAGTAAATAGAGCTATATCAAAAGTTGAAAATTTATTAGATAAAGAAGAATCAATATATGTAGATGGACAAGTAATCCACAATCCCGAAGAAACAACAAGATTAGAAAATAAAGGATTAAAATTACTGGATCAGTCTATTAATAAAAATGATTTTTTAGTACTTAGATCCCACGGAACTCCAAAGGAAAAAAAAGAAAAGTTACAAAAAGAATATACTGTAGTAGACACAGTCTGTCCCTATGTAAAAAAAGTTCATTTATTAAGTGAAAAACATAAAGAGAATAATTTAATTATTTTTGGAAAAAAAGATCATCCAGAAGTGAAAGGAATAAATAGTTATTCTAATTACAATGGATATATTGTCGAAAATAGGGAAGAGTTGTTAAATTTAATAGATTTTATTAAATTTAATGGAAAAGAAAACTTTATTGTTTCCCAAACTACTCTAAAAAAAGAGACTGCAATGGAGTATTTAAAAATACTTAAGGATAATGAAGTGAACTTTGAATATTATGACACGATATGTGATGCTACAAAAAATAGAGCTGATGCAGTAAAAGAATTAGCAAAAAATGTAGATGTAGTGATTGTACTTGGTGATAAAAAAAGTTCTAATTGCACAAAGCTATATGAATATGCTAAAATGTATAGTGAGAAAGTTTTTTTTATAAATAGTATAAGTGAAATAGATATTTCTGAAGTTTTGTTATATAATAATATTGGTATTACAGCAGGTGCTTCAACACCTGATTGGATAATTAAGGAGGCTATTGAAAAGATGGAAGATATGAACAAAAATGAAATGATGGAAGCTATAGAAAGCTCCTTCACAAAAATCAAGAGAGGTGATATTCTCAAAGGGACAGTACTTTATGTTAATGAGTCAGAGATAACTGTAAATATAAATTACAGAGCTGATGGTATAATTAACAAAGATGAAGTATCTGATGATCCAAATGTTAATCCATCTGACTTGTTTAAAGCAGGAGATGATATCGAAGTATATGTTCTGAAAATGGATGACGGAGATGGTAATGTTTTATTATCACACAAAAGGATTCAAAGACTTAAAAATTGGGATATTATCGAAGAAAAATTCAACAATGAAGAAATTGTTGATGCATTTGTAACTGAAGTTACTAAAGGTGGTCTTAAGTGTGAAGTAGAAGGCATAAATGCTTTTATGCCAGCGTCTCAAGCGTCTATAGGATATAAAAAAGATTTATCTGTTTTTTTAGACGAAGTTTTAGCTTCAAAAATAATTGACTTTAATAAAGATAAAAGAAGAGTTATTTTATCTAGAAAAGTTGTTGAACAAGAAGAACTAAATGCAGTTAAAGAAGAAATTTATTCTAATTTAAACGTAGGTGATGAAATCGAAGGTCAAGTTCAAAGACTTACTAATTTTGGTGCATTTGTAGATATCGGAGGAATTGATGGATTAATTCACATTTCTCAATTATCATGGCAAAGAGTTAAACACCCTTCAGATGTAGTAGAACCTAATGAAACTGTTAGAGTTAAGGTCCTAGAAATAGATCCTGAAAAAGATAGAGTTGCATTAGGATTAAAACAATTAACAAAAGAACCTTGGGAATTATTCGTTGAAGAAAATTCTGTTGGCGATATTGTTACAGGAAAAGTGGTTAACTTACTAGATTTTGGTGCCTTTGTGAAACTTGGCAGTGGAGTAGATGGGTTATTACACGTTTCTCAAATTGCAAGAGAACATGTTGAAAAACCAAGTGATAAGTTAGAATTAGGACAAGAAATTGAAGTACTTATTACAGAAATAGATGAAGAAAATAAAAAAATCAGTCTTTCTATTAAAGAAATTGAAAAACAAAAAGCTAGAGAAGCAAGAATGGAAAATTCAGAAAGTTCTGATGAACCTCTAAAACAAGAAAGTAGAAAAGAGAGAGTTTTTGAAAGACCTACTCCAAAAGAAAAACCAGCTAAACAACAAAAATTTGAAAGACCAGCTCAACCGAAAAGGGAAAAAGCTGAGAAACCAGAAGAAGACTCTAGTTTTGGAACATCTTTTGCAGATATCTTAAATAAAGAAGATTTTAAAACACAAGAATAAAAATTATTAAAGGACTAGAAATTATTCTAGTCCTTTTTAGATAAAGAGGTATTATGATAGACAATCAATTTATTGAACTATTTAAAAAGGAAATAACAGATAATAATAAATATACAATTAGAACATATGGCTGCCAAATGAATGAGCACGATTCTGAACAAGTTGAGTTTATTTTAGATAATATTGGATTAATTAAAACAGACAATATAGATGAATCTGATTTTATTATAATAAATACATGTGCTATTAGAGGAAGTGCAGAAAATAAAGCCATGGGATTTTTGGGAAGTTTGAAGAATATTAAAAGAAAAAATAAAAATGTTAAAATTGTCGTATCCGGTTGTTTACCAAAAATTGACGATGCATTTGAAACTCTTATAAAGAAAAATAAGCATATAGATGTTCTAATGGGAACTTCTAATTATACAATGCTTCCAGAATTATTATACAAATCTTTCCATGAAAAAAATACTTTAGTAGATATTAGTGATCAGTATGACTTTGAAAGCTCTGAACTAAACTATACTAGAATGTATAAACACAAATCTTTTGTAAATATAATGTATGGATGCAATAATTTTTGCTCATATTGTATAGTTCCATATACAAGAGGTAGAGAACAAAGTAGAGACTTTAATGAAATCATTAAAGAAATAAATACATTAGCTCAAGATGGAGTTAAGGAAGTTACTTTACTTGGACAAAATGTAAATTCTTATGGAAAAAATCTAGAAGAGGAAAAAAGTCTATCTGATTTATTAATAGAAATAAATGATATTAAAGGGATAGAGAGAATTAGATTTATGACTTCTCATCCTAAAGATATTTCTGAAGAGCTAATAAATCTATATGGTAAACTAGATAAACTATCAAATCATCTTCATTTACCAGTTCAATCGGGAAGCAATAAAGTGTTAAAGGAAATGAATAGAAAATACACTCGAGAAGATTATTTAGCTAAAATTAATAAGGTTAAAAATATTAATGAAGATATTGCATTAACGACTGACATAATAGTTGGATTTCCAGGAGAAACTGAAGAAGACTTTCAAGATACTTTAGAATTAGTAAAAGAAGTTAAATATGATTCTATATTCACTTTCTTATATTCTCCAAGGGAAGGAACAAAATCAGCTAATAGAGAAGATCAGATTTCTCATCAAGTTAAAATGGATAGATTTAATAGATTAACTGAAGTAGTTAATGAGATAGCATTATCTAAAAATCAAAAATATTTAAATAAAATAGTAAAAGTATTAGTTGATGAAAAATCAAAGAGCAATGAAGAATTTCTGACAGGAAGAACTGAAACTTTTAAAACAGTTAATTTTAAAGGATCCGAAGACTTAATAGGACAAATTATAGATGTAGAAATTACAGATGTTGGAACATTTAGTTTAAATGGAAAATTAAAATGAAAAATATAGATTATGAAAAATTGACACCTATGATGAAGCAATATCTAGACACTAAAAAGGAATTCCCCGATTCAATTTTAATGTTTAGAATGGGCGATTTTTATGAAATGTTTTTCGATGACGGAGTTTTAGCTTCAAAAGAATTAGATATTGTACTAACCGGTAGAGATGCTGGAATAGGTGAAAAGGTACCCATGTGCGGGGTGCCTTATCATGCTGCAGACAATTATATTAATAGATTAATAAATAAAGGCTACAAGGTAGCTATATGCGAACAGCTTGAAGACCCTAAAAAAGCTAAAGGATTAGTAAAAAGAGGTGTCACTAGAGTAATCACTCCAGGAACTAATTTAGCTATATCTGAAGATGATGGATCTTCAAACTTTTTAGGGTCTATTTATACTGAAGGAAATAAATTTTCTTTATCTTATGTTGATTTTAGCACAGGTAGTGTTTATTTTACCTTTGTCAAAGAAGATTTTAATGACAGTAATTCAGTTTTAAGAAACCAACTCTCAATTCTTGAAATAAAGGAATTAATATTAAGTGATAAAAGTTTAAATATTAAAGATATTGTAGATAGAAAAAATATTTTAGTTAACTTTCAGGAAAAAGATTATCATAAAGAAGAATTTAGAAATTTTTTAAATAAAATTGATATAAAAGAAAATATAAAAGATAATATTTTGAATAATCATATTATTTATAATTCTTTGCTTCAACTATATTCATATTTAGTTGATACTCAATTTGGATTTATAGAACATCTAAGGAAAATTACACATATTGATTTAGATAAGTATATGACTTTAGATAAGCATACTCTATATAGTTTGGATATATTTTCAGAAAATGAAAAAAAGGTTGAAGGCACATTAATTCATCTACTAGATAAAACAAAGACTTCAATGGGATATAGAAAGTTAAGATATTTTTTAGAACATCCACTTAAAAATGAAAGTCAAATTGAAAGTCGTTTAAATTTTGTTGAAACATTTATCGAACATTTAATCGATTTAGACGAAATTAGATCTTTGTTATCTAATATATATGATATAGAAAGAATCATGGTCAGACTTTCTGGAACTAGTAATAGTCCTAGAGATTTATTACAATTGAAAAAATCATTTATAGAATTACCTAAAATCAAAAACATTCTTTTAAAAAACAAAATTAATATCGACAATTTAGAAGATTTTGATAAATTAATAGAAATAACAGATATTTTAAATAACAGTATAGAAGAAGAGACTCCACTTTCACCTAAAGAAGGTGGGGTAATTAAAGATGGATTTAACTCAGACTTAGATGATTTAAAAGGTAATTCAATTAATGGAAAATCTTGGATATTAGACTATGAAAATGAATTAAAGCAAGAGACGAATATATCTAAATTGAGAATTAAGTATAATAAAATTTTAGGGTATTTTGTTGAAGTTTCTAATTCACACTTAAGTAAGGTTCCAGATTATTTTATAAGAAAGCAAACTCTTGTAGGATCAGAAAGATATTTTACGGAAAAGTTAAAATCTACAGAGATGACAATTTTAAACTCAAAGTCAAAAATTGATTCTTTAGAATTTGAAATTTACGAAGAAATTAAAAATTCTATTTTGCAAAAATATGACTTAATTTCTGGAATTGCAGATACTATTGGTGAAATAGACGTATATTCTAATTTTGCCCACATATCTTATAAAAATAACTATGTAAGACCAAGTATCTCTAAAGATAATAATTTATATATTTCTAAAGGTAGACACCCTATTGTAGAAGTTAGCACTGATATTTTTATTGATAATAACACTTTTATTGACGATGAAAAGAATTTTATTGTATTAACAGGACCAAATATGGCAGGTAAGTCAACTTATATGCGTCAAATTGCATTAATATCTTTAATGTTTCAAATAGGTTGTTTTGTTCCAGCAGATGAGGCTAAATTGCCAATTTTTGATCGTATTTTTACAAGAATAGGCGCCCACGACAATTTATATTTAGGTGATTCTACTTTTATGGTAGAGATGAAAGAAATGGCCGATATAATAGAACATGCTACTAAAGATAGTTTAATTATTCTAGATGAGGTGGGGAGAGGTACAAGTACCTACGATGGTCTTGCATTGGCCAAAGCTCTTATAGAGTATATAGTAGAGAATATAGATGCTAAAACTATATTTGCAACTCACTTTCATGAACTTACATCTCTTCAATTTAAATATAATAAAATAATTAATAATACAGTTGATGTAAAAGAAAAAAATGGGGAAATAAGTTTTCTTAGGAAAGTAATAGAAGGTAGTTCAGATAAATCTTATGGGATTCACGTTGCCACATTAGCAGGGATAAAAGAAAGTATAGTAAGGAAAGCAAAAACATATTTAGATGAATATGAAAATAATTCAAAAGATTATAGACAGATTGAGTTTTTAATTGGAGAAAATACAAATAATACGTCAGTAAATTCTAAAGTTGATGAATACGAAAAATTAAGTGATGAAATTTTAGATATAGATCTTAATTCAATGACTCCAATTGACTCTATGCTTAAAATTAGGGATTTAAAGGAATTAATAAGGAACTTAGATGATAAAACGGATTAATTTACTATCAGAAGAAACAATTATAAAAATTGCAGCAGGAGAGATTATAGAAAATCCTTCCTCTATTATTAAAGAACTTGTAGAAAACTCTATCGATGCTAATAGTGAAACAATAAATATTGAAATAGGAAATAACGGCAAAGATTATATAAAAGTTAGAGACGATGGAATAGGTTTTAAAAGGGAAGATTTAAAATTAGCTTTTAAAAGGCATACGACTTCAAAAATTTCAAATATTAAGGATCTAGATGAAGCTTTAACTTTAGGTTTTAGAGGGGAAGCATTATCTAGTATTGCTAATGTTTCAAATGTAGTTGTTATTACTAAAACTAAAGAAGATTCTGTAGGTACATTAGTGAAAATTAATCACAATGGAGATATTATATCTATGGAAGATATCGTAACAAATAATGGCACTACAATTATATGTAAAGATCTTTTTGATAATATACCAGTTAGAAAAAAGTATCTAGAATCTAAAAACTATGAAGTAAATAAAACAAACGATATTATCACTAGATTATCTTTATCTCATACTGACATTTCATTTGAATATATAAAAGACGACAAGTTAGTATTAAAGACTAATAGAAATGCTGAACAGATTAATAATATTTACTCGGTTTTAGGGAAAAATGTCGCTGAAAATCTTCTTGAGTTTAGTTGTAATGAAGAAAGTTTTTCAGTTAAAGGATTTATATCAAATAATAATCTATATAAATCAAATAGAAATAATCAGTTTATATTTGTAAACAATAGATCAATTACAGATAATGGTATCTCCCGTGGAATAGAAAAACAATATAATTCTATAATTCCATTAAATAGATATCCGGTATTCTTATTATATATAAATATTGACAGTGAATTAATAGATGTCAATATACATCCGAAAAAAGATGCAATTAAATTTTTAAATATAGAAGAAATAATTAATACACTTTCAAGGGAAGTTCATAACAAATTATTTAAGAATTTAAAAATATTTGAAGTTCAAACTAAAAATAAAGACTCTAAAAATATCTTTAATAAATATTACACTAATGATTCAGATAATTTTATATCAAATTCAGACAATATAATAAAATTCAAAGATCTTTCCTATGAAAATAATTTTGTTAATGATGAAGTTAATGAAATTTATACAGATGATAAAAGAGAAGATAATTCGCAAGTTGTTACTCCATCAGAAAATGTGTTAGTTGAAAATGATTTTGAAGATATATTTTTTGAAAAAGAAAAATCAGAAAGAAAAATATTAGTAAATGGTTATAGGCATATTGGAAACTTGTTTTTACAATATATCTTATTAGAAGATAATGTTGAAAAATCTTTATATATATTAGATCACCATGCAGCCCATGAGAGAATTAATTATGAAAAACTAATTAAGGATTATGAAAAAAACAATATACCGACTCAGAATTTAATAAGTGGTTTTTTAGTAGAACTTACGAATAATGAATTTGATTTAGTAATTTCAATTAAAGATAAGCTAAACTCAGTTGGAATTGAAATAGAAGAATTTGGGGATAATTCTATAATTATTAGATCCATACCAGCCTATATTGAAAATATAGATCCTGAAAGGCTTATTAGAGATATTATTGATAGCTCCAATAAGCTTGAACATTCTATATACGATATAGATCCTTATACTATAATGAAAAAGGCTTGTAGTGCTTCTATAAAAACAGGCGATAATGTATCTAAACTAGATGTAGTTAAACTAATAGAAATGTTAGATAAATGTAATATGCCATTTACTTGTCCTCACGGAAGACCCACTCTAGTAAAAATAACTAAAAATCAATTAGACAAGGAGTTTTTTAGAATTCAAAATGAAGGATAAAATTATAATAGTTGCAGGTCCAACTGGAGTTGGAAAAACAAAATATTCCATAGATATTGCAAAAAAATTTAATGGAGAAATAATATCTTGTGACTCATTTCAAATATATAAATATATGGATATAGGAACTGCTAAAATTACTGAAAATGAAATGGATGGAGTCATTCATCATAACTTAGATATTATAGAACCTGATCAAGATTACAATACTTCTTTATTTAAAGAAAGAACTTTAGAAATAATTAGTGAAGTTTTAAATAGAAATAAAACTCCTATATTAGTAGGAGGTACGGGGTTATATATACACTCTATTATACACGATTTAGATTTTTCTGGAGGAAAGCCTAACTATGAGCTTAGAAATAAACTGGAAAAAGAAATTAATGAAAATGGCTTAGATAATCTTTATAAAAAGCTAGAAAGTGTTGATAAAGACATATCTCAATATGTTAATCCTAGTAACCCCCACAGAGTAATAAGGGCATACGAAATGTACATTACCACATCTCAAAAGCCATCAGAACTACTAAAAAAATTTAGAAGCCCTAAAACTAAATTCAATTATTTATATATAATAATAAATGATGAAAGAAATAAATTGTACGAAAAAATAAATCAAAGAGTAGATATGATGTTTGACGAAGGTTTGAAAGAAGAAGTAGACAATCTAATAAATCGTGGATACACATTTGATCTAAAATCCTTTAAAGCTATAGGATACAAAGAATTTAAAGATTATTATTCTAATAATTATAAAATTGAAGAGGTAAAAGAAAAAATAAAACAACACACTAGAAATTATGCCAAAAGACAAATTACATGGCTAAAAAGGGTAGAGGAAGGTATTTGGCTAAATAAATATGATTTCTCATCTGAAATTACCTATAAATTTCATATTGAAAACATCGTAAAGGAGTTTTTAGAAAATAATGAATAAAATAAATGAGATTTTACATGAGCATTACAATATTAATAATGATATTGTAGAGTTTGTAAAAAACAATGAAAAAGAATTAACAAATTACTTTGAAGAAATTGATGAGATAAAAACATATAATCAATTTAAAGTGCTAAAGGCACTTAAAGATAATAGGTTAAGTGCCACTGATTTTTATTGGACAACTGGATATGGCTATGGAGATTATGGAAGAGACAAAACGGAAGATATTTATTCTCAAATATTTAAAACAGAGGACTCTTTAGTTAGACCCTCAATTGCTTCAGGTACACATGCGATTAATTTAGTATTAAGTGGTTTATTAAAATCAGGTGATGAATTAATAGAAATTTCTGGAACGCCTTATGACACATTAGTTAAAGTCATTGGAGCTGATAGTGAGGATAATACGGGCTCACTAATAGATAATGGAATTTTGTATAAAGAAATTAAACTTAAAAATAATAAAATTGATGTTGAAACTGTTTTAAGTTCAATAAGTTTAAAAACAAAAATGCTAGCTATTCAAAGGTCAACAGGATATAGCGATAGATTTGCTCTTACAATTGACGAAATGGAAAGAGCTATTAAACTTATTAAATCAAAATATCCAAATATAATAATTTTTGTAGATAATTGTTACGGAGAGTTTACAGATATTAAAGAACCCACAGAAGTAGGCGCAGATATAATAGCAGGCTCATTAATTAAAAATATTGGTGGGGGAATAGCAATTTCTGGAGGGTACGTTAGTGGCAAAAAAGGATTAGTACAAATTGTCTCTAGAAGGCTCACAGCGCCAGGTTTAGAAAAAGAGGTAGGTTTATCCTTTGGGACTACAAGATTGACACTACAAGGCCTTTATATGGCTCCCTTAGTAGTAAGTCAAGCTTTAAAAGGAGCATTACTTGTAGGAAAAGTTTTTAGTTCCCTTGGATATAAAATAGTTCCCAAAATTACTCAGAAGCGCTCCGATATTGTACAAGGTATAGAGTTCAATGACCCAAATCTAGTTAAAATCTTTTGTGAATCTATTCAAGAAGCATCTGCAGTAGATTCTCACGTAACTCCAACTCCAAGTCCAATGCCAGGATACAATAATGACATAATAATGGCTGCTGGAGGATTTGTTGATGGATCTTCAATAGAAATGAGTGCAGATGGACCTCTTAGAGAACCATATTATGTTTATTTTCAAGGTGGCCTTAATTTAGACCAGATAAAACTAGGTATTTATATCTCTCTAAATAAGATGATAGAGAAAAGGTACATTGAAATATAAATTTGAAATTCCAGATACTATGTCGTATAATAATAATTATACGACATCGAGAAAGGAAAAAACTATATATGAGAAACCTTGTAGTTAACGACTGGGTCGACTATTTAGAATCTATAAAAGAAAATTCTTCAAACACGATTAAATCTTATGAAAATGATATTAATAATTTTCTTCAATTTATTAAGTTTAGAAAAAATCTAACAGATAAATCTATTGATGACTTATCAGATGTAGCTATAAATGATATAAATGAATCAGTTATAAAAGAAATAAATGTTAGAGATATAATATCTTATATTAGTTATACTGATAAATATTTAAACAACTCTGCATCTACTAGATACAGAAAGACTTCTTCATTAAAGAGTTTTTTTAATTTTTTATATAAAATTGTAGCTATAGTCGATAGTAATCCTTTAGATCTAATAGATGTACCAAAAATACCAAAAAGACTTCCTCATTATTTAGAATTGGAAGAAGTTAAAAAACTATTAGAGTCAATTCTAAATAACGAAGATTCATATTATAAAAACAGAGATTATTGTATAGTTATACTGTTTTTAAATACTGGTCTTCGTCTAAGTGAGCTTGTTAATATAAAAATAAACCATTTGGAAGATAATAAATCTATAAGGATAATTGGTAAAGGAAATAAAGAACGAATTGTCTATTTAAATGAAACTGTTATAGATGCTATAAATAACTATTTAGAAATTAGACCAGATTCGGATTTAGATTATCTATTTTTAAATAAGAGTGGTAGTAATAATTTTGGTAATAGAGGTATACAATACATGCTGAATAAGTATTTAAAATCTTGTGGTTTAGGTGGTAAATACTCCCCTCACAGCTTAAGGCATACGGCTGCTACCCTTTTATATCAATATGGTAATGTGGACATTAGAACTTTACAGATGATTTTAGGTCACGAAAATGTATCTACCACACAAATCTATACACATGTTTCAGAAAAACAAATTCAAGAAGCAGTAGAATTAAATCCAATTAAAGACTTGAAATTAAACAAATAAGTCTTATTAATTATTATTATATTATAAAAAATAATCTTTTAATTAAAAAATACCCTCATTAATTTTGAGGGTATTTTGTCTTTATATGTCTTTTGGAATGATAATACTTTGGCCGATATATATTTCTGATCCACCATTTATCTCTATAGTTTTATATATTACTTCATTGAAATCTCTATATGAAGATTTATCAACATAATCAATATTGTCCATAACTAAAGACCATATTGTATCTCCAGGTTGAGCTGTTACGTACTTGTATTCATTTTCAGAAATGTAATTATTTTCTGTAATAACATAAATTTCATTTTCACTTACGATATTTAAACCTAAATTTAATATAACTAATGAGATTACTAAAATTAAAATTCTAAATTTATATTTATTTTTCATATCTTCTCTCCTAACATACGTTCAAAACATTTGTTCTTAAACATATAATAACTGAACCTACGTTCGTTGTCAATAGTTTTTATAAAAAAATGAACTTATGTTTGTTATATCTGAAATTATATGTTAAAATTAATTTAAAGACAGGTGATTAAAATGTATGATGATTTAACTCAAAAAGAAACTGAAATACTTTTTTATATAAAAAAGAAAATTGAAGAACAAGGTTATCCTCCTACTGTTCGAGAAATTGGTAGTGGGGTTGGATTAAAAAGTCCTTCTTCTGTTCATGGGTATTTGGAGAGATTAGAAGCTAAAGATTATATAATTAGATCTGCTATGAAGAATAGATCTATAGTTATAAAAGGACAAGATGATGATTTGTTATTAACTAAAAAAGCAACTGTGGATGTGCCAATTATAGGTCGTGTTTCTGCAGGATTGCCCATATTTGCTTCTGAAAATATTGAAGACACCTTCCCTATTTCTTCAAATATTGCAGAAAACAAGGATTTGTTTATGTTAAGAGTATCTGGAGAAAGTATGATTAATGTTGGAATCTTAGATGGAGATTATGTTCTAATTGAAAGAAGAAATAATGCAAAAAATGGGGATATTGTCCTTGCTCTTATAGATGATTCAGCAACTATTAAAACTTTCTATAAAGAAAAAGACAGATATAGACTACAACCTGAAAATGATACGATGAGTCCTATTTATTCAAATAACGTGGAAATACTTGGTCATGTAGTTGGCCTATATAGAGATTTAACTTAACAAATCCCCCAAAAAAGGGGGATTTTGTATATTGTCTATATTATTAAATCTTTATTATTATAAGTTATCATTCCTAGAATCATTAGTAAGGCACTTATTAATATCTTACTAATTAATATAATCAATACTGTATTTACAATATTAGAAAGATCTAATTCTTGTAATGTTCTAAAAGGAATTAAGGTTTTAATAGGACCTACATTTATAAATTCTAAACTGATTAATATATTTAATACTAGTAAACCGAATATCATTAATGTAGATATTAAACTTAATCCAGCTGTTCTTTTTGAGAAAGTTGATATCATAGTTCCTAGAGAAAGCATCAAAATTCCTTCACTAAATATGATTAAAAATTTAATGAAATTATTTCTCAAGACTTCAATAAAATCGACTTCACTTACATAAGAAAAAACATATCCAGAACTTAAAAAAATAAGAACAACAAGTACAAATATACTTATTAAATTCGCAATATATTTATTAAATAAAATATCATTTCTAGAAATAGGATTTATATATAAATATTCAATTGTTCCAAATCCCTGTTCTTTAGCAACAGAATTTAATCCTATATTCAAAGAATATATGCAAATCATAATAGTAACAAATATTAATAAAGAATCGTAATACAACTCTAAATTACCAAAGGCTTCAACTCCAAAAGGAAAAATTGAATTTTTTATCATTTCAGGAATGTTTTCCAAATTATTTTCAACTATTGGTTGTACACTCGGATCATTAATAATTGGATAAGCAAGAATTAACATAGTTATCATAATTAAAATAAATATAAACCAAGTAATTTGTCTACCAATATTAGATTTATATTCATTAGTTAATATCATCTTTACTTTCCTCCTCTGTTACTTCAATAACTCTAACATTTTCAGATATTGTTTCAACTTTATTTTCCTTTTCTATATTGGAGTTATCTTTTTGATTACTGTTTTGTAAGGCAGAATCAATATCTTCCCTTTTTTGAACTATAGTATCACTTGTATATTCGCCCTTAGTAGTATTTCTAGATTTATTTTCAATAATCACTTCTGGCTTTATTGGCTTAACTTGTGGAGGGTCTTCAACTATTCCATCTCTTCTTAATGCTATTTCCTTTTCAAGAATAGTAAGTTTTTCTGACAAAGTCGAATCTTCAACAGTGTAGTCTATAAGTCCTGTTTTGTAAATTGCTTCAGACAATATATCTAATGGCCCATTATAATAATAGACTGTTTCATTTCCACTTTTAACTAATTTTGCTCCTATTTTATCAAAGACGTCTCTATTTACATTGTTATCATAAAACTTTAATAGTTTATCATTTGATAATTTATTACTTTGATCTTCTTCTTCAATAACTTCGCCATTATGAAGATAATAAATATTGTCACAAATACTTTGAGCCTCTTTTAGATTTGAACATAGTATTAGTACAGATGCTCCAGCTCTATTTTTTTCTTCTAATATATCATATAGCTTTAGCCTAGTCTTAATATCAATGATAGTTTCTGGTTCATCAACTACAATTAAATCAGAATTTGAAATTAATCCATTAATAATAGATAATTTTCTTTTATCAGTTGGTGTCATATCTCCAATTTTTCGAGTTAACTTTACGTCAAAATAATCTAATAAATAATTTATCTCATCATAATTTTTACTATTTCTAGATCTTAAAGTGTTTCGTAAAAAACTAATAGGTCTCATTGAATCATTAAACCAGTTGGATTGAGGGATTACACTTAAATTGTATTTAATGGCTTTAGAGTCTTGAACTGAATTAAGTCCAAAAACACTTATACTGCCAGTTTTAGGTTTATAAAAATTTGTTATAAGCTTTGCTAAAGTAGTTTTTCCTGAGCCGCTTCTTCCTACAATTCCTAGTATTTCCCCTTTTCGCAGAACTATATTAATAGGCTTTAGACTAAAATTATATATATTTTTAGTAACATTATTAAATTCTATTATATTCATGTTTTCTCCTTTATATATGTAATTTTAATACAAATATTTTATTAACAATGGCACACCTAGAGGGATTCGAACCCCCGACCAACTGGTTCGAAGCCAGCTACTCTATCCAGCTGAGCTATAGGTGCTTAAATTCTATATATCAAGTATAAAATATAGGTTTCAAAGTGTCAATAAAATAAAAAATACCCATAAAAATGGGTATTTTAATATTATTTATTTTTATAAAGGTTGTCCGCCAGTTACACCGTAAATTTGAGAAGTTACATAACTAGAATCGTTAGATGCTAAATATACATACACATGTGCTAATTCCGCTGGTTGACCGGCTCGTTCCAATAAAGAATCTTGACCAAAATCTGGTATAGAACCATCAGGTTGTCCATCATCTAATTGTAGTGGTGTCCATATTGGACCAGGCGCCACACTATTAACTCTTACTCCTTTTTTAGCAAAATATTGAGCTAAACATATAGTAAAGTTAGTTATTGCTGCTTTAGTAGCTGCATAGTCCATTAATGGTGGACTTGGATTAGTAGCTTGAACAGAAGTTGTTGTTATTATTGTACTACCTGGCTGTAAGTGCTTTTCTGCAGCTTTTACAGATTCAAACATACTAATTATATTAACTTTAAAAGTATCTTCTATTTGTTTTAATGAGAGATCTTCAAGTGAATCAGTTGCAATTTGTTGTGCGGCGTTTAATACAAGAATATCTAGTTGTCCAAATTCACTTACTGTCTTTTCAACTATTTCAGTAGCTGCATTTTCTTCCCTTAAATCATAAGGAAGCAAAAGACATTTAACATCTTCTTTTTCTATGAATTCTTTTACTTCATTTGCATCTTTTTCTTCTCCTGGATAAAATTGAATAGCCACATTAGCACCTTCTCTAGCATAAGCTATAGCAGCTGCTCTACCAATTCCCGAATCCCCACCAGTAATTAAAGCATTTCTATATTTTAATTTAGAATTTCCTTTATAGGATTCTTCACCACAATCAGGTTCTGGTAGCATATCATCTTGTAATGCAGGAGTACCCTGTTCCTGATCTTTAAATTCTGATGTTTTATATAATTTTCTAGGATCTTTTAAATCTGGTTTTTTCATACTGTTTTCCTCCTTGTTAGACATAAAAATATACTCTTTTATTTTATGTCCAATTTCAGAGTTTAATAAACAAAAATAAGCAAAAAAAAACCTAATAAAAGGTTTTTAATGGTGCGGGAAAGAGGACTTGAACCCCCACGTCAATGACACTAGATCCTAAGTCTAGCGCGTCTGCCAATTCCGCCATTCCCGCATTTATGGGGTGAATAGTGGGATTCGAACCCACGGTCTCCAGAGCCACAATCTGGCGCCTTAACCAACTCGGCTATATCCACCATATCTGAGTAACAGATATTATTATAGCAAGATTATATGACTTTGTCAAATAAATTTTACACATTAAATCTAAATAATACTACATCCCCATCTTGCATAATATAGTCTTTTCCTTCAGATCTAACTAATCCTTTTTCTTTTGCTTCAACCATTCCTGATAAATTTTTTAGTTCTTCAAAATTAATAATTTCAGCTCTAATAAAGCCTCTTTCAATATCAGAATGGATTTCCCCTGCCGCTTTTTGAGCAGAAGTTCCTTTTTTTATTGTCCAAGCTCTAGATTCCATTGGACCTGCTGTTAAATAACTAATTAAACCTAATAAAGAGTAACTCGACTTAATTAATTTATCTAATCCAGATTCATTCATTCCCATTTCTTCTAAGAACATTTGACTATCTTCTTTATCTAATTGAGCAATTTGTGATTCTATTTCTGCTGAGATTCTAACAACATTAGATTCTTCTTTGCTAGCTATTTCTTTAACTTTTTCTACCAATTCATTATCATCATTGTTTATATCATCTTCAGATACATTTGCTGCATAAATAACTTTCTTGTGAGATAGTAAATTATATCCTCTTAAAATTTTATTTTCTTCTTCAGTTAAATCTAGATTCTTTATGGATATATTTTTTTCTAAATTGTTAATTAATTTTTCGCATAAATCTAATTCGGGTTTTAATCCTTTGTCACCTTTAATGGATTTAACAAGTTTTTGTTTTCTTTTTTCTAATAATTCCAAATCTGAAAATATTAGTTCCATATTTATAGTTTCTATATCGCGAACTGGATCTATTGAGCCATCTACATGAATAATATTCTCATCTTCAAAGCACCTTACAACATGAACTATAGCATCAACTTCCCTTATATTTGATAAAAATTGATTTCCTAATCCTTCTCCTTCGCTTGCTCCTTTAACTAGACCAGCAATATCATAAAATTCGATTGTAGCTGGAATTGTATCTTTAGAGTTATGCATAAGTGTTAGTACTTCTAATCTATCATCAGGAACGCTTACAACACCGATATTAGGCTCAATAGTTGCAAAGGGATAGTTCTTTGCCTCTACTTGAGAATGTGTTATAGCATTAAATAACGTGCTTTTACCGACATTTGGTAGTCCTACTATTCCTAATTTCATTTAATCTCTCCTAAATTTTTAAACTAACTTTAATTATAACAAATATTTAATATTTTGTCTTATATTTCCATTATAAAAGCATATCATTTCCGATATGCTTATACTAGCTTAATTTTTAAGTTGTTGTCTATTGTTATTAATAATTCTTATAACTTCAGATAAATTTTCTTGGGTATTTTGTAAAACTTCATCAGCATAATCCCTAGCACCTTGTCTTATATGGCTTGATTCATCATTAGCTTCGTTGACAACTTTCTCAGCTTTTTCGTATGCTAGTTGCATTATATAATTTTCATCTAACATAGTTTTTGATTTTTCTTCAGCTTCGGTAAGTTTTTGATGAGCTTCAGCTTCTGCTTCAGAAATTATTTTTTCTCTTTCGTCTTTTACCCAAGTAGCCTCTTTAATTTCATTAGGTAATTCTAATCTTAGGTTTTGAATTAATTCTAGCAGTTCGTGTTTGTCAACAGCAATTTTTCCAGTTAATGGAATAGATCCTGCAGTTTCTATAATTTCTTCTAATTCGTCAATAGTCTTTAATATGTCCATTTTTGGCCTCCATTTATCTAAATTTGTTTTTTAATTTAACACTGACACTTTCAGGAACCATGTTCGATACGTCCCCATTAAAACCAGCAATTTCTTTAACTACACTCGAACTTAAAAAAGTGTATTCTGCTTTTGAAACCATAAATAAAGTTTCTACATTATTATTTAAACTTTTATTTGCCAATGCATTTCTCATTTCGCTTTCATAATCAGATATTGCTCTTAATCCTCTTAAAACGGTGTTAGTATCCATGGCTTCTACATAATCAACTAACAAACCTGAAAAGCTATCGATCGTTACATTTTCAAATTCAGAAGTTGCATCTTTTAGCATAGATATTCTTTCTTCTAAAGTGAATAGTGGACTTTTAGATTTATTATCTAAAATTGCAACCACAATTTCATCAAAATTAACAGAAGCTCTTTTTATTATATCAATATGCCCATTTGTCACAGGATCAAAACTTCCTGGATATATTACTTTCAAGTTATTGCCTCCTTAAAAAATATACAATTGTATCTCTGTACTGTCTCATATCTATTATATTAAAAAGTTTCAGATTATTAATATTAATATCTTTTTTAGTCTCTACAATAATTAAACTATTAAAAAAATTATCGTATTTATTTAAATATTCCAAGGTTTTATCATAAATATCAACAGCATCATAAGGAGGGTCTACATAAATGAAATCGAATTCTACATTCTTTTTTGATATGTCAGATAATGCATCTAAATAAGAACTTTGAATTACATGGGCACCAGGCAGATTTAGTTTTTTTACATTGGTATTAATAGCCTTAATTGCATTTTTATTTTTGTCTACTAAATATACTTCTTTAGATCCTCTGCTTAGAAACTCTAAACCTATTGAACCAGATCCTGAAAACAAATCTAAAACATATGAATCATTTACATTGCCTAAAATGTTAAATATAGATTCTTTTATTCTAGATTCAGTAGGTCTAGTATTTTCTCCTAAAGGACCCACAAGCTTCGATCCTTTTCTTTTCCCAGTTATTATTCTCATATTACTCCTTAAATAAAATATTAGCATAAGGAACAAATATTCTCAAGCTATATTTAAGAATAGGTCAATTATTCAGGTTAATTAAAATAAGTTAAAAATTCTTTGTACAAATCACTATTTTCTTTAATATCTTCTATTATATCACTATAATTAGATTTTACTAATTCTATAATTTTTATATCACTTTTAAGATTTACTATTTTAAGATCTGGTATACCATGTTGTCTTGTTCCCATTAATTCACCTTCGCCTCTTAAATCTAGGTCTTTTTCAGCAATATAAAAACCATCTGAGGATTGTTTCATAATTTTCATTCTTCTATAAGATAATTCTGATTTATTGTTATTAAATAATATACAGTAAGATTTTTCACTACCTCTTCCTACTCTTCCCCTTAGCTGATGCAGCTGAGAAAGTCCAAAACGATCTGCATCATAAATCACCATTGTATTTGCATTAGGTACATTTATTCCCACTTCTATAACAGTAGTAGAAACTAATATTTGAATTTTATTATTTAGAAAATCTGTCATTATAGAATTTTTTTCTTCATTTTTCATTTTACCATGAATATATTTTGCATTAATGTGTTTATTTAGGAATTTATCACTAGAATAATGACCATATATCTCTTCTAATGATTTTAATGGCATTTCATTTTCTTCTATTAAAGGACATACGACAAAAATTTGTCTGCCTTCCTTTATTTGTTTTATAATAAACTCATCAATTCTATCCATATAAGAATCATCAACTACAAAAGTATCTATTTTTTGTCTTCCTGGCGGTAACTCATCTATAATAGAGATATCCATATCTCCATATATAATTAGAGCTAAAGTCCTAGGAATTGGTGTAGCTGTCATGGATAAATTGTGTGGGTGATTTCCTTTTTCATATAAAGTTTTTCTTTGAGAAACACCAAATCTATGTTGTTCATCAATAATTGTTAGAGCTAAATTTTTAAACTGTACTTTATCTTGAATTAATGCATGTGTTCCAATTATAATATTTATTTCACCTGATTTTAATTCATCGTAAATAACTTCTTTTTCTTTAGGAGTATTATCTCCAGTTAAAAGTTTAATGTTAATATCAATATTATTAAAAAAACTAGAAATTGTTTTATAGTGTTGCTTTGCTAGAATTTCAGTAGGAGCCATAAGGGCCGATTGATATCCATTTAAGAATGATAGATATAAACAAAGAGACGCAACTACAGTCTTTCCAGACCCTACATCCCCTTGAACCAGTCTATTCATACCATTGGTATTATTTAAATCTTTAAGTATTTCATTAAAAACTCTTTTTTGAGCATTAGTAAGTTCAAAGCTTAAGCCTTTATCAAATTCTTTTAATTCATCATAAAATTCACGATATTTAATACTTGGTGAACTGGATTCTTTTTCTCTATAAGAAGAAGTCTCAAGGGAGTATTGTAGTCTAAATAATTCATCAAATGCCAATCTGTTTTTAGCCTTTTGTATATCATTTATAGTTTTTGGAAAGTGTATTGATTTTAAAGCACTTTTTAAATCTAATAATTGGAATTTAGTTTTTATTTTTTCTGGAATATAGTCTAATATTTCATCTTTATATAAACTAAAGGACAAATTTAATAATCTTTTTATTTCATTGTTAGTAATTCCATTTGTTAAATTATATATTGGTTCGAACTTGCCTATCTCTTGTTTACTTAATATACGAGGACTGTTAATTTGAATAAAAATCCCTTTTTTACTTACACTTCCATATATATATACTTTACTTCCCTTTTTAAAATAATTTTTATAAAAATTTTGATTAAAAAACACTAAATTTGCACTAGTATATCCATCTGTTACCTCTACTTCCAAAATATTCAGATTTCTCCTAATGTTTTTTAAAGTAGGTTCTGAGATAATTTCTAAATGAAATAATCCCTTTTCTCCAATGGAATCATTTATACAATTTAACGTACTCATGTCTTCATATGCCCTAGGATAATAAGTTAATAAGTCATATACATTTTCTAAATTAATATTTTGAAGGAGTTGAAACTTTTTAGGTCCAACTCCTTTTAATGATGTCAATTTTATTTTTCTTAGTTTTTTCATTATTCCATCGATATAATATAATAATACAGAGGTTGTCCTCCATATGTTAACTCTACATCCATGTCTTCATATTTTTCTTCAAGAAGACTTCTAAGTTTTTCACCATCTGCTTCTGTTGTATCTTCACCATAATATATTGATAAAAGTCCAAAATCTTCACTATATAGTTCTTCTATTAAATCTAAAGTTACATCAATAGTATTTTCACCTTTAGAAATAATATCTTTTCCACTAATTCCAATAATATCACCTTCGTCAATATCTTCACCATTAAACTTAGTTTCTCTTACTGCAAAAGTGACTTCTCCAGTTTTCATATTAGATATGGCTTCTTTGGAATTCTCTATAACATCTTCAGGGTTTTCTTCATTTATTCCACTAAATATTGCACTAATTCCTTCTGGCATACTTTTTGTAGGAATTACGTATACATTTTTAGAAGATAAAAGTTTTACTTGTTCAGCAGCTAAAATTATATTTGAATTATTTGGTAGTATAAATATATTTTCTCCATTAATATCTTCAACAGCCTTCAAGATATCTTCAGTAGAAGGATTCATAGTTTGTCCACCAGATATAACTTTAGCAACTCCTAAACTTTCAAAGATTTCATCAAATCCATCACCTGCTGATACAGAAATAAAGGCATTTTGATAAAATTCTACTTTTTTATTAAAATCTTCTTTATTACTTTCATTTTCCTGAGAACTTTTATATTCTTCTTCTGAAAACATCAGTTCATTATGTTGTAATCTCATATTATCTATTTTAATATCTGATAAACTTCCATAATTTAAAGCTTCTTCTAATGCTTTACCTGGATTATTTGTATGAAAATGAACCTTAACAATATCATCTGAGCCTATAACTAATAAAGAATCTCCTAGTTTATTTAAAAACTCTTTTAAATCTACTTCAGCTTTTTGAGCAGAATTTTCTTCAGTTTGAATAATAAATTCAGTACAATACCCAAATTTTATTTCTGTATGGGAATGTTCATGAGCTTCTTCAACATTTTCTTCAAATTTATCACTCAATGTAGCAGCTACATTACCTTCATTTAATAAGGATTCATCACCCTTTAGGTATTTTATAATACCTTCATATAAACATAAAAGACCCTTACCACCTGCATCTACAACTCCAGATTCCTTTAAAATCGGAAGTAATTCAGGAGTTCTATCTAGGGATTTAACCCCTTCTTCATATACAAAATCTAAGAATTCAATTATATTACTTTTATTTTTCGGGAATTTTTTTGCAGCTTTAGCCATATCTTTAGCTACAGTCAAAATTGTTCCTTCAGTTGGTTTCATTACAGCATTATAAGCTACCTCTGAAGATTTTACTATGGATTTTACTAAATCCTGTACATTTAACACTCCTATATTATCAGGTACAACTTCTACAAATCCTCTTATAAGCTGTGATAAAATAACACCAGAATTACCTCTAGCTCCTAATAGTGATCCTTTACTAAAGTTATTTAAATACTCCTTAATACTTTCAGCATTTGATTTATTAGCTATATCCAAAGCAGATTTTATGGTCATATTCATATTTGTTCCTGTATCACCATCTGGAACAGGAAAAACATTTAAATTATTTACAATTGTCTTATTAATAGCTAAACTATTAGATGCTGAAATAATGGAGTTTTTTAATTGTATTAAATCAATTTCGTTCAAATTTATATCCTCCAATTATTAATCTATTCTTACGCCTTGAACTATAACATTTACATTTTCAACATCTAGTCCAGTTAATTTTTTAATATTATATTTAACATTATCTACAATATTTTGAGCTACAACTTCTATTTGCATTCCATATTCTAAAATAACATTTAAATCTATACTAACATCTTCTTCATCAATTCTAACTACTATACCTTTAGATATATAATCTAATTTTAGTAATTCAAAAATACCTTCTTTTTTATTTTTAGATGCCATTCCTACAATTCCATAGCTTTTTAAAGCTGAATAACCAGCAATAGTAGATATTACTTCTGCATCTAAAACAATAGTACCTAACTCATTTTCAAATTTTATAGACATAAGTACCTCCAAATTCTTTTATATTTAGATTTTATCACAAAACAACATATAATTGTATAAAAAAAGTTATACAGCTTTAGTTTTACTTAAATGCCATATAACTTAATATTTTACTCTGTTTCTTTATTGTTTTGTTTTTCTGGCTTTGGCAATAAAGCTTTTCTTGAAAGATTTACTCTTCCCATTTTATCAACTTCAATTACTTTAACGTCTACTAAGTCTCCAACTTTTAATACATCTTCAACTTTTTCAACTCTTTCATGGGCTAATTTTGAAATGTGTACCATTCCTTCTTTGCCTTTTAATAACTCAATAAAGGCTCCAAAATTAGTTATTCTAACTACTTTGCCCTTATAAATTTCTCCTACTTCAATTTCTTTAACTATAGCAGAAATAGTTTCAATAGCTTTATCGGCTTTTTCTTTTTCTTCAGATATTATAAATATTTTTCCATCATCTTCAATATCTATTTTAACACCTGTTTCTTCAATAATTTTATTTATTGTTTTTCCACCTGATCCAATTACTTCACCAATTTTTTCTGGATCAATTGTTAAAGTGTAAATCTTTGGTGCATACTTTGAAAGTTCAGCTCTAGGTTCTGAGATAACTTCTTTCATTTTATCTAAAATATGAAGTCTAGCTACTTTAGCTCTTTCTAGGGCTTGTCTTAGAACATTTTCATCTATACCATCAATTTTAATATCCATTTGAATAGCAGTGATTCCATCTTTTGTTCCTGCAACTTTAAAGTCCATATCTCCTAAGTGATCTTCTAAACCTTGAATATCAGTTAGAATCTCTACAGTGTCACCTTCTTTAATAAGTCCCATTGCTATCCCTGCAACAGCGTCTTTTATAGGTACTCCTCCATCCATAAGTGCAAGTGTAGATCCACAAACACTGGCCTGAGATGAAGAACCATTAGAACTTAAAACTTCAGATACTACTCTTATAGCATATGGAAACTCTTCAACACTAGGTAATACTGGAAGTAAAGCTCTTTCAGCTAAAGCTCCATGACCTATTTCACGTCTACCAGGACTTCTAAGAGGTCTTGTATCTCCTACTGAGAAAGGGGGAAAATTATAATGATGCATATAACGTTTGTTTACATCTTCTGTTAATCCATCAAGTGTTTGTTCTTCAGACATAGAACCTAAAGTTAAAACTGAAAGAACTTGGGTTTGTCCCCTAGTAAATAAACCTGAGCCATGTGTTCTAGGTAAAACTCCTACTTCCGACCAAATTTCTCTTATTTCATCAAATTTTCTTCCATCAGGTCTTTCTTTGTCATTAATTATTTGATCTCTAAAGACTTCAGATATAATTGCTTCATTATATTCTTCAATTACTTTAATGTCATCTTCATATTCAATATCAAATTTTTCATGAATGGCTTTTTTAGCATTTGAAGTTAATTCTACTCTAGCCATTTTATCTTTGTTTTTCATTGCATGAGAAATTTTTTCTCTTCCAAATTCATTAATTTTATCAAAAAGTTCACTGTTAACTTCTTTTAATACAAGTTCTGACTTTACTACTTCTACTTCCTTAGAAATTTCATTAATGAATTTACAAATTCTTTTTATTTCTTCATGTCCAGTTAAAATAGCTTTTAATACAACTTCCTCTGGCAATATACCTGCTTCAGCTTCAATCATCATAATAGCATTTTCGGTACCAGACATAGTTAATTCCATTTCTGATTTTTTTCTTTCTTCGCTGTTAGGATTTATTACATATTCTCCATCAATATATCCTACAACTACAGAACCAATAGGTCCCATAAATGGTATTGATGAAATAGATAAGGCAATAGATGCTCCATTCATAGCAACTATTTCAGGTGAGTTATCCATATCTGTACTCAAAACCGTCGAAATTATCTGTACATCATTTTTATATCCTTCTGGAAATAAAGGTCTAATAGGTCTATCGATTAGTCTTGATGTAAGTGTTGCATTTTCAGTTGGTCTACCTTCTCTTTTAATAAAACCACCAGGTATTTTCCCAGCTGCATATGATTTTTCAACATATTCTACAGTTAGTGGAAAAAAATCTATTCCTTCTCTAGGTTCTTTTGATGCTGTTGCAGTAGTTAAAACAACAGTATCTCCGTAACGAACTAAACATGCACCTGATGCTTGTTCTGCTACTTTACCAATAGAAACTTCAAGTTTTCTTCCGGCTAAATCATATGAAAATTTTTTCTCCATATTTCCTCCTATAATTACAATTAAAGAGTGGGAATCTCCCACTCTTATAATTTCCTTTAATTCCTAGTTTCTCTAATTCCTAATTTTTGAATTAGTTCTCTATATTCATCAATGTTCTTTTCTCTTAAATATTTAAGTAAGCCTCTTCTAGTACCTACCATTTTTAAAAGACCTCTTCTTGAATGATGGTCTTTTTTATGAGTTTGTAAATGTTCAGTTAAAGTACGAATTCTATGAGTTAATATAGCAATTTGTACTTCTGTTGATCCTGTGTCATTTTCATTTACTTTAAATTCATCAATGATTTGTTGTTTTTCTTCTTTAGTAATCATTTTTCCTCCATAAATTATTTATTACCGAATATCCTAGTAAACGCCGAGGTACGTTTTACAAAGAAATCGACTTAATCATAATATCATATAATTGGCTATTTGTACAGTTCTATTGAGATTTTTTAATCTTTTCAAGTATTAATTTGTTTACTAATTGTGGATTAGCCTTTCCTTTTGAAAGTTTCATAACTTGACCTACTAAAAATCCTAATATCCTGTCTTTACCACTTAAATATTGTTCAATAGAATCTGGATTCTCATTTAATACTTGGTTAACATATTCATCTATTTCAGATTTGTCATCTATTTGAATCATATTATTTTCTTCAACGTATTTAATTGGATCAATTCCCTCTTCAAACATCACTCTAAATACTTTTTTAGCTGTATTGTTATTAATTTTATCTTCGTCAACTAGGTTTAACAATTTAGAAAAATCTTCTAAAGTAAATTTTAAATTATCAATACTTGATTCTTCTTCATGAAGTCTTCTTAATAACTCATTAATTGTGAAATTTGCAAGTAAAGTCTTATTTTTTACATTGACTGCACTATTTTCAAAAAATTCAGAAATCTTTTTATCAGACGTTAGTATTTCAGCATCATATTTTGACAGCTCATATTCTTTTATAAATCGATTAGTCTTCTCTTCAATAAATTCAGGCATTTTATTTCTTACAGCTTCTATAATATCTTCATCAATTACGAGTGTTGGTATATCACCATCGTAAGATAACTTGTAATCATCGGATGAGAATTTCTCTCTCATTAACACTGTTTCTTGTATTGAATCATCCCATCTTCTAGTAGATCTAACTTCAAATTCATTATTTAATAATAACTCTTTTTGTCTTTCAATTTCAAATTCTATAGTTTTTTCAACAGCAGAAAATGAGTTAATATTTTTTATTTCTATAATAGAAGTTCTTTCATCAGTTTCTAAATTTACCAAGTTTATATTTACATCACATCTAAGAGATCCCTCTTCCATTCTCCCTGTATTAATATCTAAATATTGTAATGTGTTTTTTAATTTTGTTAGAAATTCTTTAGCTTCTTTAGATGAGTTTATATCTGGATAGGTAATAATTTCAACAAGTGGTGCCCCACTTCTATTATAATCCATATAAGCAAAATCATCTGAGTTGTGTAGTGCTTTACCTGTATCTTCTTCTATTTGAATTCTTTGTATTCTAATGTTTTTATCCTTGTTATTTTCATCTAATACAGTTATATAACCATTTTCACAAATTGGTATTTCTCCTTGGGTAATTTGATAACCCTTTGCTAAATCTGGATAAAAATATTTTTTTCTTTCAAATGTGGATTCTAAGTTTATATCACAATTAAAGGCTAACCCAGCCATAATAGCTAAATCTACAACTTCGTTGTTTAAAACTGGTAAAGCTCCAGGCATACCTAAACAACCAGGACATGTGGCAGTATTTGGCTCTAAACCGTACTCATTGACACATGAACAGAAGGCTTTTGTTTTAGAGTTTAGTTGTGAATGAATTTCTAAACCTACAATAGTTTTAAATTTCATATAATCTCCTCAATTCTTTTTGCTAACTTGATTAGGTTATTATCATTTAATCTTTTTGAAATTAATTGAATTCCTAGAGTTGGATTTTCTTCATCTTTTTTCATTGGTAATGTTATAGCTGGTATTTCACATAAATTAGCTAATGAAGTAAAAATCTTATTAAATAATATTTTTTCTAGATCTATTTCTAGGTTAGAATCTTTCAAATTATAAGGAGTTGCTGGTGTGAGGATAAAATCAAATTTATCTAAATAATCATTTAATTTTGATTTAATAGAAACCCTATTTTTATAAGCTACATTATATATATTTTTGTTTTTGTCTCCAGTAACGTAATTTACACCTAGTATAATTCTAGAAATTAAATCTAGTCCAAAAGATTCTCTTCTCGATTTTGAATACATATCAAAGATATTATCATAATCTTCTACTCTATGGCCAAAAATCAAACCTGTATATTTCATCATATTTGAACTTAATTCAGTATTAGATAAAATAGTATATGATTTTAGAGATTCTTCAAAAATATTAGATTCAAATTTTTCAACAAGAATGTTATTTTTTTCTAAAAGTTTTATAAAATCGTCAAATTCTTTTTTAATTTCATTAGATTTTATTAATTCATATATTTCCATAGGAATCCCTATTTTATATTCATTTAAATTACTATTATTTTCTATGTCCATATCATAATCAATAGAATTTAAATCTTTTTCGTCCTTTTTAACTAAAATATTTAATATTTTACAAAGATTTGCTATATTTTTACTAATTACTCCTGGTTGTTCAAAAGAGTTAAAACATTGAGTAACACCATATCTACTTATAAGTCCATAAGTAGGTTTATAACCTATTAAATTTAAATAGCTACTATTAATTCTAGCATCGCCGTCCATATCGGAAACTATACTTATATCAGAAAAACCTTCTCTTATAGATAAAGAGCTAGAAAATGATGCATTTTCTATATAAGTATCACTGAATATATTGCCATTTTCACCATAATATGGTTTTTCTAAATTTGATTGGATTTGAAATTCATCTAAATTTGTTTTTCCTATAATTTCTATATTGTTTTCTTCATTTATTAATTCAACTACAGTTGCAGAATAAGGAGGATAAAAGTTTTCCATACCAAAAGATCCCGCGGTCATTTTTTCATCTTTAATCGCAAAATTATCGCCTATTGCAACTTTTAAAGAATCATCATCTTTTAATTTATCATCATACAAAGTTATAAATATATTATTTTTATTATCTTTTATATTTTCCATTTTACACCTACTCTACAAATTCTTTAACTTCAAAATAAGAATATTTTCTTTTAGATGTATTTTTCAGAGCCTCATCCACATCTAAAGATTCCTTAGGTAAATCTTCTCTTAATTCATTGTAATATACTTTATTTTGTCTAAAATTATCAATTTCAATAAGTTCAATATTTTCTGTATTATTTAATGTGTTTTTTATATATTCATTAACAATATTAGCATCATTTTCTTCATACTCAATTTCAGAGCTTTTATATAACTCTTTTAAATAGTTTACGTCCATTTTATCCTCCAATAATTTTTTCAATATTATCTTCTGTTATTATTTCTACTCCTAGTTCTTTGGCCTTATCTAATTTTGAACCAGGTTTATCACCCACAAGTAGATAATTAGTGTTTCTAGATACTGTTCCAGTTACTTTTCCACCTTTTAATTTTATGGACTCTTCCAAAGTACTTCTTTTATAATTTGAAAATGTTCCAGTAATCACAAATGTAAGATCCTTTAATGATAAATTATCTATTTTGTTATTATATTTAATTTCTATTCCTAATTCAAATATTTTTTTAAGAATATTTAATACAGATTCATTTTTAAAGAAGCTATATATTCCCTTTGCAGTAATAGGTCCAATATCTTCTAAATTATTTAGTTCTTCTTCAGTAGAATTTATAAGCTCCTCAAAAGAATCAAATTGATTAGACAAATCAAAAGCTGTTTTTTCCCCTACATTTGGTATACCTAAAGCATTAATAAAATTATTAAATTTAACGGTTTTACTATTTTCAATTGAATTTAATATATTGTTAATCTTTTTTTCTTTAAAGCCTTCTAATTGAGCCAAGTCCTCTTTAGATAGTGTATAAAAATCAGAAATTTTAGTTATATTGTGTATTCTAATTAATTGTGCAATTGTTTTTTCGCTAAGTCCTTCTATGTTCATTGCATTTTTAGAAACAAAATGAGTGAGTTTAGCAATTAATTGTGGTTTACATGAAAGTGTATTTGGACAAAACAAATGAGCACCAATTTCTTCCAATTCAGAATCACATGCTGGACATTTAGTAGGCTTTTGTATATCAACTGTATTAGAAAAATCATTATTTGCACTAATAATTTCTGGAATAACATCATTAGAACGTCTAATGAGAACTTCAGAATTTATTTTAATATTCTTAGATTCAATATAATTATAATTATTTAAAGTTGCTCTAGAGATAGTAACTCCGTCTATTTCTACAGGTTCTAAAATAGCTGATGGAGTTACTTTTGAAGTTCTACCGACATTCCAAATAACATCAATTAGTTTTGTATATCTTTCTTCTGCTTCAAATTTATATGCAATTGCCCATCTAGGAAATTTATTGGTATGGCCTAATATTTCTCTGAATTTTAGATTATTAACTTTAATTACTACTCCATCAATCATATAATCTAAAGTTGATCTCATTTTAGTAATAACTTTTATTTTTTCAATCACTTCGTCTATAGAACTACAAATATAGTAATTGCCATTTACATCAAAACCGTTGTTTTTTAAAAAGTTTTTTATTTCCACATCAGTTTCAAACATTCCTTCAGGATGAGTATTTATTTGATAAAAATATGTTTGAATGTTTCTTTTAGTAATAGTTGACGTATTTAGATTTCTTACAGCTCCTGCAGCTGCATTTCTTGGGTTTTTTAACTTTTCATCAGGATAATCTATATTGTATTTAGTAAAAGAAGATATTGGCATATAAGCTTCTCCTGTTATTTCGAAAGTACCAGGATCTTGTATTGAAAAAGGTATCCCTTTTATTCTTTTTACTTGTTCAGTAATATCTTCTCCTACTAATCCTGTTCCCCTAGTAGCTGCACCTATAAGCTTTTTATTCTCATAAGTCAAATTAACAGTAAGTCCATCGAATTTTAGTTCAACTACATATTCTATTTTATCAATATTTAATGTTCTTTTGTTTCTATTATCAAACTCTTTAATACCTTCATAATCTTGAGATTTATCCAAACTATATAATCTAGATATGTGAGTGTGTTTTTCAAATTTCTCTAAGAGTAAATCTCCTACTTTTTGAGTAGGTGAATTAGATAATATTATTCCTGTTTCTTCTTCTAGTTTTAATAATTCATCATAATTTCTGTCATACTCTGCATCTGAAACTACTGGTTTATCTAAAGTATAATAACTATATGCCCATTCATTTAATTTCTCTACTAATGACTTTATTTTTTCAATATTACTCATCAATAACCTCCATTGGAGCTAAAGAGCCTATAAAGGTTTTTAACTCACCTGAATCAAATAGCACAGTTACTAGTTCATCTCCATCAGAATTTTTTATTTGGGTAATTGTTCCTAATCCCCATTTTTTATGTTTTACATTTTTACTAACTTCGAAAGGTTTATCGCTTTTATAGGAATTATCAGGTAGATTTTGCCTGTCATAATTACTTTTATTAAAGGAATTTTTATATGAGTTAGTAAAGTTACTAGTTTCCCTAGGAATAAATTGCTTTTTAAGAAAACTTTTTACATTTAATTTATTAATAGTTTCTCCAAGTTCTTCTATAAAGCTAGATTTCATTTGTCTTTCACTTTTGCCAAATCTTATTCTTGTTTTTGCATAACTCATATTTAAATTTTCTTTAGCTCTAGTAATTGCTACATACATAAGTCTTCGTTCTTCTTGTAAATCTTCATCTTCTTCTGCATATGAAGATGGAAAAATGCCTTCTTCTAATGCAACTAAAAATACATTTTCAAATTCCAATCCCTTAGCAGAGTGAACTGTAAGAAGTGAAACTGCTTCGCTTAATTCTTCAGTTTTATCAACATCTGATAAAAGGGAGATTCCAGATATGAAGTCTGCTAATGTAGCTTCACTATCGTCTTCTTCATAAAGTTTTATAGAACCTAAAAATTCCTGAATGTTCTCAATTTTAGATTTTGCTTCAATAGTATTTTGTTTTTCTAGAAGATTAATATACTCCACTCTATCTAGTAAAAATTCAACTAATTCAAAAATATTCATATTGTTAGATTTTAAAATTAAATTATCGATTAAATTTTTAAAACTCTCCAATTTCTTGAAGGCTCTTTGATCAAACATATTTGAATAAGTTTCTAAAAAATTTAAAGAATTATATAAAGAAGTATTTTCTTTTAATGATATCTCGTTTAATTTATCTACAGTTACATCTCCAATACCTCTTTTAGGTGAATTTATTATTCGTCTTAGAGAAATATCGTCATTTGTATTAACTATTAATCTTAAATATGCTAATATATCTTTTATTTCTGCCCTATCATAAAACTTTATTCCACCAATAACTTTATATTTAATATTATTTTTAATTAATTGCTCTTCAAAAGCCCTACTTAAAGAGTTAGATCTATATAGTATGGCAATTTCGTTTAAACTTTTTCCTAGATTAATTAATTTATTTATTTCATCAACTACATAATATGCTTCTTCAGTACCACTTTGTGCCTCGAATAAAGTGGGAAGATTTCCATCTTCATTTGAAGTCCATAGGTCTTTTTTTATTCTTTCATTGTTATTTGAAATAACAGCATTTGCTGAATTTAGAATATTTTTTGTAGATCTGTAATTTTGAGATAAAATGACTCTCTTAGAATTATCAAAGTCCTTTTCAAAATTTAATATATTATTAATATTAGCACCTCTCCATTTATAAATGGATTGGTCTGCATCCCCTACTGCGCAAATATTATTGTGATAATTAGAAAGTATTTTGATAAGTTCATATTGAATATTATTTGTATCTTGATATTCATCTACGAAAACATAGCGAAATCTATGTTGATAATATTTTCTAACAAGGGAATCGCTATTTAATAACTCTATCACTTTAATAATTAAATCATCAAAGTCAAAAGCATTATTATTTTGTAGCTTTTCTTCATATAGTCTATATAATTCTAAAATAGTTTTATCCATTGGGCTATATGCAAACTTTTCAAATTCACTTGCCTTGATACCTTCATTCTTTAAACTACTTATTCTTCCTTGGATATAATTTGGAGTGTATATTTTAGAATCTATATTTAATTCTTTCAAACACTCTTTAATTAATGTTTTTTGATCTGTAGTATCAAAAATTGTAAAGTTCTTAGTATATCCTACTAGATTTAAATCTCTTCTAAGTATTCTTACGCAAATTGAGTGAAAAGTTCCAATCCACATTCTATCTACATTTGTATTTAATAAAATAGCTACCCTGTCTTTCATTTCTTTGGCTGCCTTATTTGTAAAAGTAAATGCCAATATTTCTTGAGGGTTAACTGATTCTTCTTCAATCAAATATGCAATTTTTGTAGTTACAACTCTAGTTTTACCACTTCCTGCTCCTGCTAATATTAATTGTGCTCCATTCGTATCTTTAACAGCGTTTAGCTGAATATCGTTTAAATTGTTTAAAATATTTTCCATTATTTCTCCTTAATCAACTATTAATATATTACCATATATTTAGACAAAAAAAAACGAGACATAAATAAGTGAGCTTGTCTCGTTTAAATATATTAAGCTAATTCAAGAGCAATTTCCATCATTTTCGTAAAGGAAGTTTCTCTATCTTCAGGAGATATTTCTTCCTTACTTACTAGTGAATCTGATACAGTTAATATGGTAAGTGCATTTACTCCTGCTTTTGCAGCATTGGCATAAAGTGCGTATGCTTCCATTTCTACACCAAATATCCCCATATCTGCCCATTTTTTCCATACTTCTGGTTGATCATTATAGAAAATATCAGAAGATAAAATGTTTCCAACTTTAACTTCATATCCTTTTTCATCAGCTACATTTTTAGCTTTTTCTAATAATTCAAATGAAGAAATAGCTGAGTATACTCCAGGTAAATTGTATTGACTTGCATAATTAGAGTTTGTACATGCACCTTGGGCTAAAATTATATCGTGAATTTTAACATTTTCTTGATAAGAGCCACATGAGCCAACTCTAATAAGATTCTTAACTCCGTAAAAATGTATTAACTCATAACTATAAATTCCCATAGAAGGCATACCCATACCTGTACCCATAACGGAAATTTTTTTTCCTTTATAAGTACCTGTATATCCAAACATATTTCTTACAGTATTAAACTGCTTTAAATCATCTAAATATGTTTCAGCTATAAATTTTGCCCTTAATGGGTCTCCAGGTAATAATATAGTTTCAGCAATTTCTCCCTTTTTTGCGGTATTGTGTGCAGTAGTCATATAATCTCTCCTTTAATTTTACATTTTTTCTCTAAAAACTAAGTGAGTATGAAGGAGTTTATGTGCTTTTTCACTTCCAGGCTTATCTAAATATTCATTGTAAATTTGTTGAATATATTTATTTTCATGGGCTCTTCTTATGGATTTTTCTCTATCCACATTGTGAATTGCATTCATTCTTTTTTCTAAAATAGTTATATCGCCGTGAATATGTGGTTGTCCACCACCGTCAATACATCCACCAGGACATGCCATAATCTCAATAATATCATATTTTTTAGCGCCTGATCTTAAGTCATTTAGAATTTTTCTAGCATTTCCTAAGCCACTCGCAACAGCAACATTAATAGTTTCTCCATTAACCTCAACTTGAGCTTCTTTTATTCCTTGTATACCCTTTAAATCTGAAAATTCAACATTCTCAAGCTCTTCACCTGTTAACATATTATATGCAGTTCTAAGTGCTGATTCAGATACTCCTCCTGAAGCTCCATAAATTGCTGCAGCTCCTGAAGATTCTCCTAATGGATTATCAAAATCTGAATCCTCAAGACCTTTAAAGTCTATAGAAAAATCTTTTATCATAAATGCTAATTCCCTAGTTGTAATAACTCTATCAACATCACTTATATTGTTATCAATACCTAACTCAGGTCTAGCAGATTCGTATTTTTTAGCAACACATGGCATAACAGATACAACGACTATATTTTTTGGATCTATATTTAATTTTTCTGCAAAGTAGGTTTTTGTTATTGATCCAAACATTTCATGGGGAGATTTACAAGTTGATGGAATATGAAACATATCTGCAAAATTATGTTCAATAAACTTAACCCAGCTTGGACAACAACTTGTTAAAATTGGTAAATTTCCAGATTTAAATCTTTCTACAAATTCATTAGCCTCTTCCATAGTTGTTAAATCAGCTGCAAAATTAGTATCAAAAACATAGTCAAATCCCATTTCCCTTAATGCAGTTACCATTTTACCAGTAACTACAGTACCTGGTTCTAAACCAAATTCTTCTCCTAAAGCTACTCTCACTGCTGGTGCAGTTTGAGCAACTACTATCTTTGTTGGATCTTTTAGCGCTCTATATACCTTACCAATACAGTTTGTTTCAACTAGTGCACCAGTAGGACAAACTGCTAAACATTGTCCGCAAAATGTACAATTAGTTTCGTATATTGGCTTTTCATATTGAGTACCTACTACAGTATCAAATCCTCTTCCTACATCAGTAAGAGTTCCAACAGTTTGCACATCTAAACACATAGTTTCGCATCTTTTGCATAAAATACATTTATTAGGATCTCGTACAATCGATCTACTACTACTATCTATTTCTTTGTCTATCATTTTTCCTGTGAATCTAATTTCTCTAATATTAGCATCAGCAGCTAAATCTTGTAATTCGCAGTCACCGTTAGAACTACATATTAAACAATCTTTAGGATGATTAGACAATAATAGCTCAATGTTTGTTCTTCTAGACTCTATTACTTTTAAAGTATCTGTTCTAATTTCCATTCCTTCTTTAGCTAAGGTATTACAAGCTGGTACTAATGAGCCCCATTTTCCTGACTCAACTAAACATACTCTACAGTTTGCATCTCTATTTACATAACCTAAATTATGTAAGTCTAAATGACAAAGTGTGGGGATCTTGACATTACTTTTTTTAGCAGCATCAAGGAGAGTAGAGCCTTTTTCAACTTGAACTTCTTTTCCGTTTATAGTTAAATTTATCATTATTTACCTCTATTTCTTTTCAATGGCACTTACAGGACAAGCTTCTAGGCAAGCATTACATTTAATACACAATTCATTGTCTATAACATGTAAATTTCTTTTCTCGCCTGATATGGCATTAACTGGGCATTTTCTTTTACAAATTCCACATCCAACGCAACCATCTGTAATAACATATTTTAACAAATCTAAACAAATAGATGCTTTGCATTTATTTTCTTCTATATGTTCTAAGTACTCTTCTTTAAAATATTTCATAGAACTGATAACTGGTGTCGTTGCGGTTTTACCTAATCCACACAAACTCGTATCTGTAATGACAGTACATAACTCTTCTAATTTATTTAAGTCTTCTAATGTACCATGACCACTAGTTATTTTTTCTAATAGCTCTAGTACTCTCATATTTCCAATTCTACAAGGAGTACATTTTCCACATGATTCATCAACTGTAAATTTCATGAAGAATTTAGCAATATCTACCATACAATCAGATTCATTCATAACTACCATTCCACCAGATCCCATAATAGATCCAATTTTTTCTAATGAAATAAAATCTACAGGAGTATCGAATAATTCAACAGGTATACATCCACCTGATGGTCCACCAGTTTGAACTGCCTTTAAAGCTTTATTATCAGTAGTTCCTCCACCTATATCATTAACTATTTCATTAATAGTCATTCCCATTGGAACTTCTACTAATCCAGCATTTACAACTTTACCAACTAAAGCAAATACTTTAGTGCCTGGTGAATCTTCAGTACCTAAAGATTTAAACCATTCTGAGCCTTTTTCAATAATTTGAGGTATATTTGCAATTGTCTCTACATTATTTAATACTGTAGGTTTATCAAATAAACCTCTTTCGTTTGTTCTATATACTTTCGCTTGTGGCATACCACGATTTCCTTGAATTGATTGAATTAAAGCAGTACCTTCACCACATACAAAAGCGCCCGCTCCAAGTCTAATATCCAAATCAAATGAAAAATCAGATCCCATTATATTATCCCCTAAAAAATTATATTTTTTAGCATCAGCTATAGCTTTTTTTAACATTTCTACAGCTTTAGGATATTCAGCTCTTACATATACATAACCTTTATTTGCTTTAATAGCTCTTGCCATAATGGCCATACCCTCAATAATACAATGTGGGTCACCTTCTAGTATAGATCTATCCATATAAGCTCCAGGATCGCCTTCATCTGCATTACAAATAATGTATTTCGTATCAGTATCTTGTAAATAAGCTCCCTCTAGTTTTACACCAGTAGGAAAACCTGCTCCACCTCTGCCGCGTAAATTAGAATTTTTTATTTCATCAATAATATTAACTGGTTCTAAATCAAATATAGATTTAGCTAAAGAATAATATCCTCCTAGAGCTACATATTCATCGATACTTTCAGGATTTACTATTTCGTGATTTTTTAAAGCAACTCTAGTTTGTTTCTTATAAAAATCACCAGATAAAAAAACTTTACCATCCTTTATTATGTACTTTTCGTCACTATCAAATTTATTAATTAGCTGACTATAAGTAGAATTCTTTATTGTATCTAATCTATTAAAAATATTCATATTAAACCTCTTTTATATCAGATAAAATGCTTTTCACATCATCTACCTTGACTTCTTTATATACAAGCTCATTTACATTTACTACAGGTGCAGCAGCACAATCTCCTACACATCTAGTTTCAATTAAAGAAAAAATTAAATCTTCAGTAGTTTCACCTATACCGATACCTAATTGTTTAGAAAACTCTTTTAATATTGCCTCTGCACTTTTAACATAACAAGCAGTACCCATACAAACGCTAATAGAATATTTTCCCTTTGGAACTAAACTAAATCTGGAATAAAAAGTAATAACTCCATATATTTTGGAAACTGGTAAATCTAAAGTTTTAGAAATTTTAGTTACAATATCTCTAGGAATATAGCCAAAAGTATTTTGAGTTAAATGAAGAACCTCAATTAAGTCATTTTCATTCTTCCCTTCCATAAATGTCACTATTTTTTCTGTGTTAATTATTTTTTCATTATTATCCATTAATTATTTCCTCCCCTAAAAATAAAACTTCTAGCATAAGAACATATAGGTTCTATATCTAGATTTTCTTCTTTAGCATAATTTAGTGCGAAATTCATTAGATCTCCTGCAATTCCTTGGCCCCTTAAATGTGAAACAACGAATACGTGATTTATATACATTATATTATCTCTAATAGAATAAGTTAGTTGACCTATAGGTTCAGATTCATTTCCTATATAAAAATTATTTTCTCCCTTGTAAATATCCAATTTTTCACCTCTTAAAATTATATTTTAACAATCCTATTGTTAATTATACTTATAAACTTTGAAATTACAAGAGAATTAATCAAAGATGTTAAATTTTTCATAATCTATATAATCATAAAAAAAATAAAGGAATTATTAGATAATGCCTTTATTTTCTATTACTTTTATATCTGTTTTTACTTGATTTATTAAATCAGATAGTTTATTAAATTTTTCCATTTCTCTTATTTTTTCAATAAATCTTAATTGAACAAATTCTCCATATATATTCCTATTGAAATCTAAAATATGAGCTTCTATCTTGACTTCATCTTCATCGAAGGTATAGTTAATACCTAAGCTAGTTGCAGCTTTATATATTTTTTCATCAATTAATATTTCAGTATAATATACTCCCTCTGTAGGAAGTACATAATTTTGAGTCATTTCTATATTTGCAGTAGGAAATCCCAATTTGGTGCCTAACTGCTTTCCTTGAACGATTTTACCTTCAATATAGTATTTTCTACCTAATAATTCTTCAGCTTTAAAAATATTATTCTTTTCAATTTTTGATTTGATAATTGTTGAAGATATGGTTTCTTCTTTAGATTTAACAGGTTCTTCTACATTTAAGTAGATGTTGTTTTTATCTGTAAATGACTTTAAGAAATTCAAACTTCCCTTTGCACCTTTTCCATATCTGTAGTCAAATCCAATAAAAATTCCTGATATTTTTAACTTACTTTTTAAAAATTCATTAAGAAATACATTAGGATCTAAATTTTTAATAGTATTAAAATCAACTATATAAATATTATCTATTTCTGTAGATTTTAAAATATCTATTTTTTGTTCTAGACTGGTTAATATTTTGTGTTTTTTATCTGATAATGATACTAAAGTATGATTTTCAAACAGTAATATAGATGATTGAATGTTATCTTTTTTAGATTGTTCTATTAAGTTATTTATTATTTTCATATGGGCTAAATGTAGTCCATCAAAATTTCCTAATGCTATATAACTTTCTTTTATATCTGAATTTTCATTTTTTAAATCTATTATTTTCATACTAATATAAATGCTTTAGGAGTTTAAGCATTTTTCCTTTCGAAGTTTCAAAAACATTTGCCACACCTAATACTTTATCTTTTGATAAAACAAGGTATATATCATCTTTAACATCTGAATTGATTTTGCATGTCATTCCATTTTTAAGATTTTTAACTATTTCATCATTAACATTTAATTTATTAAAATCAAAAAGAACCTCTTCTAATGGAATTATTTTATTAATAACCCCTTCGCTATTTTCATCTTCAATAGTAAATGAATCATCAATAGTAAAACCGCTACATTGTGTCCTAACTAAATCAGTCATATGAGCAAAATTGTTTAAAGCAATTCCCAAATCATCTATAAGAGTTCTAATGTATGTGCCAGCACTTACAGTAGTTTTAATTACACACTCTTGCTTGTCAAAATCAAAATTTATTAATTCTAAAGAATATATTTTTATATTTCTAGGTTTTCTTTCTACTGTAATTCCCTTTCTAGCTAAATCATAAAGTCTTTTCCCATTTAACTTTAAAGCAGAATACATTGGAGGAATTTGAGTTATATCACCTATAAAATTAGGTATTATATCTAATAATTCATTTTCATAAACTTTTTTATCAGTTTTGTTAATAATACTTCCCTCTGTATCTAAAGTATCTGTTTGTTCACCAAATTTAATAGTAGCAATATATGTTTTTTTATTTTCTTGAAGGTATTCTATCATTTTCGTTGCTTTACCTACGCAAATAACTAATACTCCTCTAGCTAATAAATCAAGGGTACCAGAATGCCCTACTTTTTTTTGATTTAAATGTTTTTTTACAATTCTAACATAATCAGTAGATCCGGTTCCCCTTTTTTTATTAACAACTAAATATCCATTATATTCACTCATATCTTTTCTAAAACTAACTCTAATGCTTTATCAATATCTTTTTCTAATACTGTAAATCCTGCTGCCCTTAAATGACCACCGCCGTTAAATTTTAAGGCAAGTTCAGAAACATTATAATCTGATTTGCTTCTAGTGCTACCTTTAAATCCTAATTTACTTTGTCTAAGAATTAAAGCTATTTCGATTCCATCAATATCTCTTAAAAATTCTACAAGTCCTTCAATATCAGCATCGACAGCATTAGATTTTTCAAAATCACTATCTAATAAATAAGAATAAACTAATTTTTTTTCTTTGACTATAGTCATTCTTTCTAACAATATACGCAAAAGTTTAATTTTACCCATTTTGTTTTTGCCATATAAATTAGTATTGATTTTGTCTTTGTCAACTCCTATTTCTAGAAGATCTGCTGCTATTCTTAAAGTTTTTGGACTTACAGTGTCGTATTTAAAACTCCCAGAGTCTCCAACAATTGCAGTGTATATGGATTCAGCTACATTTTCATTAATTGGTAAATTGTATTCTTTCAAAAATTCATACAACACTTCTCCAGTTGAAGAGGCTTTAGGTTTAACTATATTATAATCAAAAGTTATATTATTAGATATATGATGGTCGATATTTAAGGTGTACTTTGCATTATTTACAATTTTTTGAGCACTTCCTAGCCTATCCATACTAGATGAGTCTAAGGAAATTAATAAGTCGTATTGTTTATCCCATTCATTTGTTAATTTATCAATTCCATGTAAAAACTCTAAATTATATGGAATTGTGTCAATACAAATACTTGTAACATCTTTACCGTATTTTCTTAAAGATTCAGACAATGCAGTTAAAGATCCTAAATTATCGGCATCTGGATTAATATGAGAAATAATTCCAATTTTATTTGAATTTTGTAATAAATCTCTTAATTCCATATTAATCTTCTTTCTTAACTTTGTTTAAAACTTCATACAACTCAAAGGATTTCTCAATAGAATCATCTCCATAAAATGTTATTTCTGGCATGATTCTAAGTTTAAGTTCTTTTGCAATTTCTCTTTTTATAAATCCTTTTGCAGAATTTAAACCATCAACTGTATCTTGTCTTTTACTTTCGTCAATTGTAGAAACATAAATTTTAGCTACTGAATAATCATTAGATAAATCTACATGTGTTATACTAGCTAATTGATCTATTCTAGGGTCTTTTAAATCTCGAAATATTAAAGAAGAGATAGTTTTTTTTATTTCTTCTGAAATTCTTCTTACTCTTTTGTCACTCATATTTCTTTTACTTCCTCCATAACTGAAGCTTCAATAATGTCACCTACGCTAAGATCATTAAAATCATCTATGCCGATTCCACATTCATATCCACTTGCTACTTCTTTTACATCATCTTTGAATCTACGAAGTGAAGCTACTTCACCTTGATGAATAATAATATCATCTCTTAATATTTTAACTTGGCTGTCCCTTGTAATTTTTCCAGATATCATATAGCTACCTGCAATAATTGTTCCATTAGGAAGTTTAAAAGTATCTCTAACTTCAGCTCTACCTATAAAGTTTTCTACAAATTTAGGAGCGTGCATACCTTTAACAGCAGCTTCTATATCTTCTAATGCTTTGTAAATTACAGTATATGTTCTAATATCGACATTTTCTTCTCTTGCAATTTCAAGGGAATTATTATTAGGTCTTACATTGAAACCAATAATTATTGCATCAGATGTAGATGCAAGTGATATATCAGATTCAGCAATACCTCCTACGCCAGAGTGGATAATATTTATTTTAACTTCGTCAGAAGATAATTTCAGTATAGATTGATTAACAGCTTCTACTGTACCTTTAACATCACCTTTAACAATAAGGTTTAAATCTTTAAGTTCCCCTTCTTTAATTCTAGAGAAAATATCGTCTAAACTAACTTTTGTAGATTTATATTGTTCTTCTTTATTTTTTTCTCTTACTGCTTCAGCATATGCTCTAGCAGATTTATCATCTTCAAATGCGTAAAGTAAATCACCAGCATTAGGCACCTCAGACAATCCTTGTATTTCTACAGGCATTGATGGTCCAGCTTTTTTAACATTTTTACCTTTGTCATTAATCATATTTCTAATTCTACCACTTGAAGAACCAGAAGCTACGTTATCTCCTACTTTTAAAGTACCTTTTTGAACTAATACTGTTGCAACAGGACCTTTTCCTGTATCTAGCTCAGCTTCAACAACAGAACATACTGCTAGTCTGTCAGGATTGGCTTTAAGCTCTTGTACTTCTGCAACAAGTAAAATCATATCTAATAATTCATCAATTCCTTCACCAGTATGAGCTGAAACTGGAACAACTATAGTATCTCCGCCCCAATCTTCAGGTACAAGTCCATGTTCTATAAGTTCTTGTTTTACTCTATCAGGATTAGCTTCAGGTCTATCTATTTTATTAATAGCTACGATTATTGGCACTCCCGCTGATTTTGAATGTGCAATAGCTTCAATAGTTTGAGGCATAACTCCATCATCTGCAGCTACAACTAATATTGCTATATCAGTAACTTGAGCTCCTCTCATTCGCATCATAGTAAAAGCTTCATGGCCAGGTGTATCTAAAAATGTAATTTTATTATCATTTAGTCTTACAGTATACGCTCCTATATGTTGAGTAATACCTCCAGCTTCTCCAGCAGTAACTTTTGTAGATTTAATTTTGTCTAGTAAAGAAGTTTTACCATGGTCAACATGTCCCATAACTGTTACTACAGGTGCTCTAGTAATTAAATCTTTTTCATCATCTTCAAAATCTAGTTCAAATTTTTCATCTAATGGTATCTCTACTTCTGGCTCTGGAGTTTCAATTTCTATATTAAATTCTAAAGCTAATAATTCTACAACTTCTTCATCTAAGTTTTGATTAATTGTAGCCATTACTCCTAAACCCATTAATTTTGTAATTACTTCAGCTGAAGTCTTATCTATTGCTTCGCTAAATTCTTTTACAGTAACTGGGAACTCTACACTATAAACATTAGTTTCTTTATCACTAGGTCTGTCATCTTTTTTGGAAGCTTTTTTCTGCTTAGAAATAGTATTACCAGTTTTCTTAGTTAAATCTCTTTTGAAAGTCTTAGTTGATTTATCGTCATTAAATAATTTGCTTTCTCTTTTTGAATCTTTTTGTTTTTGAATTGTTTTAGAAACTTTTTTGTTTGGTCTTTCTTTTGGAGTTTCTAAAACTTCTGGTTTATTTGTATCTTTTGTTTTTCTATTAAAGTTATTGTCTTTATTTGGCTTAGCAGGCTGATCTTTTCTTTGATTTTTGTTTTTATTATCAAAGGTTTTAGGTTTAGATTCTTTATTTTTAAAGTTATCTTTTTTCTTTGAAAATTTATTATTTTTATCATCTGTTCTATTAGTATTTCTTTTGTTTTGATTACTTGTATTTTTATTAGATGATTGAGTTTGTTTTTGAGTTTTCTTTTCTTGTTCTTTCAATACTTCTTTTTCCTTAGCTTGTTTTGCTAGTTTCTTTTCAATTTCTTCTACGTTTACCCTAGGTTTTACTTCATCTTTTGGTTTTACGGATTTTTGATTGGATTTTTTAACATAATCTCTAATCTTATTAACCTCTGAATCTTGTAAATTAGTCATAGAGTTGGCCACATCTAATCCTAATTCTTTTCCTATTCTAACTACTTCAACATTATCTATTTTTAACGATTTTGCTACTTCATGTACTCTCAAATAAAACACCTCCATAGTGTCTTTTAATTATTGTCTAAAATATCTAATAATTCATTATAAATATCCTTTTCAACTTTACTTTTTAAACTTCTCTCAATTTCTTTATTTGTAATTGCTTTTTTAAAACAATCTGAAGAATTACAAATGTATACTCCTCTACCATTTGCTTTACCGGTTTTATCTATGAAAATTTCATTTTCTTTATTTTTAACTATTCTAATTAGTTGAGGTTTTTCTTTATTTTCCCCACAACCAATACATTTTCTAGTAGGAATTTTTCTTGTTTTCATTATAATTCTTCCGTATTATCTTCAAAAGTTTCATTTTGACTTAATTCTTCTGATTGGTCCTTAATTTCATCTAAATCATCTATGTTTTCAGAACTTACACTTGTTGGAGAATTTTCGTCATAAATTAACTCTTCGTAATCTTCATCTCTATTCATTAAATTATTAAGTTTTTCTTGTTCTTCTTCAGTAAGACTTTCGTAATATTCATCAAATTGAGTTTCAGATTTAATATCAATTTTCCAGTTTGTCAATTTTGCTGCTAATCTAGCATTTTGTCCTTCTTTGCCTATTGCTAGAGAAAGTTGGTAGTCTGGAACTATAACTAGAGCTGATTTTTCTTTTTCATTTACAACAACTTCAACTACTTTTGATGGAGAAAGTGAATTAGCAATAAAGTTTCTAATTCTTTTGTCCCAAATTACAATATCAATTTTTTCATCATCAATTTCATCAACAATTGCCTTTACTCTTGATCCTTTAAAACCAACACATGCACCTAAAGGATCAACATTTTCATCTTTAGAAAATACGGCAATTTTAGTTCTTGATCCTGCTTCTCTAGCTAATGAAAATATATCAACGACACCTTCTTGAATTTCTGGAACTTCCAATTCAAAAAGTCTTTTTATTAATGCTGGATGAGATCTAGACAATACTATTTGTGGTCCTTTAGTAGTTTTTTTAACTTCTAAAACATATAATTTTAATCTGTCTCCTTGATTGTATTTTACTCCTTCAATTTGTTCTGAGGGAGGTAAAATAGCTTCTGTTTTACCAAGATCAAAATAAATAATATTTCTATTAATTCTTTGTATTTGACCAGTTATAAGTTCATTTTCTCTATCTGCATAATTACTATAAATTACATCTCGTTCTGCATCTTTTATTCTTTGAATTACTACTTGTTTTGCAGTTTGAGCTGCAATTCTTCCGAATTTTGAAGGAGTGATTTCTTTTTTATATACATCACCAATTTGTAATTTGCTATCAATTTCTTTAGCTTTTTCTACGCTAATTTCCCTTTGATCATCTTCAACAACTTCTACAACATCATATTCTGAATATACTGATATTTCACCAGTTTCTCTGTTTATAACTACATTTGCATTTTGGCTATTCCCATAATTTTTTTTATAACTAGAAACTAAAGCAGCTTCTAATGCATCATAAATAACATCTTTGGAAATACCTTTTTCTCTTGTTATCTCGTCAAGAGCTAACATAAAATCTTTATTCAAACGGATTACCTCCCAAAATCTATATATTGCCTCATTTTAGCAATATTTTTTCTTTCTATTTCTATAACTTCTGAATCAGTTTTAATTTTAATTGTACCATCGGTATAATCCACTAACTCACCAACGTATTCTTTAGAATTCATAACTTTAGAATATAAATTTAATTCTACTTTGTTATTTAAATTTCTTCTAAAATCGTCATTAGTTTTTAAATTTCTATCTAAGCCTGGAGAAGCTACTTCAATATTGTAACTTCCAGTGAAAAATTCATCTAAATCTAATTTAGTATCAACTTCTCTAGATATATAACTACAATCATCAAGAGTAATTCCTTCTTTTTTATAAATAATAATTTCCAACAAAGGATTGCTTCCAAATTTAGCATTTACATCTACTAATTCCATATTATTTTCATTTACTATTTTTTCTATTTCGTTTATTAAATCTTTTTTATTTTTCATATCTAACTCCAAAAAATTGAGAGTGGCCTCGACCACTCTCTCCCTTAAACATTTTCAAACAATTTTATTACTATAATAATACCATTAAAGCCGATAATAATCAAGTATTATGCCTCTAAAATAAAGACAATTGATTACTTTCACTTAGTCCATCTAATATTCCTATATTTTTTAAATAATCAATAGATGTTTTTGATATTTTTGTCTTTTTTATCATATCTTCTATAGATAAAAACTCTTCATCTTTTCTACAGCTAACTAACAAATTGGCAACATTTTCTCCTAAACTTGGAACAGTTCTAAAGGGTGGAATTATCATATTGTCAATAATAGTAAATTTACTTGCTTGAGATTCATATATACCTAATTTACCTAACTTACAATTTCTTGCATACATTTCTAAACAAATTTCGTAAATAGGAATGTCTAATTTTTCTTTATTACTTAAGCCAAATCCACTAGCTTTTAATTGTGAAAGTTTTTCTTTTATTGCACTAGGACCTTTTGTTATAGTCTCCAAATCAAAATTAGAAATTTTAGTACTTAAATATGTTGCATAAAAGGCTTCAGGATAATAAACCTTATAATAAGCAAGCCTAACTGACATGGTAACATATGCAACTGCATGAGCTTTAGGAAACATATAAGATATTTTATTTAAAGAATCTATATACCAATCAGGTAAATCTAATTTTGAAATAATACTTTCTTCTTCTTCGTTTAAACCCTTGCCCTTTCTAACTTTTTCCATAGTATAAAAAGCGAATTTTTTATCAGCTCCAGCATTTATTAAATCTTGCATAATATCTTCACGAGTAGAGATAACTTCTTTTAAAGATGCCTTTCCTTGATTAACTAATTCTTCGGCATTACCAGTCCATACATTAGTACCATGGGATAAACCACTTATTTGTACTAATTCTGCAAAGGTTTCAGGTTTTGTAGCTTTTAACATTTTTTGAACAAAATTTGTACCAAATTCTGGAACCCCTAAAGTTCCCACGTCAATATTAAAAATGTTTTTATCTAAATTTAATGAATCTGCATTACTAAATAAACTTAATACTTTTTTATCATTTAGTGGAGCTTTCATAAAGTCAGTTCCAGTTAGATCCTCTATCATTTTTATCATACTCGGTACATCATGACCTAAAATATCTAGTTTTAAAATAGTTCCAGAAATAGCATTATAATCATAATGAGTAGTTGTAACTTCACTAAATTTATCATTTGCTGGTCTTTGAATAGGTGAAAAGTCATGAATATCTTTATAATCAGGAACGATCATAATTCCACCTGCATGTTGACCAGTAGATCTTTTAATTCCAACTAAAGTTTGAGATAATCTCTCAATCTCCGCTTTAGATTTATTAATACCAGTTTCTTCAATATATTTTAAAACATATCCATAAGCGGTTTTTTCTGCAATCGTTCCAATAGTTCCTGCTCTAAATACTTTTCCTTTTCCAAATAATTCTTCAGTATATTTATGTGATGTTGATTGATATTCACCAGCAAAGTTTAAATCTATATCAGGCTCCTTATCTCCATCAAATCCGAGAAATACCTCAAATGGAATTTCATCTCCAAACTTATTTAAATCAGTATCGCATACTGGACATTTCTTATCTGGAAGATCATGACCAGAAAATATTTGAGATTCTTGAGTATTGATAAATTCACTATATTTACAACTTGGACAAGAATAATGAGGAGCTAGAGGATTAACTTCAGTTATCCCACACAATGTTGCAACAATACTAGAGCCTACAGATCCTCTAGATCCAACTTGATAACCATCTTCGTTAGATTTTTTAACTAGTTTTTGTGCGATTATATACAAAACAGAATATCCATTTTTAATAATCGAGTCTAATTCAACATTAATTCTATTAAGAATATTTTCTGGAATAACATCTCCATATATTTCATGGGCCTTCTCTATTGTAATATTTCTTAACATTGTGTCAGATCCTTCGATTTTTGGAGGGTATGTTCCACTTGGTATTGGTGAAATATCTTCAATTAATAATTCTATCTTTTTAGTGTTATTTATTACTACTTCAAAAGCTCTCGGGCCCAAATACGAAAATTCTTCTAACATTTCGTCTGTTGTTAAAAAAGAATAATCATTGTCGTATTCGTTTGATTTCATTTTTATGGATTGTTTTAAAATTTTTCTAGTTTCCCTTAAGTCAGAATCTAAATAATGCACATCCCCTGTAGCAACCACTAATTTATTGTATTCATCACCTAATTCAATTATTTTTCTATTTAGACTTTCTAACTCTTTTTCAGTTTTGAAATAACTTGGTATTAAGTTTAGATTGTTTTTTGACGGTTGAATTTCAAAATAATCATAGTATTCGCATATTTCTTTTATTTTCTTTTCATGAAGATTGTTTATAAGTCCTTGATATAATTCTCCATCTTGACAAGCTGAACTAACGAGCAGTCCATCTCTATGTTTATTTAATACTGATTTAGGAACTTTTGGAGTGTAGTTAAAATAATCCATGTGAGACGCAGAAATTATTTCATATAGATTTTTTAATCCTTTATAGTCTTTTACTAATAAAACTGCATGATATGAATTGCCTAAATGTTTTTCCCTTATATTTTTTAGTTTTTCTATTTCAAAAACGCAATCTTCAAATTCTCTATCTCTTATTTCCTCATCTAATAATTTAATAAATATTTCTCCAGTAGCTCTTGCATCATCAACTGCTCTATGAGCGTTTTCCAATGATACACCTAGTCTCTTTGCAACATTTGATAGTTTATGAGATCTTACAAAGGGATATTTAATCCTTGATAGTTCTAAAGTATCTATAAAAGGAGGATTAAACTCTATCCCTAATAAATTAAAATTATTTCTTAAAAAAGCTATATCAAAATTTGCATTATGCGCTACTAATATTGAATCTTTAATAAAATCATAAAAATCTGGTAAAACTTTGTCTATAGTAGGCTGATTTACTAACATTGAATCATTTATACCGGTAAGATTAACAATTTCATCAGGTAAAGGTACTAAAGGATTTATTAATATATTATAACTATCTATTATTTCGCAATTCTTTACTTTAACTGCTCCGATTTCGATTATTTTATCGTTTCTAGAAGAAAACCCTGTAGTTTCAACATCAAAAATTACAAAACTGTCTTTATTTTTAATGTAATCACTATTTTTTATTATACTTTCTTCATCATCAACTAAATTAATCTCTGCTCCGTAAATTATTTTCATATCTAAATCTTTTGCCAAATGCATCCCTTCAGGATAAGCTTGAACAACAGAGTGATCAGTAATTGCTATAGCTTCATGTCCCCAATATTTTGCTCTTTTAATATAGGATTTTATATCTGTTATTCCATCTTGAGCACTCATGTTAGTATGAAGATGTAGTTCTATTCTTTTTTCATCACTAGAGTCTTCCCTAGGTTCAATATTATATGCTTCAAAATACGCGGGTTTAATGTAGGATGAATTTACAAAGTTGTCATAATTTATTTCTCCAATGACTTTAATTCCCATTCCTGTCTTAATGGAATTTTTATATCCTTGGGCATCTTCTGTTTTTAAAAATAATTTTGTATATATAGATTCCGAGTTGTCAGAATAGTAAATAGTCATAATTTCCTTTTCACCATTCATTATCTCTTTAAAATCAACTTTAAAAATAACGCCTTCTGTAGTACAGGGACCAATATCTGATGTTAAGTCAATAATCCTATGCTCAGGTGCATTGTATTTAGGAATTTTTTTATACTTTAAATTGTTTCTTTCTGATGGAACTTTTATTATTTTTTTGTTTTCTGTAATATTTAAAGACATGAATTTTTTATCTAAAATTGCTTCTTCATTTTCAATTTTATCTATATAATTATCCACATTAAGTTCTTTATAAACGGTTTTATAATTTAAAGTATATCCTTTTTCACTACAATAGTCTTTTATCTTGTTTATTTTATTTTCATCAATTTTTGTAAAAAAACTTATATTTATTTCTTTCTTCTCAATCTTTATTAAAAAGTTATACTCTTTTATCGATAAATCTCTTATTAAAGAGTTTTTTATAAATTCTTCAATATCCTCTTCTTCTATTGGCTCAAATTCTATTTCTAAATCTAAAGCACTTAAATAATTTTTAAATTTATCTTTTAATAAATCAAATTCTTTATCAGATAAATTTCCATTAGTTGAGGTTAAAACTAATATAGCCTTTTCACTAGATTTAAAAATTTTTACGTCTTTAATATAAATATTTTCCCATGGTCCATTGAGGTCTGGGAAAATATTTTTTATTTTTATTAAGCTTTTATCCATAAATTAAACTTGACCTTCCATATTAATAATTTCTATTAATCTATCAATCAACTTATCTTCTTGAACTCTATCTATTATTTTTTCTCCTTTAAAGATAAAGCCTTCACCTTGTTTTCCTGTAATGCCATAATCAGCTTCTCTAGCTTCACCAGGACCATTTACAACACATCCCATTACTGCAATTTTCAAATTGCCATTTATTTCATTTAATCTAGATTCTAATTCATTTACCATATTTATTAAATCAACATCTGTTCTAGAACAAGTTGGACAAGAGACCACTTCTACTCCAAATTTCCTTAGTCCAAGAGATTGTAATATTAGTTTTGCAACTTTTATTTCTTCTACAGGATTTTCACTTAATGATACTCTAATAGTATCACCTATTCCCATATACAATAAATTGCCGATACCGATTGAGGATTTTACAGCACCTCTTAGCAGTCCTCCTGCTTCAGTAACTCCTAAATGAATAGGATAATCGGAGTGTTTTCTAAATAAAATATTACTTTCTATATTGGTTAATACGTCACTAGCCTTAATAGAAACTTTAATGTTGTTAAAATTCATTTTTTCTAGTGTTTCTATTTCTTCTAGGGCACTTTCTACTAAGGAATCTTTGTTAACACCATTATATTTGTCAATTATCTTTCTAGATACAGAACCTGAATTTACTCCAATTCTAATGGGTATGTTGTAAAATTTACAAGATTCAACAACTTCTCTAACCTTGTTTTGGTTTCCAATATTACCAGGATTAATCCTTATACAATCAGCGCCATTTTCAGCTGCAAGTAATGCCAATTTATAATCAAACTGAATATCTGCAACAATTGGAATATTAATATTATCTTTAATGTTTAAAAGTGCTTTTCCATCTTCAAAATCGGATACTGCAACTCTTATAATTTCGCAACCATTATCTTCTAGTTCCGTTATTTGTTTAATTGTGCTTTTAAAATCTTTTGTTTTAGTATTTGTCATGGATTGTATTGAAATCGGATTATTTCCGCCAATACTCACATTACCAACTTTAACTATTTTTTTGCTAGTCATTATCTTATCCTATTCTATTTCCGCCTAAAATGTCATTAAAAACTGTTACATAAAGTATCAATCCTAACAACAAACTTAAACCAACGACATTTAAACCAATTTTAACTTTATCAGGTACTTCTTTACCAATAATCATTTCTATAAAAGTAATAAATATTGTTCCACCATCAAGGGCTGGAAATGGAAGTAAATTAAAAGCTCCTAAATTTGCACTAATAATAGCAGCTAATGTCAACAGTGTAAAAATACCTTGCTGAGAAGAAGAACCTATCATTCTTACTATACCAACAGGACCACTTAAACCTGAAATATTAGCTTGTCCAGTTATTAAATTTCCAATAAACTCATAAACTTGAAGTATTACAGTTTTTGTATTAGTAAAAGCACTTGAAATTGCGCTTCCAATATTTTTTTCATATACAGGAGTAATTCCTATAATATAATTCCCACCATCATTTACAGGGTTTATAGTCGTATTTAGGGTTTCTCCATTTCTTTCAAATTCAATAATCAACTCATCTTTTTTAGATTCGTTTATTACTTTTGAAATATCATTCCAGCTTTCAATAGGATTATTGTCAATATTTATTATTCTATCCCCAACTTCTAGAGATGATTCAACTGCAGGAGAATTTTCCATGATATCACCTATTACTGTAGAATCAGAAGGAGACCCAACTATTAATAAAATAAAACTAAATAAAATAATAGCTAAAAGAAAATTCATAAAAGCACCAGCAAATAAAACTGCGATTCTTTTTAATGGATGTGCTCTGTTAAAGCTTCTAGGATCATCACTTTCATCATCTTCTCCCTCAAGGGCTACATAACCTCCTATTGGTAAAGCTCTCAGAGTATAAAAAGTTTCTTCTCCTTGTTTGGATAATAACTTAGGACCCATTCCTATTGAAAATTCGTTTACGCGTATATTATTTAATTTAGCCACAATAAAGTGGCCAAATTCGTGAACTAATATTACAATTAAAAATACAAATAATGAATATATTATTGACATTAAAAACTCCTTTTATAAATACAAAAAACTATATAGTACATAGACTATAGGTGCTACCAATATAACAGAATCAAATCTATCAAGTACTCCACCATGTCCAGGGATTAACTTACCAAAATCTTTAATTCCAGTGTCTCTTTTAATTCTAGAAGCTACAAGATCACCACATTGAGCTACTAAGGATCCTGTAAAAGCAATTAATATATCAAAATAAATTACTGATATATTAAAATAATTCAAATAGATTATAACCAATACTATACTTCCTAAAATCCCACCTACTGCACCTTCAACAGATTTTTTTGGACTTACATCGGGAATTAATTTGTGTTTTCCAAAAGTAATTCCTACAAGATAAGCAAAACTATCTGAAGAAAAAGCTATTACAAATATCAACCCTATAAAGATAGGATTATCAATTAGAACTAAAGATGAAAATCCCAAAACTACATATAGTAGTGAAAAAGTCATAGCACTAGTATTAATTATATTTTTTCTTAAGAAAAGTAAATTAATTAAACTAACTAATAAAATACAATATATAGTTAATACAATAGATTTTAAAAAATACAATTCAATAAAATTTAATATACCAATTAAAATATAAAATCCATAATTTAAACTTATATCCAACTTTTTAAAAGCATTATTTATTTCATATAATCCGCCACAAATTAGAAAAAAAACAGCAATATTTATTAAAATACCATTGAAAAATAGTATGATAAATAAAAATGCAAGACCTAAAATAGAGGCTATAACACGTATTGCAAATTCACTCATTATATCCCTCCAAATCTTCTATCTCTATTTTGATAGCTAATTATTGATTTATAAAGCTCTTCACAATTAAAATCAGGCCAAAGAATATTACTAAAATATAGTTCTGCATATGCAGATTGAAATAATAAAAAATTACTAAGTCTAAGTTCTCCACTAGGCCTAATTAATAAATCTACCTCTGAGTTTTCACCTGTATATAGACTAGAAGAAAATTCCTCAAGGGTGATTTTTTCTATATCCTCGATAGAAGAATTATTATATTTTATCGCCAATTCCTTAGCAGCATCTAAAATTTCTTGTTGAGAACCGTAGTTTAAACAAATATTTAAAGTAAGGCCTGTATTAGAAATAGTTTTATTAACGGCATAGGTTAGTTTATCTCGAACATTTAATGGTAATTCTTTTTTATGTCCTAAAACATTTAATTTAACATTATTTTCAGCTAATTCATCAATATAATTATCTATAAATTTAATAACTAGAAACATTATTTTGTTAATCTCGTTAATTGGTCTTTTCCAATTTTCAGTTGAAAAAGCATACAAACTGAGAACTTTGAGTCCTAAATCAGAAGAGCATCGCACTATTTCCACTACTCTATTTGCTCCTTCTAAATGACCAAAAGATCTTATTTGTTTTCTATTTTTAGCCCATCTTCCGTTTCCGTCCATAATTATCGCAACGTGATTAGGCAAATTATTTTTATCTATTTTACTTAATAAAGTGTAATCTTTTTCCATATTCAAATTATAATATATATACTCAAATATATCCATAAAAAATAGCCAAGTTATTTTCTTGGCTATTTCTAAATTAAATTTCCATAATTTCTTCTTGTTTTTTAGAAGTTATTACATCAATTTCCTTAACGTATTTATCAGTTAGTTTTTGGATATCATCTTCAGAATTTCTTCTGTCGTCTTCAGAAAATTCTCCGCCTTTTTCTAGCTTTTTAACATAATCCATAGCATCTCTTCTGATATTTCTTATAGATACTTTAGCATTTTCGCCATAACCACTAACTGTTTTAGTTAAATCTCTTCTTCTTTCTTCAGTAAGAGGTGGAATTGCTAATCTAACAATTTTACCATCATTAGATGGATTAAGTCCTAAGTCAGATTTTAAAATAGCTTTTTCAATTTCTCCTATTAATGAAGCATCCCAAGGCTGAATAGCTATTAATCTAGCTTCAGGAACAGAAATTCCTGCTACTTGATTTATAGGTGTTTCTTGACCATAATATTGAACGGTAATTTTATCTAATATAGATGGATTTGCTCTTCCAGCTCTAACACCTTTTAGTTCATCAGAATAAACTGATATCGTGCTTTTCATTTTTTCTTCGAAATTTTTCAAGTGAGTATTCATATTAACCTCCTTATTTTACTATGGTACCTATATTTTTTCCCACTACAACATCATATATATTTTGTGGATTATCAATACCAAATACTATTAGTGGTATATTATTATCCATACACAATGAAGTGGCGGTGGCATCCATTATTTTTAAATTTTGATTTAATATTTCTCTATAAGTTAATTGATCGTATTTGATACAATTTGGATCAATATTAGGATCAGAAGAATATATACCATCTGTGCCTTTTTTAGCAAGAAGTATAACATCTGCTTCAATTTCTGCAGCTCTAAGTGCAGCTGTTGTATCTGTAGAAAAAAATGGATTACCAGATCCTGCAGCAAATATAACTACTCTTTTCTTTTCAAGATGTCGTATAGCTCTTCTTCTAATATAAGGCTCAGCTACTTCTCTCATTTCGATTGCAGATTGAACCCTAGTTATTACTCCGTTATTTTCTAATGCATCTTGTAAAGAGATGGCGTTCATAACAGTTCCAAGCATTCCTACATAATCTGAAGCTGCCCTGTCGGTTAAATTTGCATCCCTTCCTCTCCAGAAGTTGCCGCCACCAACAACTATACTAACTTCTACACCTAATTCTACAAGCTTTTTTATCTCTTTAGCGATTGTATCCATAGTTTTAACATCAATCCCGACTTTTTTATCGCCAGCTAATGCTTCACCACTTAATTTTAAAACAATCCTTTTAAACTTCGGTTTCATAGAATCCTACTTTCTAGTTACCAATTTGTTTTGCTACTTCTTCTGCGAAATCCTCTGTTCTTTTTTCTAAACCTTCACCTAGTTCATATCTTACAAATCTTCTAATTTTAATATTTTCACCAATTCTAGCAGCTAAATCTGTTAAAAGTTCTCCAACAGTTTTGTCGCCATCTTTAATGAATTTTTGGTCTAATAAAACTATTTCTTCATAGAATTTATCTAATCTACCAGATACCATTTTTTCAACAATATGCTCTGGTTTGCCTTCGTTTAATGCTTGTTGTGTTAGTACTTCTTTTTCTCTATCTAATTCTTCTTGAGAAACTTCTTCTCTACTTAGATACTTAGGATTAGCAGCTGCTATTTGCATAGCGATATCTTTACAGAATTGTTTGAAATCTTCGTTTTTAGCTACGAAATCTGTTTCTGAATTTATTTCAACTATTACACCTATTCTTCCACCGTGAACATAAGTTTCTATTAATCCTTCAGATGCAATTCTGTCTGATTTTTTTGCAACACTAGAAATACCTTTTTCTCTTAACCAATCTACTGATTTTTCTATGTTTCCATCATTTTCTTGTAGTGCTTTTTTACAATCCATCATTCCAGCACCAGTTAACTCTCTTAATTCTTTTACTTTAGCTGCAGTTATTTGCATATTATCCTCCTATAATTTACTATAAAATAAGAGTTCTATTAATAGAACTCTTTTCAGTTATTTATTGATCTTCTTCAGTTTCTTGAGCTTCTTTATCGATTTCTTCTGGTTTAGTCTCAGTAGAAACAGTTTCTGAAGATTCTTCATCAAAATTCATTTCACCGTCTTTTCCTTCAATAATCGCATCTGCAATAGTTTTAGTAATTAATTTTACAGCTCTGATTGCATCATCATTTCCTGGAATTGGATAATCAATTTCATCTGGATCACAGTTAGTATCTAGAATAGCAATAGTAGGAATTCCTAATATTTGTGCTTCTCTAACTGCTATATTTTCTTTTTTAGGATCAACAATATAAAGAATATCAGGTACTCTTTTCATGTCTTTAATTCCACCTAAAAACTTTTCTAACTTGTCTCTTTCAGCAAGCATTTTTAAAATTTCTTTTTTAGGGAAAACATTAATAGAGCCATCTTCTTCCATTTTATTTAGTTCGTGTAATCTATCTATTCTTTTTTTAATAGTTTCAAAGTTAGTTAAAGTACCACCTAACCATCTTTGGTTTATATAGTGCATACCTGATCTTTTTGCTTCAGATTCAATAGATTCTTGAGCTTGTTTTTTAGTTCCAACAAAAAGTACTTCTCCACCTTCAGCTACTACTTCTCTCATAAAAGTATAAGCTTTTTCAATTTCCACAACAGTTTTTTGTAAATCTATTATATAGATTCCATTTCTTTCTGTGAAAATATATTTTGACATTTTTGGATTCCATCTTCTAGTTTGATGTCCAAAATGCACTCCTGCTTCTAACAGGGATTTCATTGATATTACTGACATTTTTGTCCTCCTAGTTTTTTTCTTCCATAAACATCCTCTATATTAAGAACCATTAGGCACTACTTAATATATCAGTTTATGTGTTTTATCGTAGTAAATTATACCACAATGAGTTTTTATGTTCAATTTAAAAAGTTTTTCTTTCTTTAACTCTAGCTCTCTTTCCTACTCTATCTCTTAAGTAGAATAATTTAGCTCTTCTTACTTTACCACTTCTTACTTTATCAATTCCAGCAATTTTTGGTGAATGTAATTGGAAAGTTCTTTCTACTCCAATACCATAAGAAATTCTTCTAACAGTAAAAGTAGTTTTGATTCCACTATTTTGAATTTTAATTACTATACCTTCAAAAGTTTGAATTCTTTCTCTAGCTCCTTCAGTAATTCTGTAGTGAACTTTTATTGTATCGCCAACTCTAAATTGAGTTAAGTCTTCTTTTAATTGCTCTTGTTCAAGCATTTTAATTATGTCCATTAATAACCTCCTGTAAATTCTAGATTTATTTTTTTAATAAATCTGGTCTTGTTTTTCTTGTATTTGTAATTGAAGATTTTTTTCTGAAATCTTCAATTAATTTATGATTACCAGATAATAATACATCTGGAACTTTCATTCCTTCAAATTCCTCTGGTCTAGTGTATTGATCGTATTCTAATAAATTGTTTGTGAAACTTTCTATTTCAGAAGATGATTCATTTCCTAATACTCCTGGTAACATTCTACTAATAGAATCTACTAATATCATAGCAGGAAGTTCTCCACCTGTTAAAACATAATCACCAATAGAAATTTCTTCATCTACATATTTATCTATTATCCTTTGATCTATTCCTTCGTAGTGCCCACACAAAATTATTATATGATTATTATTCGATAATCGCCTTACTATATCTTGAGTTAGCTTTTTTCCTCTTGGACTAACATAAATTACATGTGAATTTTCATCTTTCACAGACTTTATTGAATCAGCTAATGGTTGAGGTGTCATTAACATTCCTGGACCTCCTCCATAAGAATAATCATCTACTTTTTTGTGTTTATTTTTTGAAAAGTTTCTAATATTTATACAATTAAGGCTAAATTTCTTTTCTTCAATAGCTCTTTTTATTATACTATAGTTTTTAATAGAGTTTACAAACTCAGGAAATAAAGTTAATATATCAATCTTCATTGAATAAACCATCTATTTTATTAATAATTATTTCTTTTTTGTTTATATCAACTTTCTTAATAATCTCTTTAACTGCAGGTATATATCCTGTAGAATTTTTATCCCTAACTTCATAAACATCATTAGCGGCTCCTTGTATAATATTTACAATTTCACCTAAATAATTATTTTCTTCGTCATAGACCTTACAATTTAATATATCCCCAAGATAATAGTTACCTTCTTCAAGATTTTTTCTATCTTCTGTTTTTATAAACAATTCAGAATCTTTAAACTTTAAAATATCATTTATATCGTCGTATTCATTAAAGGTCAATAATACTAAGTTTTTTTGAAAAGAAACACTTTTAATGTGAACTTTCTCTTTTTCTTCTCCAATGTAGATTTCTTTATATTCATTGAATCTATCATTATCAAAAGTATAAGGAAAAACTTTTACAGTTCCTTTAATGCCATGAGAATTAGTAATAACACCTACAATAGTATACATTATTTGCTTTCCATTATTTTTAGGTTGTATTCTATACCTTTTCTCAAAGATACAGCTCTCAATACATTTCTAATATTTTTAGCAATCTTACCTTTTTTACCAATTATTCTACCTAAATCTTCTTCAGCAACATGTAATTCTAATAAAATTTCTTTGTCGCTAACTTGAACTTCATCAATTCTGATTTCTTCAGGTTTTGAAACTATATATTCTGTAATATATTGAACTAATTCTTTCATTTTATCACTTCAATTAGTTAGTTGCTTCTTCAGCTACTGGTTCATCAGTTTCAGTTTCTTCTGCTGGAACTTCTTCAGTAGATTCTTCTGATGATTTTTCAATAGATTTAGAAGCATAAACTTCGTGGTTGTTGAATAATCTATTTACTGTATCAGTAGGTTTAGCACCTTTACTAATCCAATCATTTGCCTTTTCATTATCTACTTTAAAAGTAGTAGGCTCAGTTAATGGATTGTAATATCCGATTTCTTCAATAAATTTTCCATCCCTAGGAGATCTAGAATCTGCTACAACTATTCTATAAAATGGATTTTTTTTGCTACCCATTCTCCTTAATCTAATTTTTACTGCCATGTTTTACCTCCAATTTATATTGAAAAGGGGAATTTTTTTCTACCCTTTTTCATTCCTTTACCCATGTTTCCAAATTGTTTCATCATTTTCTTTAATTCTTTAAATTGTTTAAGCAATTTGTTTACATCTGTAATGTTCGTACCGCTTCCATCTGCAATTCTTTGACGTCTAGATCTATCAATTAATTCAGGTTTTTCTCTTTCCTTGAAAGTCATTGACTTTATAATTGCTTCTATTCTATCAAATTCTTTTTCATCAACATTAACACCCTTTAGAGCTGATTTATTAACTCCTGGAATCATTGAAATAATATCTTCTAATGGTCCCATACTTCTAACTTGTTCAAGTTGAGCTAAATAATCCTCTAATGTAAAAGTTTGATCGCGAAGTTTTTGTTCAAGTGCCTTGGCACTTTCTTGATCAATTGCTGACTCTGCTTTTTCAATTAAGCTTAAAACATCTCCCATACCTAAAATCCTAGAAGACATTCTATCTGGATGATAGGTTTCTAAATCAGTTAATTTTTCACCTACACCAACTAGTTTTATAGGTTTTTCAACAACTCCTCTTATAGATAAAGCAGCACCACCTCTAGCATCACCATCTAATTTAGTTAAAACAATACCTGTTATTTCTAAATTATCATTGAAACTTTTAGCTACATTTACTGCATCTTGACCAGTCATTGCATCTACAACTAATAATATTTCATTTGGATTAGTAGCATCTTTAATGCCTTTAATCTCATCCATCATATTTTCATCTATATGCAATCTACCAGCGGTATCTATAATTACAGTATCATGTCCATTTTTCTTAGCATATTCAATACTAGCTTTAGCAATATCTATGGGACTTATTTTATCTCCCATGGAAAATACAGGGACATCAACTTGTTTACCTACAGTTTCCAATTGTTTTATTGCTGCAGGCCTATAAATATCACCGGCTACTAATAGAGGTCTTCTATTAAGGCCTTTGATATTAAGGCCAAGCTTTCCTGTAGTAGTTGTTTTACCAGCACCTTGTAAACCACACATTAGTATAACTGCAGGAGATTTACCTGTAAAATCTAATTTTTCAGTTTCTCCACCCATCATTTGGGTTAATTCTTCATTAACTATTTTAATAACTTGTTGTCCAGGAGTTAAGCTTTCCATTACTTCGGAGCCTACGGCTCTTTCTTTTATTTTTTTTATAAAATCTTTTACGACTTTATAGTTAACATCTGCTTCTAATAAGGCAAGCTTTACCTCTCTCATAGCTTCGTCAACATTTTCAGTTGTAAGTTTTCCCTTGCCCGTCAATTTTCCTAGGGCATTTTGCAGTCTTTCCGATAAGTTTTCAAACACTAATCATCCAACTCCTTTACTATATCCTGAATGAGAACTTCCATTTTAATCCTATCTTCTTTATTTAAGTCTTTGATAATATTTTTCATATCTTCAATAGAATTTCTAATTTTATCATTTTTATTAAATAAATTTAAAACAGATTCATAATTTTCAAGTTCTTTAGTGGCTCTTTTTAAGTTTTCAGATATCCCTTGTTTACTAATACCTATTTCTTCAGAAATTTCTGTTAAAGAATAATCTAGTATATAGTAATAATAAAAAGACATTCTCTGATTTTCACTTAATAAATCCCCATAATAGTCATAAAGAGAATTTAATCTGACTACATCTTTTATCAAATTTTCACTCCTTTGAACCTTTGAACGCTGTCAAGGTTTCTCATTGACTGATGTATTATATTATAATAAAAAAAAGATGTCAAGTGTTTTACTTGACATTCTTTAATGTTTTATTAAATCTTTTATAACTTCTCCTCCTAATATCATTCCTGAAACACAAGTTACAAAAACAATACTTGGTAAAACGTCTAATTTAGACTCTATTGGTTCTTCTTCTGAATATATAACCTTTAAATTCTCCACACCTAATGCCTTTAAGTTTTTCCTCATTTTTCTAGCTAATGGACAAACTTTTGTGTTGTATATATCCGTTATTTTAAGTTTAAATGGATCGAGTTTTTTTGCTGCACCCATTGCAGAAATAATATTTATATTGTTGTTTTTACAGTATTTAATTAAAGCTAATTTACCTTTAACATCGTCAATTGTATCAATGACATAATCATATTCTTTTAAATTGAAAGTTTCAACATTTTCAAAGGAAACTTTCTCAGATATTTCTAATACATTTGCTTGAGGATTTATAGATAGAATTCTATCTTTTTGAACTTTAGACTTTTCTTTACCTATATTATCCCTAGTTGTAATTATTTGTCTATTTAAATTAGTAATATCTATAGTATCAAAATCAACAATTAAAAAATTTCCAACGCCGCTTCTAGCTAAAACCTCACATGTACCAGAGCCTACTCCTCCAACTCCAAAAATTGCAACTTTTGAATTTATTAGTTTTTCTATATTATCTCTACCAATCAAAGATTCAGTTCTTTCTAAAAATTCCAAGTTCATCATTTTTCTTCGTAGGATAAAAGTGAATCAACATTGTATCCTTCTAATTTTTCTCTTCCACCTAGACCATCAAGCTCAATCATGAATAAACAAGATAAGACTTCACCGCCTAATTTTTCAATTAATTTTATTGAAGCTTTACAAGTTCCTCCAGTTGCTAATAAATCGTCTACAAGTAAGACTTTTTCTCCAGCAACTATAGCATCTGTATGTATTTCTACAGTGTCTTTTCCATATTCTAATCCATAAGATTCGCTAATAGTATCAAATGGTAATTTTCCAGGTTTCCTTATTGGTACAAAACCACATCCTAAGTTATAAGCTAAAGCAGATCCGATTATAAATCCCCTAGCTTCTATTCCAACTATTTGATCTGGATTATATTTTTTTGCCATATCAGTTAATCTGTCTATAGCTTCTTTATAAGCCTCTTTATCTCTCAGTAAGGTCGTAATATCTCTAAATATTATTCCTTCAATTGGATAGTCGTATATACTTCTAATTTTATTTTCAAGATTCATGCAATTACCTCCTTATTTAATATACCATAATTAACAAGTTCTTACTATAATTTTATAAAGATTTATTCTGATATGATATAATAAAAAAGAGGTGAATACTTTGAATAACAAATTATTTTCTAAGGAAAGACTAAAATATTTAAAACTCTTGTCAAAGTCATATAATAGCACTAATAAGGTAACTTCTAAAATTATAGATTTAAAAAGTGTACTTTTAATGCCTAAAGCAACAGAGCATTTTTTATCGGACATCCATGGAGAGTTTGATGCTTTTTATCATGTAATAAACAATGCTTCAGGAGTAATTAAAAACTATATAATTGAACTTTTTAACGATGAAATGAACGAAATGGAAAAAAGTGAACTTGCTACATTAGTATATTATCCTGAAGTTAAATTATCAAAACTTGAAGATGAAAATAAAATTAGTGAAGAATGGCTAAATGATACTTTAAAAAGACTTATTGAATTAACTAGACGAGTAGGTTCTAAATACAATAGAGAAAAAGTAACGGAAGCTTTTCCAGAAGATTTATCATATATACTTCAAGAATTAATTTTTGAAAGTCCAGAAAATAGACATAAGGAATTGTATTATAAGACTATTTTATCTGAAATAATAAATATGAATGTTTACAAAACCTACATTGTCGAATTATCTAAACTAATTAAAAGATTTGCCGTAGAGCATTTACATATATTAGGCGATGTTTTTGATAGAGGAGATGATGCAGAGTTAGTTATGGATTTCCTAATCAATCATCACGATGCAGATATTGTTTTAGGAAATCACGATATAGTGTGGTATGGAGGTTATACAGGATCAGAAGCATTAGTTGCAAATGCAATTAGAATTGCAGTTAGATACAACAATCTATCCACGCTAGAAGATGGATATGGAGTCAATTTACTACCTTTAGTAAGATTTGCAACGAGTACTTACAAAGACGATCCTTGCACTCGATTTAAACCTAAAGGAGATGCATCAGAATCTGAAATAGATATGTTATCAAAAGTCCATAAGGCTATTTCTATAATCCAATTTAAAGCCGAAGCTCAAATTATTAAAAGACATCCTGAATTTGAAATGGAACATAGAGATTTGCTAAGTAAATTATCAGATGATTTTACAACTGTTAATGTATATGGAAAAACTTATCCGATGTTAGATAATAACTTTCCTACACTAAAAAATGGAATAGATTACACTGAAGATGAAAAATTTATAATAGAAAAATTAGTAGAGTCCTTTGGAAATAGTACGAAACTTACAGAACACATGAAGTTTTTTGCTGATAAAGGAAATATTTACAACATTTTTAACGATAACTTGCTATTTCATGGTTGTATTCCTTTAGATGAAGATAAATCTTTTACTACAACTGCCTTTATGGGAGATGAATTAAAAGGTAAGCAACTTTTAGATGTTCTAAATAAAACTGTAAAAAAAGCATTTTACTCAATAAATAATAAAAATAAAGAATATTATAATGACATTTTATGGTATCTATGGTGTGGAAAAGATTCTCCACTATTTGGAAAAACTAAAATGACCACCTTTGAAAGATACTTTATTGAAGATAAAGACACTCATAAAGAGCCAAAAAATCCTTATTATTATTTTAGAGATGACGAAGATACAATTCAAATGATATTAGATGAATTCCAAGTTACTAGTGAAATAGGAAAAGTAATAAATGGTCATGTACCAGTAAAAGCTACCCATGGAGAAAACCCTATAAAAGCAAATGGCAAATTAATAGCTATAGATGGAGGATTTTCAGAAGCTTATCAAGAAACTACAGGAATAGCTGGATATACTTTGATTTCTAATTCTTATGGTTTAGTATTGGCAACCCACGAGCCATTAAAAGAAATAGAGGAAGTTATAGAAAATAATATTGATATTACTAGCAAAACAGAATTTGCCCTTGAATATAAAAATCGTAGAAGAGTGTCTAATACGGATTTAGGTAAAAAGATAAAAGAAAGAATTGACGATTTAACTGATTTACTAATTGCTTATCAAACTGGTCAATTAAAAGAAAATAATCCTGATTAATCAGGATTATTTTTGTTTTTTATATTAAAAATTGAGTCTACAAATGCATCAGCGTTAAAAGGTTGTAAGTCATCTATTTTCTCTCCAACACCCATATATATAACTGGAACTTTTAGTTCATTTATTATAGGAAATATTATTCCACCTTTTGCAGTTCCGTCTAGTTTAGTAATGACTATACCACTTACTTTTGCAACTTCTTTAAATTGTCTAGCTTGATTTAAAGCATTTTGGCCAGTACTTGCATCTAAAACAACTAAAGATTGTTTATTTGCTTCTGGAAAATTCTTATCTATAATTCTATAAATTTTTTCTAGCTCGTTCATTAAATTAGCTTTGTTATGCAATCTTCCAGCTGTATCGCAAAGTATTATATCAGACTTTCTAGCTTTAGCTGCTTGAATGGCGTCAAAAACAACAGCAGCTGGATCAGATCCTTCTTTTTGATGAATAATATCTACTTCTGATCTTAATGCCCATTCTTGTAATTGTTCAGTTGCAGCAGCTCTAAAAGTATCAGCAGCTACTAAGAGAACTTTTTTACCTTCATTTTTATATTTACTTGCCAATTTACCAATTGTAGTAGTTTTACCTACTCCATTAACACCCACTACTAAAACGATTGTTGGAGTAATGTTAGTGTTATAAGATTCTTCGTGTTCGATATTTATTAAAGCTTTAGCTTCATCAGCTAACACTCCCATAACTAATTTAGGATCCGTAATCTTCTTAGCTTTTATAGCATCTCTTAAATTATCAATTAATTGAACTGTAGTATCAACACCAACATCTGCTGTAATTAATATATCCTCAATACTTTCATACATATCGTCATCAATTTTTACATAGTTTCCTAACACATCATTTAGTTTGTCAGATACATTATTTCTAGTTTTTTCTAGACCTGCAAAAATTTTTTTGAAAAATCCAAAGCCAGAATTGTTTTCTTCAACTATTACTTCTTCTTTATCTTGTCTTTGAACTTCTTTATTTATTTCAGAGTTCTCGTCGTGTAATGCTGAAGATATTACTTCATCTACTTTTTCTTGATTATCCGAAACTTTTTCTTCTAATAATTCATCAGATGCATCTACTGAACTATCTTGAAAATTATTAACAGGATCTTCCTTTTCTATAGAATCTTTTTCTAGTTGTTCATTTTGAATATTTTGTTCTTTCTCATTTTCTTTAGGATCTATTTTGTCTTTAAACCACTTGAACATTTTTTCCTTTCCTCCTATCAAAATTCAATGAAATAACTTTACTTATACCTGGTTCTTCCATTGTAATACCATAAATATAATTTGCTGCAGCCATAGTTGACTTTCTATGAGTAATAATAGCAAACTGTATGTTTTCTAAATTTTTTAAATATGATAAAAATCTTTTTATATTAGCTTCATCTAAAGCCGCATCCACTTCATCTAAAAGACAAAATGGAGATGGTCTAGTTTCTAATAATGCAAACAATAATGCAACTGTTGTCATTGATCTTTCACCACCAGACATAGCATTTAATAGCTGCCTTTTTTTTCCTGGAAGTTGAGCTAATATATCTATCCCTGAATAAATAGGATCATCACTATCTTCTATAATTAATTCAGCTTTACCACCATCAAATAAATAATTAAAAATTCTATTGAAATTTTTATTAATTATTTCAAATGATTTGGAAAACTTTTCTTCCATAGTTTTTTCAATTTTTCTTAATAATTCTCTTAATTTTTCTTCAGATTCAATTAAATCTTCATATTGTTTTTTAGTAAAATCATATCGTTCTTTAACTTCCTTATAAGATTTTATAGATCCTAGATTTACTATACCTAAATTGTTTAAATCTTGCTTTAATTTTTTTATTTTTGATTTTGTTGTTACTTTATCCAAACTAACATTAGTTAACTCTTCTAAAAGAGAATATTTATATGTCTCTCCTACGTATTCAATTATACTAGTTTCTTTGTCGTAATTTCCAGATAAATTTTGGTCAATAAAATACAAATTTTTATCCATTTCTAACAATTCATCTTTAACATCAGATATTGAATCTGAATAGGAATTATATTTAGTCATTATGGATTTTTTTCTTTCTGAAATTTTATTTAAATTATTTTTAAAGTTTTGATTAATAGAAATTACTTCTCGTAATTGTTTTTCAAAAGTTTCGATTTGTTCATTAAACTTAGATATATCATCTATTTTAGCAGTATTAGTATTTTTTAGATCTTTCTTTTCTTCAACTAACTTATTAATTAAACTTTCGATTCTACTTATATCCTTTTGAATAAATGTAATTTCATTTTCAATATTACCTATTTTTAGATTGTCTTTATTAATATTATTTGTTTGGTCAGATTTTTCTATTTCTAATTTCTTTAAATCATTATTCTTATTATTTAATCTATCAATAAGTTCATTTTTCGTTTTTAACTTAATATTTTTATCATTTTCTAAGTTTAATATGTCATTTTTTGTTTTATCAATTTTTAAATTGTAATCTTCTAATTGGAACTTATATTCTTCGATTTTTTTCGAATTATTTTCAATACTATAGTTTATTTCAATTATCTTTTTCTCTAATGAAGTTTTAGTTTCATTTGATTTAAAAATTTTTTCATTTAGAGAATTTATCTTTAAGTCGAGTTTTTCAATAGATTCTTTATTGTACTCTATTGATGACTTTGATTTAGATAATTCTTCTAGATATTGGGATAACTTTTTCTTTAAGGAATCTAATTGATTTTTTCTATTAAAAATATTTCCCGACATTTTAAATGATCCACCACTTACAGATCCTCCAGGATTTAAAATATCTCCATCTAAAGTTACAATTTTTAAATATTTATTTCCAGATTCGGAAATTTCTTTAGCATAATCTAAGTTTTTAGCTACAACTATATTTCCTAATAAAAACCCAAAGAGAGTTTTATAAGTTTCATCAAAATCTACTAAGTTTACAGCAAAATCTACAAATCCTTCATTATTAATAATAATATTTTTACTTCTATCTTTTATATTATCTAAAGGAAGAAAAGTAATTCTTCCTAAATTCTCCCTTTTTAATAGTTCGATTATATTTTGAGCTGATTTATAGGTGGTAACTACCAGATTTTGAATACTTCCACCTAATGCAATAGTAATAGCTTTTTCATACACTGGACGTACTTTTATTAAATTTGCCACAGTATTATGGAGTTCGGATATATTAATCTTTTGTTTTTTTATAAATCTATAAAAGTCCCTTATTGACTTATTGTATCCTTCATAAGTCTCTTCTAAGTTTTCTAATGTGGATATTCTTAGTTTAGTACTATTTATTTCACCTAAGATATTTCTGTTGTCATTTTCTAGTTTTAGTTCTTCATTTTTTTCTTTAGAATATAAAACTTTAAATTCGTTTAATGTTTTTAAATCATCAGAAAGATTTTTTTCCATATTAGATAATTTGATTTTAATATCATCTAAAGAAGAATCAGTCTCACTTTTGTTGTTTTCTAATCTTGTAAAGTCCTTTGATATATTAGAAATACTAATTTCTCTTTCCGAATTTAATGATTTTAATGTATCAATTCTAACTGTCAATTGTGATATTTCTTGATCAATTTTATCAACATCAGATTGTATTGATTCCATATCCTTTAAGGTATTGGAATATTCATTTTCTAGTAAGTTAAAATCTGATAATTTCGATTCATTTTCTAGTACATATTTTTCTTTTAATTCACACAGATTATTGTATCTATCAACATTGTTTGCTAGTTCTTTTTCGCTATTTTCTATTTCTTCAATATTTTTATTTAATTGATTGTCAATAGATTCTATTTCTTTTTGAGTATTAGAAAGTTTTTCTTTGTGAATTGATATTTTTGATGAAAGATCATTTTCTAATCTAACATTTTCCACATTGGTAATTTGTAATTCATTAATTTCATTTTCCACGGATTCTAGATGGGATTTAACATCGTCAAATTCTTTTTGTAATTTCTCTATTTTATTTTGATGTTCTTTCTTTTCACCTTCAATTGATCTTTTTTCATTAATGTACTCTAAGGATTTTTCTTTAATATTTTTCAAATCTAAAGTTAAGTTTACTATTTCACCCTTTAATATTTCATAATAGATCTCATTATAGTATTCAGCTTTTTTAGCCTCTATTGCTAAATTTTCCTTTTGGTTTTCAACTTCTATTAATAAATCAGAAAGCCTAGTAATGTTTTCTTTAGTGTGTTTTAATTTTCTTTCAACATCATTTTTCTGAGATTTAAATTTACTAATTCCTGATGCTTCTTCGAAAATCGCTCTACGTTCTTGGGGCTTAGAATTTAATATTGCATCAATTCTTCCTTGTCCAATAATAGAATACCCATCTCTTCCTATTCCTGTATCCATAAATAGTTCTCTAACATCTTTTAATCTACAGGGACTGTTATTTATGTAGTATTCACTATCACCATTTTTATAAAATTTTCTCTTAACTTCAATTTCGTTGTAATTTAAATCTAATGTATTAGAACTATTGTCAAAGGTAATTATAACTTCGGCCATACCTAAAGCTCTTCTTTTATTAGTACCTGAAAATATTATATCTTGCATTTTAGAACCACGTAAAGTAATAGTACTTTGTTCTCCAAGTACCCATCTTATAGCATCAGTAATATTACTTTTACCACTTCCATTTGGACCTACAATACAAGTAATATTTTCATTTAATTCAATTTTAGTCCTTTCTGCAAAAGACTTAAATCCATACAATTCAATGCTCTTTAAATACATTCTACCAACCTTTAACTATTTTTTTTAAAGTTTCTTCTATATCTATATTATACTCTTGATTACTACTTTTCAATTTTATCTTATTTCCTAAAGTATTATCACTAATAAATTTAATTTTGTTTAAATTAAAATATTTTTTTATTTTAGCTTTATTTAAGCCTTTTTGACCTACTAATAATGATATATTTCTTGAGTTTGCATAAATATTTAATTCATCAGAGTCTATGTTTAACTCATTGAATTTTATAATTTTCAATAATTTTTCTGATTCACAGTATTCCCTAAATGCATCATTTAAAGGACCTGCTACAACATCTTTATCAAATTTTAAGTTCTCACTAGATTGTAGCCCCACCCTTATTATATTAATATTATTAAATTCATAAATCATCATTATTTTTGTTGTAATCTCTACACTTTTTTCAAAGGAGAAAGGCATATACTCTTTGTTGTTATACATTTCTTCCAATTCAGTATCTTTAATTACCAGAGTGGGATAAATTCTAACAAAATCTGGTTTAAGTGATATTATTTCGTAAGTTGTATTGATGGATTTTTTCATAGTGTCTCCAGGTAAACCAACCATTTGTTGTAAACCTAAATTAAAACTACTGTCTTTTATAAGTTCAACAGCCCTATATACAGATTCAGAATTGTGACCTCTTTTAGATAAATTAAGAACTTCATCATTTAGACTTTGAACACCTAGCTCAATAGTATCGACTTTATATTTTTGTAAATTATCAATTATCTCTTTATTTATACAATCTGGTCTAGTGGAAATTCTAATTTTTACAATTTTATTGGAATTTTTTAAATCTAAAGCTATTTGTAAAAGTGCATCTTGAGTTGTTTTTTCTATTGCAGTAAAACTTCCACCATAAAAAGCTAGTTCAATATTTTGAGAGTTGTTAAACAATCTTAAATATTCATCTATATTATTTTTAACATTTTCTAAATTAAATTCTCTCAATCCAGTTATTTTCTTCTGATTACAAAAAACACAATCATTTGGGCATCCTAAGTGAGGAACAAATATGGGAATAATTTTATTCTTAGTCATAATATTCCTCCTTTAATAATGATAAACAATTCTTAGCAGCTTCTTGTTGGGATTCTTTAATGGACTTTCCTTTTCCAAAGGAAATATATCTGTTTTCAATATTAATTTTAGTTTTAAAAATTCTATCGTGATCAGGTCCAATTATACTAACCACTTCATATATAGGCATCTCTAAACTATTTCTAGATATAAGCTCATTAATTATTCCTTTATAGTTTTTTTGTGATTTATCTAAAATTTTTAAAAAATCTTCTAAATATTTGCCCATAACTATTCGTTCAGTTGTATCATAGTCTGAATCTAAAAATATTGCTCCTATTAAGGACTCAAATGAATCTGCCAACACAGATGGATTGTTAAATATTGACATTTTTATTCCTGATTTTGAAATAAAAAGAAGTTTTCCCAATTCTATTTTTTTAGCAAATAAAAACAAGGACTTTTCATTTACAATTCTGGCTCTATTAATAGATAAAGTCCCTTCTGTTGCAGAGTTCTTTAAATGAGACAATAAAAAATTAGAGACAATTAGATCTAAAACCGCATCACCAATAAACTCTAATTTTTCATTGTCAAAATCAACTTTAAATTTTGATTCACTTTTAAAAGAACTATGAGTCAAAGCTCTTACTAATAACTCAGTATCTTTAAACTCATAGTTCAATGATTTTAAAATATTTTGTTTTATATCTTCAATTATTTTATTATTATAAACTTTCGATGTAATCAACTACATCACCTATTGTTTCAATGGATAAAATATCCTCTTCATCGATTTCAACATTAAACTCTTCTTCTAAGCTCATAATTAGTTCCATAAGTTGAATAGAATCTGCGTTTAAATCATTAACAAATGAAGTTTCTTCTTCTAATTCTGATTGATCTACGCCAAATTGATCAGCGATAAGTTCTAATACTTTTTCTTTCATAATCTCTCCTAAAAATGTTTTGATATTGTTTCTATTACTTTATTTTCTACAAAATTTTTAATTTGTTTGCTAGCTCCTAAAATAGCTTCAGCATCTGATATACCATGAGCTTTAAATACTGGTTTAGTTAAACCTAATAATGGAGCTCCGCCTAAATCAGAATATTCAAATCTAGCAAAAGTTTGATACATTAATTTCTTTAAATCATTTTGTGAGTTAGGATCTTCTATATTTATTGAGTTTTCTTTTAACATACTCATAATCATAGAAGCCGTACCTTCATAGGTTTTTAAGAATACATTTCCATCAAACCCATCTGCAACTATTATGTCAATTCCGCCGAAGGGAAGTTCTCTAGGTTCATAATTACCTTTAAAATTTATATCTTTATTTTCTTTTAACAATTCAAATGTTTTTTTGTATAAATTGTTTCCTTTTCCATCTTCCTTGCCAACATTTATTAAACCTACTGTAGGTGAATTAATTCCTAAAGCTTTTTCTAAATAAATACTACCCATTACTGAAAACTGATTTAATAACTCAGGTGTAGTATCCATATTAGCTCCAGTGTCAATTAATAAAAATGGTTTTTCTTTAGTTGGTATTAATGTAGCTATAGGAGCTCTTTCTATTCCAGGAATTTTCTTTACAATAAAAAGTCCTGCTGCCAGTAATGCTCCAGTATTTCCAGCAGATATTATTCCATCAGCATTTCCTTCAGCTAAATATTTCATACCTACAACTATAGATGAATCTTTCTTTTTTCTAATAGCCATTACAGGTTCTTCATCATTTTCAATTTTTGATTTCGCATCAAGAATTTCATAGTCATTAATATTTTCATGTAATTCTTCTAGGTTTTTAGTAATTATATCTTTATCCCCGCATAAGATTACATTTATATCTAATTCTTTTTTTGACATAATAGCACCTTTAATAATTTCTAAGGGTGCATTATCTCCTCCAAAAGCGTCATAAATAATTTTCATATCTACCTCCCTTTCAAGGATTATGATATATTAACAATGATAAAAAATCAATAGATACTATAAAAAAATGACTGCCTAAAAGGCAATCATTAATTTATTAAGCTTCTTGAATAATTTGTTTTCCGTCATAATGTCCACATGCTCTGCAAACTCTATGTGGCAGTTTAGGCTCTGAGCAATTAGGACATGTAGTAACAGTAGGTTTGTTTAATCTATAAGATGAAGCTCTTCTTTTATTTCTTCTTTGTTTGGATGTTTTTCTTTTTGGTACAGCCATTTCCTACACCTCCTCGTCGATTTCGAAATCTTTTAAAACAGAAAATCTTAAATCTAAATTTTCTGATTCACAGTCGCAACTTCCTTTGTTTAGATCCTTGCCACATTTAGGACAAATGCCCTTACACTCGTCTTCACAAAGATTTTTCATGGGAATTGACAAAATAACAAGTTCTTGAACTAATTTACAAATATCAATTGTATTTTGATTCATCAAAACTATATCAAAATCATCATCAATATTATCATTTTGATTATCATTTACTAGCTTTGCACTGTAATTAACAGAATCCGTGTTAGTAACTTCAACTAAACATCTGTCGCAAGATTTAGTATATTCAAAATCAATATCTAGATTTAATATAAGTTCTTCATTTACTTTACTAATTAACATTTCATAATCAGCAGTTCCATTAACCGGATCCGAACTATTATCATCTTTAATATCACATGTTCCATTCTTACTGAATATTAGTTCATTGTGATTTGAAATGAACTCTGAAATATTTATATACATAATTCCCCTTCTTAACAACGCTCTTAATTATATAATTACTGACATTTTTTGTCAAGGAAATCTTATTTAGTTAATTCGTAAGTATCCCTTGCTATCATCAACTCTTCATTAGTTGGAACTACAATTACTTTAACTTTTGAAGAATCTGTACTTACAATTTCTTCTTTTCCTCTCATATCATTTTTTTCTTCGTCTATCTCTAGGTTAAATATTTTTAGTTGGTCTATAATATCTTTTCTCATAACAACGCTATTTTCACCAATTCCTGCAGTAAATGCTATTGCATCTAACTCTTCAAATTCTGTCATATAAGATCCAATATATTTTACTACTTTTGATACGAATATATCCAGTGCCAGTTGAGCTCTTTCGTTTCCTTCAGCAGCTGCATCTTCTAAATCTCTAAAATCAGATGATATACCTGAAATTCCAAGTACACCAGATTTTTTATTCATCACATTATCTACTTCTTCATAAGATAAATCTTCTTTTCTTCCTATAAAAGGAACAATAGCAGGATCAATATCTCCACATCTAGTTCCCATAGTTAAACCTTCAAGTGGTGTTAATCCCATTGATGTATCGATTGATTTTCCATCTTTAACTGCTGTTATACTAGATCCGTTTCCTAAATGGCAAACAATAACATTTGCAGTTTCTTTACCTAACATTTTAGCCACCCTTTGTGAAACGTATTTATGAGAAGTACCATGGAAGCCATATCTTCTAATTTTGTGTTTTTCATAATATTCATATGGAAGTGAATAAATGTAGTTTACAGGTTCTAATGTTTGATGAAAAGCTGTATCAAATACTCCAACCATTGGTGTATTTGGCATTAATTCCTTAGTAGCTTCAATACCTTGTATATTAGCTGGGTTGTGAAGTGGAGCTAATTCTACGCATCTTTCTAAAGCTTCCATAACTTCATCGTTTATAACAACTGATTTGTTAAACTCTTCTGCACCGTGAACTACCCTATGACCTACTGCTTTAATTTCATCCATCGAACTTATAACACCGTAATTAGGATCAGTTAAAGCATCTAAAACTAATTTTATACCAACTTTGTGATCTGGAATATCTTGATTAATTTCTATTTTTTCCATTCCAGTTGGTTCATATTTTACCCTTGAATTTTCAATTCCAATTCTCTCTACCAATCCTTTAGCTTTTACTTCTTCGTTTGTAGGATCAATCACTTGGAATTTAAGTGATGAACTACCACAGTTAATTACTAATATGTTCATAAAAAATACTCCTCCATTTGTTTTTCTTAATGTTATAATAGTATTATATTATTAAGAATTAGTCAATTAATAGAAAGGTATTTTATGAATATATATGGCGTAGTATCTGAGTTTAATCCATTTCACAATGGACATGAGTATTTATTAAATAAAATTAATAATTTTTCTAAAAACAATATTATAATTGTCGCTTTAAGTTCTTCATTTGTTCAAAGGGGTGAACCTGGTTTTTTAACAAAATGGCAAAGAACTGAATTGGCATTAAAAGGTGGAGCAAACTTAGTAGTAGAACTTCCCTTTGTATTTTCTTGTCAAAATGCTGAAATATTTTCCTTAGGTGCAATTGGTATTTTAAATAACTTGAATATTACAGATTTAGTATTTGGCTCTGAGACAGATGAAATTCAAAAATTAATAAATATTGCTAAGGTTTTACTTACTAATAATCCATCCTATGATAAGTTATTAAAAGAAAAACTTCAAAGTGGAACTTCTTTCATAGTTTCTAGAAATGAATCACTTCTTGAGTCAGGTATGTTAAATTCTGAGGATATTGAAATTTTATCTAAACCAAATAATATTTTAGGAATAGAGTATATAAAATCTGTATTAAAAATAAATCCAAATATTAATATTAAAAATATTAGTCGAATCGGAGTTCAGCACGATTCAAATATAACTTTAAACAAATATAGTTCGGCATCTTATATTAGAAACTTACCAAGAAATAATCCAAAATTAAAAAATCTTGTACCTTCATATACTTATAAAATGATACAAAAAAATAAGTCTCCTGATTTAGAAAAACTATTAGATCTATTAAAATATAAATTTTTAATAGATAAAGATTCTATGAAAAATTCATTGGAATACGAAGTAGGAGTTGAAAACAGGTTTGATAAATATTTATATGATGTTAAGAGTTTTAATGAAATTATAGATAAAGTGAGCAATAAAAGATTAACTAAATCTAGAATTAGAAGACTCGTAATAAGCTACCTATTGAATGTAGAAAAAAAAGATGTATTTAAAGCTTTGGAAAACAACGAATACTTAAGAATATTAGGTATGGATGAAGAAGGTATGAAATACTTAAGAAAATTGGAAAAACCATACATTACTAATTTTAAAGAAATTAAAAATCACAATGAAAATGTAAAATTTATTGGAGAAATAGAAGTTAAGACTACTAATCTTTATTCAATTTTGACAAATAATAATATTAATCTAGACTATAAAAGGTCACCTATAATAAAAAAATGAGCTTTCGCTCATTTTTAATCTTTGCTTTTGAAAACAACGGAATAATTAGATGTGTAAATTTCAGAAAAACTATCTGTAATTTCGTTACTAATACACAAACTACTTCCGTATGAAACTTTTTTATTATTAAGGGGATATTTAACTCCCCTAATACTAATTATAGTATTGTTAAATAGAGGAACAATTGATAAATACTTAAAATCACATTTCTCTATTTTTTTATTGCCATTAATTAACAAAACTTCATTATTATCATCGATAATTTTACCTTCTATATTATTTTCTAAAAGTTTTTTTAATAATAAAACATTAATAAAAGTGTGATCTAACCTTGAACCTGTTCCACCGAGAATAACAACAAAACTAGATTTTAGCTCAATGGATTTTTCAATAGCTAATTCCATGTCAGTCATAGATTTTTCACTTGGGTATTTAATTATTTCTATATTAGAGTCGATTGTTATGTTTTTTTTTATTGAATCAAAATCCCCTAAAAGATAGTTAGGTCTAATGTTATCTTTAAGTAACAATTCATAACCTCTATCTACTGCTATTATATTATCATATCCTTTAGAAAATTGAATGATATCTATATTTTTAGGGAAATTTCCTCCCCCAATTATTAATGTTTTATTCATTTATAATATCCAAAAATTCAATTGCATTATTTTTAATATTTTTGCCATCAAAGATTGCTGATCCTACTACAACTGAAGTAGCTCCAGCTTTTAATATTGACTCGATATTATCTAGTTTAATGCCGCCATCTACTTGTAAAATTATATTTTTATCTTTAATTAATTCTTTGGTTTTTTTAATTTTTTCTTTAATACTAGGGATGAAATTTTGTCCTCCAAATCCTGGATTAACACTCATAATCAAAATCAAATCTACATCATCTATAATATAGTCAAGTACATCTAAAGGTGTACTTGGGTTTAAAGATATTCCAGATTTTTTACCAAGTGACTTTATTAATTGTAATTGTCTATGAATGTGTATAGTTGATTCAGGATGAATAGTAATGTAATCACATCCAGCATCTGCAAAGTTCTTTATTAAATTTTCAGGGTTTTTCACCATTAAATGAGCGTCAAAAACCATTTCACTATATTTATTTTTTAAATCAGATATAATTTTTGGTCCAAAAGATATATTTGGAACAAAATTCCCATCCATTACATCTAAGTGTAAATTTGTAACTCCAGCTTCTACAATTTGATCTATATCATTAGATAAATTTGTAAAATCCGCAGTCATTATAGATGGCGATAAAAATTTCATATTATCTCCTTTTTTTTATTTCCTCGTGGAAATATACATAATTTTCATACCTAAACTCTTTTAAATTACCGTTTTTCACATTATTTTTAACGCTACATGATGGTTCATTAATGTGCATGCAGTTTAAAAACTTACAACCATCATATGCATTATATTCACTGTATAGTTCCTCTAAATCGTATATATCAGGAATAAAATCAATACTAAGAGAACTAAATCCTGGTGTATCTACTATATAAGAATCCTCACTATAGTTTAAAAGTTCTACATGTCTAGTTGTATGTTTACCTCGACTTGTCTTTTCACTGACTACTCCAGTTTCTAAATTTAAGTTTGTTAATTCTGAAATTAAAGTAGATTTCCCAACTCCACTTACTCCCATAAAAAGAATTGTTTTTTTACTTATATAGTTTTTAATTTTATTAATAGATTCTAAATCGTACATAGAACACGTTAAAACTTTAAATCCCGCTTCAGTATAATCACTATAAACTTTTTCTGAAGTTTCTGGATTTAAGTCCATTTTATTTAAAATAATAGTAGGTTCTATACCATTGAATCTACTTAATAGAATCATTCTATCTATTAATTGATAATTATATTTAGGTTTATCAATGCTAATTACTATAAATACTTCGTCTATATTAGAAACTGGTGGTCTTATAAAGAGGTTTTTCCTCTCATAAATATCTCTTATATAAGCTGTGCCATCATCATTTATATCAAATTTAACGTAATCACCTACTGTTAGTTTAATATTATTTACTTTAAATAAAGTAGTAGCTTTAGCTTCGTATAATTTGTCATCAGATTTTACATAGTAAAATCCACCAATTCCCTTTAAAATTCTACCTTTATTATTTATCATGGCTTGGTACCATATAATTCTCCATTTACAAATATTTGGAATACTGCATCTTCGCTACCAGAAACAGGTACTTCTACTGTACCTTCACTAGAATGGTGAACTTGTTCATAAATATAAGTTGATTCATTTCCTTCAATTTTTTTAACTCTAATATCAAAGGATTCATCTCCTTCAGGCATATTGAATTTAAATAAATAACTTGATGTCCCTCCACTAGGAGGCGTTATAGGCGTAGTATCAGGTTCAGGCTCTGGCTCTGGTTCAGGTTCGGGTTCTGGCTCTGGTTCAGGTTCTGGCTCAGGCTCCGGTTCAACAGCCTTAGTTAAATATACAACCTCACCTTCTAAAACTTCTTCTCCAGCGGGAACACTTTGTCCAATTACATCGTCTATATTAAAATTTTCACTAACTGCAGTCGCTATATCTTCACTAACTTCTAATCCTAAACTTTCTAAAGTAGAAATAGCACTGTCGATATTTTCACCTAATAAATTAGGCATAGTTACTGATTTTATCTCTGGTTCTTTACCTACAGTTAAAATTATAGTAGTATCTCTTTCTACATTTGTTCCAGCTCTTAAATCCTGTTCTAACACTTTATCTATATCATTTTCATCATCAACTTCGCTATATTCAACCTCATAATTTAAACCATCTTCTTCAATTTGAGATATAGCTTCTTCTAAGGACATACCCATATAGTTGTTAACTTCTACTATCCCAGCTGATTCAGAATTTACAGTTACTCTAATTATATATCCAGTTTTAACCATAGTTCCTTCATCTACACTTTGAGATATGACAGCTCCTGGTTCGTAATCTGGATTTATTAATCTTTCAGTAACCTCAAATTCTAAATTCAGATCCTCTATAATTTTCCTTGCATCTTCTTCTTGTTCTCCAATAATTCTAGGAACTTCAACTTCTGAATTTGAATTTCCATTTAGAACAAAGAAATTTAAAAATATAGCAAATGCTGCCGTAGTAACTACTAAAGCTAATAATATGCCTCCAATTATAGGTAATATTCCTTTTTCTTTTTTGTCTGTGTTATTTACATTTTTGTATTCTGACCTTTGAGAACTTGATTCAATACTCTTTCTTCTAATTCTTCTTTGATCATCTACAGATACATTATTATCTCTTCTAGAAACATTGGGAATTATTAAAGTATCTGACATTTCTATTTCTTGTCTTTTTTCAATATCCCTAAGGTCTGATATTACTTCCTTTAGACTTTTATAACGTCTTTTAGGATCTTTATCAGTCATAGTTAATATTAATTCATCTATGGATTTGGGAACTTCTGGATTTATCCTAGAAGGAATTGAAATGTTCTCATGAACTTGTTTAAGAGCAATACTTATGGGGTTATCTCCATCGAAAGGCAGCTCACCGGTTACCATCTCATAAAATAAAATACCTAATGAGTAAATATCAGATCTTTCGTCTGTTTTTTCTCCCTTTGCTTGTTCAGGAGAAAAATAATGAACAGATCCAATAATGTCTTTTTCAGTCATTGTATTTTTATTAGTTCCTTGTGCTATTCCAAAATCTGTTACTTTAGGTACGTTATCTCCATTTAAAATAATGTTTTGGGGCTTAATATCTCTGTGAACTATTCCATTAGAATGTGCACAAAGTAACGCTTCACAAATTTGTATTGCATAATTTATAGTTTCAGAAATACTTAGCTTTCCTTTTTCCAATATAAGATCTTTTAAAGTCTTACCGTTAACTATTTCCATTACTATATAATAGTTTTTCTCGCCATCAATATCGTCAACACCAACATCGAAAACACCTACTATATTCGGATGATTTAATTTAGCGGCAGAATAAGATTCCTTTCTAAAATTGTCAACGAGTTCATTATCGTTTACAAATTCTTGCTTGAGAATTTTAACTGCTACATCTCTTCCTAATTTATTGTCATGGGCCTTATAGACATTTGCCATGCCTCCGCCGCCGACTTTTTCTTGAATTGTATATCTATTATTTAATGTTATTCCAATCATATTCTCACCTATATTTCAATTATAATAAATGTGATGTTATCTTTTCCACCAGCATTTAAAGCTTGGTTAAGTAGCTCTTCTTTTATAAAAGATAAATCATTTTTACTATTAAAAATTTCTAATATTTTTTCATTAGGAACCATATCAGTTAGCCCATCAGTGCATAACAAAATATACTCTCCCTTTGAGTAATTATATTGTACAAGACTTATATCTATCATTAAATCAGTTCCAACAGCATTAGTAATAACATTTCTATTTGGATGATTTAAGGCTTCATTAGTAGTGATTTCTCCTAATTTCAGCAATTTATTTACTATTGTATCGTCTTCAGTTAGTTGTCTTATTTCACTTTCATTTATAGCATAAGCCCTACTGTCACCAACATTTCCAATGAGAACACAATTATCAAATTTATACAAAATAGTAATAGTAGTCCCCATACCTGAATAATTTTCATCCTCTTCAGATCTGATTAATACTTCTTTATTAGCTTTAGAAATAGCTTTTACGAAGTCATTTTCTAGCTCTTTTAAATTATTGTACTGATCAATGTTCTTTAATTGATTCACTACAATATCTACAGTCATTTTACTGGCAATTTCGCCATAATTATGACCACCTATTCCATCTGCTACAATGAACAACGGAAAGTTTTCATTTTCAGGAACGTAATAACTATCTTCATTATTTGTTCTAATTTTACCTACGTTAGATATAGCTTCAAAATTCAAGAGTTCCACCTTCTTTTAAATAACTTTTTTTTAATTGACCACAGGAAGCTGATATGTCGCTACCTAGTTCACGTCTTAAAGTTACATTAATCTTATTTTTTAATAGTTTTTTATAAAAACTATTCGCCTTTCCTTTATAATCTATCTTATTATAGTCATTAATTGGATTTAACGCAATTAGGTTTACAATATAATTTAAATTTTTCGTATATTTTTTAAATAATTCTATATCTTCATCAGAATCATTTTCTCCAGGAATAACAGTATATTCTATGGAAATCCTTCTATTTGTATTTTTCACATAAATATTAATAGCATTCATTAATTCTGATATGTTATATTTATTATTAATAGGCATCATTTTTGATCGAATGTCGTCTTTAAAGCTGTGCACTGAGACTGCTAAATTTGCTTGAATATTGGAATTGGAAAATTCGATTATCTTATCTACAACTCCACATGTAGATATTGTCATATTTCTAATTCCTAAATTTCTGCCTTTAGGATGATTTAATAGTCTTATGCTTTTAATTAGATTTTCATAATTATCGAAAGGTTCCCCACTTCCCATAAACACAATATTAGAAAGCTCAATATTAAACTCTTTTTCAACTTCATATATTTGAGAGGCAATTTCAAAAGCTTCTAAATTTCTCGATAATCCGTTAATCGTTGAAGCGCAAAAACTACAACCCATTCTACAACCTACTTGAGTTGAGACACATAAACTATATCCATGTTTATATTTCATTAAAACTCCTTCAATAATATTATTATCGGGTAATAGATACAAAAGCTTAATTGTATCATCGATTTTAGATTTAAACTTTTCTAGTATTTGAATATTTTTTACTTCTGAATTATTTTTTAAAATTTCTCTTTCTGAAATTGGAAGTTGAATAAATTCATCTATATTAGTTATATTTTTATTATGAATATATCTAAATATTTGATCTGACCTAAACTTTTTTATATCTAAGGTATCTATGAAATCTTTTAGTTCAACTTCTGTTAAATTATTTAATATAATATTAATCAATCCTTTTTAGTATAAATATAGAAAATCCATCAGAATTAAAATCACTAGGAGAAATTTTCCTAGATTCTAAAAGTTCAAAATTTTTATTTACCATTAAAAATTTTTCTATTACTTCTATGTTTTCTTCTTTCGTAAATGTACATGTACTATAAGAGATAACCCCCTCTTTAAGCACATACTTAGAAGCATTATTTAACATCTTAAGTTGCATGTTAGAAAGTGATTTTAAACTTTCTGGTTTTTTATTGTATTTTATTTCTGGCATCTTTCTAATTAAACCTAAAGCACTACATGGTGCATCTAAAATCACCAAATCAAATTTTTCTATAAAATTTTCATTTATTTTAGTTCCATCATTTTTGCATAGTTTTATAGATTCAGAATTATAAAGTCTTTCTAAGTTTTCTTTTATCAATTTTAATTTATAACCGCTAATATCACAAGCTAAAAATTCTCCAGTACCCTTTGATAACTCATATGTATGAGTTATTTTACCTCCTGGTGCAGCACACATGTCTAGTACCTTTGTAGGTTTAATGTACTTAAAAATCATTTCAGATACTAGTTGAGATGATTGAGACATTACATAAAAGTATCCCTCATTGTAAATTTTAGTATTGAAAATATTTGAAGGATTTTCAAGTACAGTTCCATTAGTAGAATGGTCCATATCTTTAAAATTATAACTTTTTTTTATCTCATTCAAAAAATCATCCTTTGAGGTTTTTAATACATTTATCCGTATGCCAAATTCAGCTTCTTCATTGAATTTATTTAGAATCTCTTCTAAGTTATAATATTGATAATTTTCTTTAATATTTTCAACTAACCACATTGGAAATGAATATATAATTGAAAATCTTTCCAATTCATTGTTTAAATTAACTTTTAAAAATTTTTCTTTGTTTCTAATGAAATTTCTTAAACTTCCATTTACAAATCCAACAGACCCTTTGTTACCGAATTTTTTAGCTAATTCTACTCCTTCGTTAACAACTGCCCTTTCTGGTATATGATCCATATAAATTATTTGATATAAAGATATTCTAAGTATATTTAATATACTTTTATGGATTTTATTAAATTTAATTTTAGATAATTTTTTTATTATATAATCTAATCTAATTTTATATCTTACAGTTCCATATAAAAGTGTTTTTACGAAACCATACTCTTGTGAATTTAAATTTGTTAAATTATTTAATAAATCATCTAGTGATTTATTTTCTTCTTCGTATTTATTTAGTAATTCAATTACTATTTCTCTTTGATTTTTCATAAAAGAAGGATGCTATGAAAGCATCCCTAATTTCTCCTTCTTCCAAATATACTTAGTAGTCTTAATACTTGAGCTAAAGCTGTCAGCATAGCCGCAAGATAGGTTAAAGCAGCTGCTCTTAACATCTTTTGAGATCTGTCTAAATCTTCATTAGGAGCTCCTACTGTAGCTAATTCATTAATTGCTCTATTACTTGCATTAAGTTCTACTGGCAAAGTTACAACTTGAAAAACAAATATTATTATAAATAATATTATACCAATCCTTCCAAATACCATATCGATAAAAAATCCTAACAATATAAATATATAGGAAGCACTTGTAGCAAATTGGGTAACTTTTACTAATGAATGTCTAATTAGTAAAGGTAAATACCCTTCTTCTAGTTGTACAGCGTGTCCAGCCTCGTGAGCTGCTATAGCAATGGATGCTACAGAGGTTCCACCATATATCTCATCAGATAATGCTATTGTATTGTTTTTTGAATCGTAATGATCCGTCAGGACTCCATCTGTTCGAATTACTGAAATGTCGTTAATACCGTTATTCATTAAAATTCTACGAGCCACTTCTTGACCTGTCATGTTAAGATATGATTGTTCCTTGCTATATTTTGAATAGGCAGAATTTACCCTTGCACTTGCAAACATTGCAAATAATAAAGCTGGTAGTACAAATATAAACCATGAAGAATCGTAAAACATATTATCACCCTAATTCTATATTTTTTTCTATTTTATTACCTTTAAGGTAATCTTCAACACTCATTTCCTTTTTACCTGGAAATTGAATTGATGTTATCTTTAATATTCCATTTCCACAATTAACTAATATTCCATCTGATAATACATCCAATACAGTTCCATTTTCCTTAAACCTATCTCCATTATTTGAAAATACTCTACCATCTAAAGCTTTTACTTTTTGGTCTTTATAAATAAAATATGCTCCTGGTTTTGGATATAAGCCATAAATTTTACCTAATTCAGTATCTATATCTAAAAAATTTAATAATCCGTCTTCTTTAGTTAACTTACTTGCATAAGTTGCTAATTTTTCATCTTGTTTTTGGGGTTGGATTTTATTATCTTCATTTAATTTTATATAATCTAGAATTAATTTTGCACCTAATTCTGATAACTCATCATGCACTTCGGGAAATTTCTTATCTAATATCTCTATTTCCTCACTTAGCAATATGTCTCCTTTATCTAAACCTTTTGAGACTTCCATTATTGTAATTCCAGTTTTTAAATCCCTATTCATTATAGCCCTTTGTATAGGGGCTGCTCCTCTGTGTTTTGGTAACAGTGAAGCGTGAATATTAATTATTTCTTTTTTGGGGATTTCTCTAATTTCTTTTTTTATTATTTGACCATATGCAACTACTACCATATAATCAACTTCAAAAGATTCAATATAATCTATGGATTCTTTAGAATTTATATCTAATGGTTGGAAAAGTTCTATATCCTTTTCTATTGCAAACTTTTTTATGGGATTAAAAGCAATTTTATTACCCCTTTTATTTACTCTATCAGGTTGAGTAATAATTAAAACTATATTATGATTTTCATATAGAGATATTAAAGGATTAAGTGAAAAATTTGGCGTTCCTAAAAAAACAATATTTTTTTTATTCTCCATGTTCTTCAACTTCTTCATCTTCTTCTAAAACTTCAAACATCTCGGTAGCTTTATCTGTATACAATATTCCTTCTAAATGATCATATTCATGAAAAATTGCCCTAGCTAAATACCCTTGAGCTTCTAGGGTTTTCTCTTCATTATTTTCATCTGTATATTTTAATAAAACACTTTCTGGTCTTTCTACAGTTCCTGAAAAGCCTGGAACAGATAGACAGCCTTCTTGTCCCTCGATAGATCCTTCTGTTGATATTATTTCAGGATTTATAATTTTTATAGGTCCTTCTCCAATATCAATAACTACTGCACGTCTTAGTACTCCTATTTGTGGAGCAGCTAATCCTACACCATTTGCATCATACATAGTTTCTAACATATCGTCTAATAATTCAGTTATTCTTTCATTTATATCATCTATTTTCCTTGACTTGCGTCTTAAAATAGGATCACTATCTAATCTAATTGTTCTTATAGCCATAAACATTCCTCCTTTTTAAAAATACCCATTTTTATAAATAATAAATCACTATCTAGTTACTACGTCGATGTGTGTTCCAACAAGATTTATTTTATTTACATTTTTTATTAATATGTTCCCCAATAGTTTTTTAACTTGCCTTTCATGTCTAATAGTAGAATTTAAATATAATCTAATATGATATCTGTTGTTTATCCTACTATATGATAATCTTTCCTTATCGCTAATTATTTCTGCATAATCATTTAGTCCAGAATTGTTTATTTCTTCTCTGATATAATCTATCAATTTAGAAGCTATATCCAAACCCTTATTTAAGTCTTTATCTAAAACTGTAATTGTATATTGTCTTCTAAAGGGTGGATAATTAAAAGCTTTTCTTAAAATTAATTCTTCTTCATAAAAACTTTCATAATCATGATCTATAACATGCCTAATAGAATAGTGATCAGGATTATAAGTTTGTATTATTACTTTTCCCTTATCCTTAGATCTACCAGATCTACCAGCAACTTGCATTAAAATCTGAAAAGTTTTTTCTGTAGCGTCGTATTCTGGTATATTTAAAGACAAGTCTGCAGCAATAACTCCCACAGTATCAATTCCTGGAAAATCAAATCCTTTAGTAATCATTTGAGTTCCAACTATTATTGAAACCTCTTTATTTAATATTTTCTTAACATTTTCTAAATAGTCTTCTCTTCTATATGTGGTATCAGAATCGATTCTTAAAATTTCAGAATCTGGAAAGTTTATTTTTGTTAACTCCTCTAATTGTTCAGTACCCATACCGAATTGTTTAATATTTTTACTTCCACAATTAGGACAAAGTCTAGGGTTGCTTTTTGTATCTCCACAATAGTGACATTTTAAAAAATTCTTATTCTTATGATATACCATAGATACATCACATTTATCGCATTTGATTGTATGGCCACATGTTCTACAGGTTACAAAATTAGAATATCCCCTTCTATTTAAAAATAATATAGATTGATTGGATTTATTTAGTGAATTCTTAACACTTGCCAATAAATCCACAGAAAAAGGTGTAGTATTTCCATAATCTAACTCCTTTCTCATATCTGTAATAAGAATTTCAGGAAGTTTTGAAGAATTGGGCCTTTCTTTTAAAGTATAAAGTTTATAAATATTATTCTTAGCTTTAAAGTAAGTTTCTATTGAAGGAGTAGCAGATCCGAGTATCAACTTTGAACTAGGATTTTTTTCAACTAAAAATCTCGCAACTTCTCTAACATCGTATTTATTATGACTATCTAATTTATAACTATTATCATGTTCTTCGTCTATAATTATTAAGCCTATATTTTCTATTTGTGTAAAAATAGCAGATCTAGTCCCTAACAATATTTTAGATTCGTTGTTTTTAAGTTTATCTAATTCTTTAATTCTTTTAGACCTAGTTAGTTTAGAGTGAATTATGGAAACTAAATTGCCAAATCTTTTACGAGTTCTCATTTCCATTTGGGGTGTTAACCCAATTTCTGGAACTAAAAAAATTGCAGTTTGATCTTTCTTTAGAATTTGTTCTATTATCTCAAAGTATATTTCTGTTTTTCCTGATCCTGTTACACCGTGTATTAGAAACTTATTATCATTAGATTTCAAGATATCTTTAACTATCAGATTTTGATTTTCAGTAAGAGTAAATTTTTTAGATGAATTGTTTTTTAAAGAACTTTGTAAAATTTCTTCAAATATATTTTTTGATAACAAGTCGTCAAATACATTTTTCTTATAATTAATTAATTCGTACAAATCTTCAGAACTAAAGTATCCAATTTCGTAAAAATTGTCATATATTTCATTTATTAATTCTATTTGTCTAATAGCATTTGACCTTACTTTTTCTAAAGTATCATCTAAAGTTGTTAAGAAAGAATAGTATTTCGTTTTTTCAACATTTACCACATCGTAAGAAATATCTTTACTTATTTTATTTTGATCAACTAAATCATTTAAAATCTTATTATCCTTTGCAGATAATGTCATTTCGTTGTTGAATTCATTAATTAAAGATTCTTCATTTGAATTTAAATCTTTTAATTTTTTATAGGAGTAACTTATATTTCTAATTCTTGTTAAATCACAAATTGTACTAAAGGATTTAGCAAATGTTAAAATACAAAATTCTTTCATCCACAATCCTAACTCAATAAATGTTTGATTTAGGGGAGTTAGTTCTTTAATAATTAATGATGCTTTTTTCACATCAAAATTATCACCTGATGAATATTTATCCAAAACTAAAGCAATTTCTAATGAATTATTAAAATCCACTATAATAAATTCCCCTACATTTGCATTTATATTATTTTCATAGGTGTATAATTTATCTAAATTTATTACATTTTTAAATATTACTACATCAATATAATTATTCATAACAGAAAATAAAAGCTAGAATATATTCTAGCTTAATCATTACTTACAATATGACCTTCTATAATTTCTTCCATAGCAATTGTTACATTGTTTTTGTCATCAGAATCTACATAAGGTATCGCACCATCATTTAGCTGTCTAGCTCTTTGAGCCACCATTAGTGCAAGTTTATACTTACTTTTATCAACTTTTTTAATTTCGTTAAATGAAGGAATATACAATTAATCCCACCCCTTTGTTACATTTAGTTTTATATCTTTATGTCTTTTAACTCTTAATCTTTCAGCAGCGATAATATTTTTAATATCAATTACAGCTTGTTCTACAGTATTATTCACTACGAAATAATCATATTCACCAACAAAGTCTAATTCTTTAAAAGCATTACTAAATCGAGTATCTATATCCTCTGGTTTTTCAGTTCCTCTTTTAACAATTCTTTGCTTTAATTCTTCCATACTTGGAGGCAATAAAAATATAAAAATTGCATTCTTATATTTTTTTTTGATTTGTAGAGCTCCCTGAACATCAATTTCTAGAAGTACAATCTCTCCTTTTTCTATTTGCTCAAAAACAAATTTTTTAGGAGTCGCATAATAATTATTGTGTACATGAGCATATTCTAAAAGCTCATCATTTTTTACCATTTCATCAAATTCTTCTTCACTTACAAAAAAATAATTTTCACCATCTATTTCAGTTGGTCTAGGTTTTCTTGTAGTTAAAGAAGTTGAAAATACTATATCATCAGCACTCTCCATTAGAGCAGTACTTACTGTGCCCTTTCCAGCACCACTTGGACCTGAAAGTACAAGTAAGAAACCATTGGCCATAAATTTCCACCATCCCATATTATTATTTAAGTTATTCAATGTTTTGAACTTGCTCACGCATTTTCTCTATTACAGATTTCATACTAATTACCTCATTTGTAATATCTACGCTAGACGATTTGCTACCTATAGTATTAGTCTCTCTATTTAGCTCTTGAATAATAAAATCTAATTTTTTACCATTAGACTTATTATCAGACAAAATATTTTCAAATAAAATTAAATGACTATTAAGTCTAACTAATTCTTCATCTATTGATAATTTATCAGTATAAAAAACAATTTCATTTACAAGTCTATCTTCATTTATAGCTATATCGTCTTTAGATAGAATCTCATCGATTCTTTCTCTTAGTAGGGAAACATTCACATCGATGATGTGCTCCGCTTCTTTTTCTATTTTATCGATAATAACTTTTATTTCATTGATTTTCTTCTTTAAGTCGTATTCTATATTATATCCTTCTTGACTCTTCATTTCAAGGAAATTCGCTAATGAAGACTTTAAACACTCTTTACATAAATTTACAAAATTTTCATTTTCACTTAATTCAGTCTTTTCTAATGTCAGTATATTATTATCTAATTTTAATAAATCCATAGGATTTATAATATCTTCCCTTGTCATATAGGATGACATTTCCCTGATCTTTTCCAAATAATTATCCAATAATACATAATCTATTTGAAAATCAGAGCTATTTTTACTTAAAAATTTAATATCTATAAAAACATCGACTTTCCCTCGAGTTACTTCTTTAGAAATAGTCTTTTTTAAATCATCTTCTAAAAAAATAATCGATTTAGGCCCTTTTACTTGTATGTCTAAATATCTATTATTTACTGATCTTATATCAACTTTTATTTCAAAATCATCGTTTCTTTCTTTATGGGAACCAAATCCTGTCATACTTCTTAACATTTTATCGCCTCTTTTACAAATATATATATTATTCTAACATATACATAATAAAAAAAGGAATAAATCCTTTAAAAGGATCTATTCCTAACGAAATTATTTTCTATTTAATATTAAATTCAAAATTATACCCACTATTGCAGCAAAGCTTAGTCCACTTATTGAAACATTTTCTCCTAAAGAGATTCCAATTTCTATATTTAATAATTCACTTAAGTATCCACTACCTAAACCTAATATTAAAATTGTTGCCATTATGATTATATTTTTGTAGTTAAATTTAACATTTTCATTTTTAATAGTTTGAACACCAATTATAGATATCATAGAAAATAACATAATTGATATGCCGCCCATTACACTACTTGGTATAGAAGATAAGACTCCACCTAATTTTCCAACAAAGGCTAGTATTATTGCTAAAACAGCAGTCAATCTTAAAGTACTAGGATCGTAATTTTTAGTAATAGCTAAAACACCTGTGTTTTCACCATAAGTTGTGTTTGCAGGTCCACCAACAAATCCAGCGAACATTGTAGCCAATCCATCTCCAAGAAGGGTTCTATGCAATCCAGGATCTTTTATAAAGTTATTTCCAGTTACTTGCCCATTAGTTGTTACATCTCCAATATGTTCCATAAATACTGCTAAAACAATTGGCGCTATAATTACTATTGCTCCAAAATCAAACTTAGGAGTTTGAAAAGATGGAACTGATAAGAAAGATGCCTCTGTTATTAAACTCAAATCAACTTGATTGGTGCCAAGGGCAACTAAGTATCCTATTGTTACAGCTATTATTATAGATAATTGACTAATAATTCCCTTTCCTTTAAATCTAATTAATAAAGCTAAACCTAAAGTAATTCCAGCTAAAACAAATTGAGAACTTGCCATATCAATAGCTGTAGGTAATAAATTCATACCAATTACCATTATCATAGGTCCTACTACTTGAGCTGGTAATAATTTCTTGATTTTATCTAATCCAATTTTATATACAATTAGTGAAAATAGACAATATACTAGTCCAGCAACTATTATTCCCCCTTGGGCGTATGCTAAATCACCGTTATATAAATTACTTACTGTTAATATTACAGGAATAAACGCGAAGGATGAGCCTAAAAATACAGGAACTTTTCCTTTCGTACATAAATGAAATATTAATGTTCCACATCCTGCAGAAAAAATCGCTACTGAAGGGTTAAAACCCGTTAAAATAGGCACTAATACAGTAGCTCCAAACATCGCTATAAGATGTTGTAAAGCTAAAATAAATTTAGTACCTGAAATAGAAATATTACCTTGTTTAATTTTTGACTTACCAATTACATGTTCTGCCATTATTTTCTCCTTTCCAGTATCTCTGTACTGATTTAAAGTATTTTTATTATGATATCATACTCTATATTATTATACAAGTAACATATTTAGAAGTTTACAAATTATATAATTAAATATTTTAATTGAAAATCTTTGGGTATTATCAAACTAATAAACAAATTAATAATTCTAAGGAGGAATTTTATGAAGAAAATTTTATTATTTTTGTTAGTTATAGTTATGGCGGTGTCTTTAGTTGCATGTAATCAAGAACCAGCAACTCAAGATCAACCTGCTGCTCAAGAAGAAACTATTATTGAAGAAACAGCACCTGAAGAAGATTTAGTTCTTACAACTGAAGAGTTAAGTAAGTACAATGGAAAAG
>CAYWTV010000004.1:0-30519 GCA_964461305.1 uncultured Peptoniphilaceae bacterium
TAAAAATATCCTCCTAGATTTATTTTCTAGGAGGATATTTTTATTCTATATTAATTTCTATTTTTTCTGGTAATTCTGGTAAGTCTATTTTGATTATTTGTTTTCTAAGTTTTTCTTTTAAGTTTTCGTCTGTTGTGTTTATTTGGATATTTGGATACATTCTCTTACAATTTAAGTGGGATTTTTCTCCTTTAAGGATTTTTTCACTTAATTCTTTGCAGGTCATGTTACACATTGAACATCCTATTTCGTCTCTATATCCAATTGTTGGGTAAACTTTATTTTCTACTAAGTCTGCTAGTTTTTCTACTTCTTCAAAGATTTTAAATGTTTTTATTCCATTTATTTCTTCGTATTTATCTGCCACTTTACCAGATATGGCAATAGTTGTATTTGTCATTCTCTTTTCTGTAGATTCCCTAGATATTCCAGTTGTGATTTTAGGCATTGGATATCTTCTAGCACCTTCAACGATTAAATAATCAAAGTCGTATTTGTCTATAATTTCATATAGTTTCAATTGATAGGGATAAATTATGGCAGTTTCTCCCTTAGACCAAGTTGTAATTTGTTTTGATCCTGCTTCCCTGTGTTTAAATGAATTTTTTCCAGTGGTATCTATTGTAAATCCAAATTTTGAATGGTGATTTGATCCTGAGCAGTTTCCGTGTTTGTGTCCTTCGCAGCCTTTTCCACATCCTATTGATTTAGCTGTTCCTACTGTATATCCTCTTTTTGTTAGTTCTTTTACTAATTCTACTACTAATGTAGTTTTTCCAGAAGAGCTTATTCCAGATACAGAAAAAACTTTCATTTCTAATTTATTGTTTTCCTTCAAGTTCTTTTTCCTTTTCCTTTAACATTCCAGCGTAGGTCTTTTTAGATACTACCATACTTATCCTTAACAGTATTATCATAGGCGTTGCCATCATAAGTTGAGATACTACATCTGGCGGAGTAAGTGCAGCTGCAAGTATAAATATTGCTACTATTAAATACTTATTGTATTCTTCTAGCTTCTCTGGAGTTATTAATCCAATTTTCGTAGCTATATATACAAATGATGGTATGTTAAATACTATTCCCATGGCTAACAAAAGGGATAGTATAAAACTAATATAGGATTTTACTGAAATCATAGGGTCTACACCTTCTATGGCTATTCTAGTAAAAAATTGTAATGACATTGGAACTACTACTGTATAAGCAAATAAAATTCCAAGTATAAAAAACACAAATCCAAGTCCAAGGGCTATTTTAATAAGCCTCTTTTCCTTTTCGTAAAGACCTTTTTTTACAAAACCCCATAACTGGTAAATAGTAAATGGCGAGCATAGTGCTACTGCTACTACAATTGCTATTTGTACATATACTATCATTATTTCAGATGGTTCAATAAATATTAGATTCATTTCTGGATTTAGCTCCATTAACTTTTCTAATATTCTCCCTGATTGAGAAAATGCCAGAAGCATCACGATTACGTGAGCTACTAGCACTTTAAAAAATCTCTTTCTAAACTCATCTAAATGGTCAATAAAGGGCATATTTTCCTTTGAGTCCATTTTTTCCTACCTAACTATTTGTCAACTTTTTCGTCAGTTACATCTTTTACTTCAACGTTTTTAGATACTCTTGTTGTATCTGATTTTTGATCTTCAGTAATTACTGGTCCGTTTATAGTATCGTCTAAATCCTTTTGACCTTTTTTAAATTCCTTAACTGCTTCTCCCATACCCTTAGCTAGTTCTGGTAATTTTTTAGGACCAAATATTAATAATACTACTGCTAATATCATTAATAATTCTGTTGTTCCGAATCTTCCCATGTATTTTTACCTCTTTCTAAACGTTTATTGTTGTTTTTTCCAGAGAACTTCTAGTTCTTCACATAAAGCCTTTGCGTATTTTTCACTCATGTGTTCTTCTGAATAAATGCAAACTCCCTCATTACTAGCCTTTACTGTTTTTATATCCTTGTAGTTTTCATCACTACTCATCTTATCTAGAGCTTTAAAAATTTCCTCATCTGAATAAGTATATGGAGGGTTTTTTAAAGCAGAAACCTGTAAAGGTCTCGGATAGATTTTACAGTCTTTTCTAGTGCGTTGAGCTATAGCTTCTAAAATATCTTTCTCCTCTAATATTACAGCAGTCATAGCGAATTGTCTAGTCCACAAAGTAGAATCAAATATATATAAACCTTTTTTTCCTTTGATAATTTCAATGGTTTCTAGGTCTTCGTAAATATCCTTATTAAAAATATATTTTTCAATTTCTTCTCTATTTAAATTTAAGGATTCGTCACTTAGGAGTTTTTCAATAGTAGCTACTTCTTCTTTTTTGTTTAATTTCCTAATGGACTCTACTAGAATTTCTCCTTTAGATTTTTCTCTATCGTACTCCTGTGCAACTTTGTCCATTGCTTCTTCAAAGGCCTCTATGGTTTTAAAATCTAGATTTTTAGAAAGTTCTTCAGACTCTACCGGGGAAATATCCGAGTATTTGTCAATATAAGATTTTATTTCTCTTTCTTCTTCTAATCTAGAATTTATGGTTTTGTTAAAGTTTTTGTATTCTTTCACTTGTCACCTTTTCTAATTTACGCTGGTAATAGATTTTTAGATTCTAAATCAGCTGCAACATCTGATAGTCCGAATTTTTCTAAAGTTTCCTTAGTAGGAGCTCCTGTTACTTCATCCCAGCCCATTTCTTTGTACATCATCCCTAAGGCTTTTTCCATATCTTCTCTATCCATTTTAATAGTACCTTCTTCGAATGCCTTAAAGTCAGGTTCCATATCGAATACCCAATCATTAAATTGGTCGTGTTCATTTCTCATATCTACAGTATTAAGTCCTAATACTTGAGTAGCTCTTAGAAGTTGTAGTCCTCTTTCTGCTGCAAAATCTAAATCTTCCATAGACCAATCTTCTCCAGTTATAGCTGACATATACTGAGCTTCTACTGTTAAGTCGCCTTCGTATCCTCTTTCTGGCATTGGAGATAATGTCATTGGCCATACCCAGTTGCAAAGTGTAAAAGAGTCATGTAACCACTGTCTAACTACTCCAAATTTTGCAAATTTTACTTTACTTTGATTTATTGGAGTGTATGCTCTAGGTTTATCTAGTGCCCCTTGTCCAAAGCTTTTTTCTATTATAGGATTTAAAACTTCATAAGGAAGTCCGCTGCCCCATACGTTTACTATTGTATGAGTCATGCAGTCTCTATTATAAAAAATATTTGTTAAGGCTCCTACTTGAGCTGCACATTCATTTCCGTGGTGCTTAGACCAACCTAGTGGAGATATTACTGACATTTGTTGAGCGTTTAAATAATCATCTCCTAAAATGTCTTTATATCTTTCACTTATAAAATAAGCTCCTTCACCTAAGTTTGCAATCTCGCCGTTTTTTTCTGCGATTCTATATTGGATATCTCTGATAAATCCTGGGTCTCCTTCTTCGTAAAGATCCCATCTTAAGTCGTTAAATTCTTCTTCTGATAAAATTTGTTCTAAAATTCCATTTTCTATAAAATATTTTATTGTATTTGGAAGTTCTCCGTAGTTTTCCCAAAGACCTAAATCATCTGCTGTACTAAAAGCTGCGTAATTTGTAAGGAATTCACCGTCTCCTTCTTCTTCATAGGTTTTGTGAGTTGGTAATATCGATGCATATTCAAAATTAGGCATACAAGTATTTGCTGCTACTGGAGCGTAGCCTTCATCTTCCATAAATGGAATGTCTAATACTCCAAAACATCTAACTGGACATGATGTACATCCACTCATTTTTACAGTGTATTTTTCTGAAAGTGGCCCAAAATCCTTGTAAGCTTTTTGACATCTGTATCCGAATTTGTTTAGCTCTCCTGGAGGTGAATCTCCTGTATCTACTGGTCCTCCGTCTGCTGCTCCCCAAGTAAGCCCTGGTCTTCCTGTCCAACGTGAAGCTGGGTCGTGATATTCAGCCCAAGGTCTTTCTGTTGATGGAACTACGTGATTGTTGTTTGATCCCATTAAATCTTTCATAACATAATTGTTAAGTTCAAATATTTTTTTAGAATCTGCAACTTTTACTGAACCTGTTCCATAAACCGTAATAGCTTTTAAGTTTTTAGAACCCATTACTGCACCAGTTCCACCTCCACCACTGTGAGATGCTGCATTTATCATACAAGATTGGTTTACCATGTTTTCCCCAGCTTGTCCGATTGATGTAGTATTAAATTCTTTTCCTTCTATATCAGCTATCATTTTTGTAGCTTCTCTAGTGGTTTTTCCCCACATACTTGAAGCATCTTCTATACTTACTTCTTCGTCTTTTATTTTTATATAAACTGGTGTTGGAGATTTTCCCTCTACTATTATACTATCATAACCTGCCATTTTCATATGATAGGCCATTTCTCCTCCCATGTGGGCGTGGATTATCATATGTCCCTTTGTAAATGTAGAAAGGGATGTAATAGTAGTTCTACCTGAACATGGAGCACTAGTTCCTGTATTTGGTCCTACTGAGTAAATTAATTTATTAGCTTCGTCAAATGGATGAGTTCCTACTGGAACCTCTTCATACATTATTCTAGTTCCTACTCCTGCTCCACCTATATAATCGTTGTATTTTGAAGAATCTTCTATTGAAGTTTCTCCAGTAGTTAAATTTATTCTTAATATTTTTCCTGTAAATCCTAATGACATAATTTCCCCCTAATTATGAGTTGTGAAGTGCTGTTGCAACATCTTCCCAAGAGTTCATACTAATAGCACCAGTTATACATCCTTGAACACAAGCTCCGCAATTTATACATTTAGTTGCATAGCCTTCTTCATGGTCAATTCTAGGTAAATGCCATGGACAAGCTTTAGTACAAGCTCCACAAGCGATGCATTTTTCCTTATCTACTATTCTCGCTCCAGTTTTTTCATCAGCGTAAATTGCATTTTCAGGACAAGCATCTCCACACCAAGGTTGAGCACATTGTTTACAAGTTACTGGCTCCCATCTATAATTTCCGTGTATTCCTGAACTATGTAAATAATCATCTTCTAAATTTTCACCAAAGAAATAGTTATCTCTCATGTTTAATCTAGAAATAAATGGCATGATTTTCCCGTCGTTCATTAAGTTGCAATTCATTTCACATCTGTGGCATCCAACACATTTATCTTTATTCACTACTAATAATCCTGTTGGAGTTGCCCATGTAAATATTTTTCCGTCTTTTATTTGTTGTTCTTCACATCCTAATAGAGAAAGTAAAGATGTGCTAATTGCAATTCCTGCTATACCTTTTCCAGATATTTTTAAAAATTGTCTACGTGTATATTCTTTGTCGAATATTTTTTCACTTATTTTTTCTTTTATGGTTTTATCAGACATAATATCCCCCTTGTTTTTAAATACATTACTAATAATAAACTAAAGGTCAATCCATGTCAATAATTAGTCAATTAATTGTTAAAAAAAGTGCAGCGTTTTTATACTGTACTATTTTTCTAATTTTCTATATAATTCTGTATTTATCAATAATCTAAATAAAACCTAGAATTGTCAAAACTTGTTTTAATCAAATTTCGTCACAATAATATCAAATGATTAAAAATTTATTAACTAATATTTATGTTGCACAATTTGTAGGACCATCTCCCCTTAGAATGTCTAAGCCGTGTTCTAATGGAGAAGCTATTGCCTCTAAGTTTTCTTTAATTGCCTTTGGACTTCCAGGGAAATTTATTATAAGAGTCCTCTTTCTTATACCTGCAGTAGCTCTAGATAAATAAGCTCTATCTGTAAATTTACTACTATAAGACCTCATAGTTTCTCCAATTCCTGGAACTAATCTTTCTGAAATTTGAGTTGTAGCTTCTGGAGTAATATCCCTAGGGGAAAAACCTGTTCCTCCAGTAGTGAGAATTAGGGCTATTTCTTCGTTATCACTTAGTCTTATTAACTCTTCTTTTATCATTTCAAGTTCATCTGGAACTATGGAAGTCTCCGAAACTTGAAATCCTAAATCCTCAATTAGTTCTTTTAGTAGTGGTCCTCCTAAATCTTCTCTTTCTCCTGAAAAAGATCTATCACTAACTGTCAATACTCCTACTTTATAATTATTTTTCATTTTACACTCCAAAATAACAAACTGGATAGGTACAAACTTGGCAATTTTGGCAAAGTCCCCCTTCTCCCATTTTTATAAAATCTTCTTTATTTATTTCAACTCCAGCAAAAATTCTAGGTAACAATATATCAAAACTAGTTACTGGAGATTTTATAGACGCTCCGGGAACTCCCACTAAATATGCGTTTTTTAATTTTCCCACTGTAAGCATATTTCCTGGTTGTATTGGAACTCCTTGAAATAAAACATCTGCACCTGATTTTCTAATGGCTGTAGGTGTTAAATCATCTGGATCTACACTCATTCCCCCAGTAAAAATTACTAAGTCTGCATTTTTATCCATATAATAATCTAAGGCTTCTTGGATTTTTTCTAAATCATCTGGACAAAACTTTACATCTAAAATTTCACTTTTATATTCGGAAAATTTATTTCTTAAAACCCTTTCGAATTTGTCCTCAATTCTTCCGTAAAAGACTTCATCTCCTGTTATTATTATTCCGATTTTTAAGCTTTTAAATTCCTTTACTTCAAATAAAGGAAAGTTTTCTTTGCAGATTTCTTTAGCTTTCTCTACCCTTTGTCTATCTGTCCAAAGGGGAACTATCCTAGCTCCTACTAGTTTTTGGTTTTCTTTTACTTTGTAATAATTTGGTATAGTGGCTAAAGTATAGTCTCCAATTGAATTTAAATTATATAATGCTTTGCTATTTATTAGGAAAAGTCCGTCAATTGTAGATGTAAGATTTATTTTTCCTTCTGATGGTTTAGAAGATTTTATATTTTCACCAAATAAATATGGAATAAGCTCTGATATTGCATCTTCTTCGTGAACTTCATTTTCTTCCAGTTCTCCTACATAGATGTGTTCTTTTCCAATATCTTTTAAAGTTTCAATATCTTCATCTTTTATAATGTGATTTCTTTTAAATAAAACTCCTTTAAATCCATCTGGCATAATCCCTGTGATATCGTGAAGGAGTGGATATCCTATGGCTTCTTCAGTCTTTATTTTCTTTATCATAATCTATCCTCTTTTAAGAATTTCTATTTCGTCTCCTGGTTTTACTATTCCTTCTTTTAACACTATCCCAAAAATACCTTCCCTAGGCATTACACAATCCCCAGTAATTCTTCTGATTTCACATCCGCCGTGGCATTCTTTTCCAATTTGAGTAATTTCTAATTCCGTTTCTCCTACTTTTAATATTGTGCCTATTGGAAGATCGTATAAAACTAATCCTTCTGTCATTATATTTTCTGCAAAGTCTCCAGAGTCTAGATCCGGAAGGTCTTTTTTCATTTTTTCTAAAGATTCTTTTCCCAAGAAACTAACTTGTCGGTGCCAGTCTCCAGCATGGGCATCTCCTACTATTCCGTGATTTTTTTTAAGTTCAATACTTTCAACTGGTTTTTTTCTAGTTCCTTTTTTTTCACTTATACAAACTGATACTACTTTCATTTATCCTCCCTGGTATAATCTCCGCTTACTCCTCCGGATTTTTTTTCTAGTTTTATTTCTGTTATTTCAATATCCCTTTGAACAGCTTTACACATATCGTAAATAGTAAGTGCTGCCACTGATACTGCTGTTAAGGCTTCCATTTCTACTCCTGTTTCACCGGTAACCTTTACTGATGAGCTTATATTTATAATGTGATTTTTTTCATCTAAGTCAAAATCTATATCCACACCTGTAATATTTATAGGATGACACATTGGAATAAGTTCAGAGGTTTTTTTGGCAGCCATTATTCCTGCAACTTGAGCTACGGCTAAAACATCTCCCTTTTTAATTCCTTGATTTACTATAAGACTAAAGGTATCTTCATTTAAAATCACCTTACAGCTAGCTACTGCCTTTCTCAAAGTTTTGTCCTTTGAGCTTACATCTACCATTTTTGCTCTGCCTTTTTCGTTTAAATGGGTAAGTTTGTTTTCTTTCACTTTAGCCTCCTATTGCATTCATATTCCTATTGGTTTCTGTGTAACCTTCTTTAAGATGATGACTTTTTGGCTTATTAAATATAGATTCTTCAATGGCTCTTTCTAGCTCTTGTCCATCAAGTCCTCTTAAATCAACTTCGTTAAAGGAATGTAGACAAGGTTTTAATTTACCATCTGATGTTAATCTGATTCTGTTACAATCCTCACAAAAACAAGAGCTTACTGGACTAATTAGTCCAACAGTTCCAGTATAGCCTGGAATTTTATAGGTTTTAGCTACTCCTTGAGTTCCGTATTCTTTTAGTTGAGGAATTTTTTCTAAAACTATTGTATTTGAAATAAATCTTTCTTCTTTCCAATTTCTAGTTTCTCCCAGTTTCATAAGTTCAATAAACCTAACTTGAAGATCATTTTCTTTTGTAAGTTCTACTAAATCAGAAATTTCATCTTCGTTAAACCCGCCGATTAATACAGTGTTTATTTTAATTTTAAATCCTAATTTAATTGCCTCTTTTATTCCATTTAAGCTATTTTTTAAAGTGGCGCCTCTTGTTATTTTCTTATATTTTTCTTCATTTAAGGTATCTAAACTAAAGTTTAGTCTGTTTACTCCAGCCTCTTTTAAATCTTTAGCCATATCCTTTAGTAAGGCTCCATTTGTAGTGATACAAATTTCTTCTATTCCTTGAATTTTGGAGATTTCTCTACAAAGATCCACTATGTCTTTTTTAACTAAAGGTTCACCTCCAGTTAGCCTAATTTTCTTTATTCCAAATTTAGAGGCTGCCTTTACTATTTTTATTATTTCTTCGTGAGAAATTATGTCAAAATGGGAGCATTTTTCAATTCCCTCTTCTGGCATACAATACACACATCTAAAGTTGCATCTATCTGTAAGGGATATTCTCATATAAGAGATATCTCTGTTATATCCGTCTTTCATTTATTCACCAATACTTCCAAATATACTAGAAACTCTATATCCTGTTACTAAAGTTCCAGCTTTTATTTCTTCACTACCCCAAGGTATTTCTACAAGTACATCACAATCTATAAAGGATGAAAGTACTCCATTTCCTTGTTCTGATTTTTCTATAAAATAGGCTTTTCCATCTTCGATTTCCAATTTCCCCCTGAGAAATCTAACTCTAGGACTTTTTTTGTTAAGATCTTTTTTTAAAATAAGTTTCAATTCCTTAGGATATATGTCTTTTAGTCCAAGGGATTTTTTTAAAAAAGGCAAGCAAACTTTATATAGACCTAAAATTGCAGATGCTGGGTTTCCGGAAAGTCCAATAACCACTTTTTCTTCTAGTTTTGAAACTACAATTGAACCTCCAGGTTTCATTGCTGTTTTCCAAAATAACACTTCTCCACCTAAATTTTTAATTGAACTAAGACCATAATCATAATCTCCAACAGAAGCTCCTCCAGTAGTTACTAAAATATCCACTTCTTTTATAGCTTTAAGAGTTTGTTTTTCTATTAAATCTTCGTCATCTTTTACAATTCCATAAACTTTCGTATTAAAACCTAAATTTTCAAATATACTCTTAAAAGTTATATTATTACTTTCAAAAATTTGTCCAGGTTCAATTTCTTCTCCAGGACTTCTAAGTTCTGATCCAGTTACAAAAATTCCTATTGTAGGTTTTTTATAAACAGAAATCTCATCTATTCCTTGACTTGATAAAAGTCCTAAGTGCCCAGGTGTAAGTTTTGTTCCCTTTTCTACAAGGAGGGAGCCTTTTTTCGTGTCTTCTCCAGCTTTTATTATGTCTGAATTTGGAGAAATTTCTGAGAAAATCCTCACTTTTTCATTATCAAACTCTGTCAATTCGTATTTTATACAGACATTAGCTCCTTCAGGGACGCTACCTCCTGTTAGTATTTTTGAAGCTTCCATTTTTGAAACTTTTTCCTTGGGAAAATATCCTGCTGGAATTTCTTCTATAATTTTAAACTCAACTGGATTATCCTTAGTTGCACCTATAGTATCTTCTCCCCTTAAAGCATATCCATCATAAGGGGATTTATCAAAGGAAGGAACATTAATAAGAGCGTAGTAGTCTTTAGTAACAATTCTATTTAGTCCTTCATTTATACTAATGGTTTCACTATGTAGTTTTGGCTCAATTTCTAAAAGTTTTTTTGCACCTTCTGATGGGTGTATTTGATCTTTATAGTTCATAATCTTCCTTTGATTTTAGTTTCATTATATTTTCTGGTTTTATTCTTACAAATAACTCTTCTTCGTCTTTTAACTCTTTCCATTTTTCCTTATCTAATTCTATTCTAATGTCCCTATACTCTCCAAAGGGTTTTGGAGGTTTTATCATTAAAACTGTGGAAAACATCTGGTCAATTTCTTTAATTAATTCAAGTTTAAAAGAGTTTTTTTCTGGTGTTTTAATTATATCAATAAAATGAGCCCTTACTCCTATATAATCTTCAGAACCTATAGTCTCATTCACTTCAAATTCTACACCCCAATTTAAGGCTAAAACTTTTCTAGTGTCAATTTTTTTTATTTTAGAAAAGTTTTTACATCCTGATAAAAGGGCTGCTGATAAAGTCTTTGGACTGTGAAATAATTCTTCCATGGGGAGTTTTTCTTCAGATTTTCCCTCTTTTAAAACCGATATAGTTTCACACATTCTATATATTTCATCTCTACTGTGGGAAACAAATATTGACTCAATTTTATATTTTTCAATAATTGATTTAACTTCTAATTCTATCTTCCATTTTAAAAAATCATCTAAGGCTGAAAAGGGTTCGTCTAGTAAAAGTATTTCCGGCTTATTTAGTAATATTCTTCCTAAGGCCACTCTTTGTTTTTCTCCACCTGAAATTCTTAAGGGAGATTTTTCTTCAAGGCCTTCTAATTCCAACTCTTTAATAATTTTTTTAATTTTTGATTCGTCTTCTTTATTTCTAATTCCTGTTTTAATATTTTCATATACTGTCATATTTGGAAACAAGGCATAATCTTGAAATAAATACCCCACTTTTCTATCTTGAGGTTTTAAATTTATATTTTTTTCACTATCAAAAAGGACTTTATCATTTAGAACTATCCTTCCACTATCTGGCTTTTCTATTCCAGCTATACACTTTAAGGTAAGGCTTTTTCCACTTCCAGAAGCTCCTAAAAGCCCCATAATTTCACCATTTGAGGAAAAGTTAACATCTAAATTAAAGTTTTTTAGTTTTTTCTTGATATTTACAATTATCATACTAAATCTTGTCCTTTGTGGTAATTTTTATTGTCACTTTTTTCAAGTAAGTTAATTACTATTAAAACTGAAAAAGAAATTAATATATTTATCAAAACCCATTTATAGGCAAGTAAATCCTCTCCAGTTCTCCAGAGTTGATAAACAGTAGTGGAAATCGTGGCAGTTTTTCCAGATGTATAACCTGAAACCATACTTGTAGCTCCGTATTCACCTAATGCCCTTGTAAAACTAAGGACTACACCTGCTAGGATTCCCTTTTTTGAATTTGGCATAATTATTTTCCAAAATATCCAAGTATTGCTCTTTCCCAAAGTTTGGGCAACAAACTTTAAGTTTTCGTCAAAAGCCTCAAAGGCTCCTCTAGCTGTTCTATACATTAGTGGAAATGTAACTATAATAGTTGCAAAAATTGCAGAATACCAATTCATAACTAATCTTATATTAAAATTTTCTAAAAAAAAGTTTCCAATTGATCCATTTGGCCCAAGAATTTTTAAAATAAAAAATCCAATAACCGTAGGTGGTAGTACTAAAGGAAGGGTTAAAATTACATCTAAAATTCCCTTTAATGTATTTGGCAATTTTTTTATATAATATGCAGCAAAAATCCCTAAGAAAAACGTAAAAAATGTGGATATTAAAGCTATTCTTATGGAATTGTATAGTGGAAAAAAATCCATATTCACTCCTAATTTATTTTATAGGTAAAAAACCTACTGATTCAAAAATTTTACTAGCCTCTTCATTTCTTAAAAAATCAAGAAAGTCTTCAGCTACTTCTTTGTTTTTGCTATTTTCTAAAATCCCAGCTGGGTAAATAACCTTATTGTCTAATAAAGTCTCATCAGCTTTATCAACTATTTCAAGATTGGAAGAAAATGCATCAGTTTTATAAACTATTCCACATTCTACAACTCCTTCAAAAACCCAGGTTGTTACTTCCTTTACATTTGATCCAAAGGTCACCTTTTCTGAAATCTCATCCCATATCCCTAAACTATTAAGTAACTCTTTCGAATATTGTCCTACTGGAACGTCAGAATTTCCTAAGGCTATGGAGTCTAAATTATCTTTTTGTAAATCCTCAAAAGTATGTATATTTTTAGGATTTCCCTCTGGAACTACTAATGTAACTTGATTTTCTAATAAGTCAATTCTACTACTTGGGTAAATAGGATTTGGAATATTTTCTGATACTTCAGGATCTAACTGATCCATTTGTTTTTGGGCTGCTGATATGAATATATCCGCCTCAGCTCCTTCGTCAATTTGAGTCTTTAAAGTTCCAGAAGAGTCAAAGGTAAAAATGACTTTTACATCTTTGTTTTCTTCTTCATAAAGGCTTTTTATCTCTTGTAAAGTCTCTGTCATTGAAGCTGCTGCAAAAACTGTAAGTTCAGTAGTATTATTACTACTTTCATTTCTAGTTTCATTTTGTGTTTCACATCCAACAACGATTAATACCATCAAAACCATGATTAAAGCTAATTTTTTCATAATTTCCTCCAATAAAAAAAGCTGTTTTGGACATCAAAACAACTACGAAAAAACGTAAATTTGTTTAAGTCCTTTTCAAAGCGGAAGGCCATTTGATTTCTCTTGTGACCCTTTACCTTTCGGTTCGGCAAAATATCCATAGAAATTTTCCGTAGGATAAGATGCTCGGAAATACTTATTTACGTTTAAAGATTAACATATAAAGGAATGGATTTCAACATTTATATATTACATATTCCAATTTTCATTTAACTTATTCATCCATTCATAGACATCTAAGTTGTAAACTTTTTTTAAATTCTCTCTATTCATTACATCTTCGATTTTTCCAAAGCTAAATATTTCTCCATTTTTTAAAAGTAAAGCCTTATTTCCGTACATTCTAGCAAGTCTAAGATCGTGAACAACGGAGATAACAGCTCTATTTCTAGTTTTCTTCCAGTGTTTAATTAAATTAAAAATGGATTCTTGATAAACTAAATCTAGATGGTTTGTAGGTTCATCTAATATCATTAATTTGGGATTTTGAAGTAAGAGCTGAGACAAAAATACCCTTTGAAGCTCTCCTCCTGATAATGTAAGAACTGATCTATACTGAAAATCTTCCATTCCAGTTAAAGACAAAGCTTTTTTGATTTTTTCTTCTTCTATTTCACACCCTTGAGAAAATATGCCACCACTTCTAGAATAATTTCCAAGGCTTATTACATCTCTTACTGTATAAGAATAAGATACGTAGTGATTTTGCATCAAGACTCCAAGTTCTTTTGCCCTATCTTTTGGCTTCATAGCTTTTGCGTTATTGCCATTTATTAATATTTCGCCCGTATAGGGAATACTTTGGGATATAGAGTTTGTTATAGTAGTTTTTCCAGATCCATTTGGCCCTATTATCATTAGCCAGTCTCCAGGCTCTACCTTAAAGGTGATGTCTTTTAGTATTTTCGTGTTTCCAAAGGATACACATAAGTTTTTTACTTCTAACATTATCTCACCTTCCTTAATGAATAATAAATATTAATAAACAAAATTGAACCTACAAAAGATGTGATTATTCCAATGGGAAGTTCAAGGGGAGCCATTACAGTTCTAGCGATTAAATCAGCAATCAATAGGAAAATCCCTCCCCCAAATCCAGTTGCAATTATTAACTTCCTGTGGGAAGGCCCAACAATTCTTCTCATAATGTGAGGAATAATAAGTCCTACAAACCCAATAGTTCCACTAAAGGCAACTGACACTCCAATAAGAGCAGAAACACTTACCATTATTGATAGCTTAATCTTTCTAACATCAACTCCAATGTGGGCTGCATTTTCTTCACTAATTGCAAAGGCATCTAACTCCCTTGATTTAGAATAAATATTTATTCCTGCAATTAATAAAACAATTAAAATAATAAGGCCTCCACTATAAGAGCTTCCAGACAAACTGCCCATAGACCAGCTCATAATTGACTCTAGTTTATTTGAAGAAAAAACAATAATAAAAGATTGGATACTAGATACAAACATGGAAAAAATAACTCCTAAGAGTATTATAGTGTTTGTACTTAAATTAAAATCCAATTTATAAGATAGAGTAAGAATTATTAATATTGATAAAAAAGCAAAGGCCATGGCCATTATTACCGTTGCCCCAAAGGGAAATCCTGGTATGGAAATCCCAAGGGCAATGGAAAGTACAGCACCTAAACCTGCTCCAGAAGAAACTCCTAGAGTTCCCCCTTCTGCAAGGGGGTTTCTAAGAAGTCCTTGCATAGCTGCTCCTGAAATAGCTAAAGATGCTCCTACTAAAGATGCATTTATTACTCTAGGAAGTCTTACTGCTAATATAATAGAAGCATGAGGACTACTAATTACTTCTCCTAAGGATAGCTTTTCTTGTATTTTAGATATTATAATATTAAAAACTTCTTTTATTGGAATTGAAACACTTCCTATTACAAGGGATATTAACATTCCAATTAACAATATTAATAAAAATCCTAAAAAGTGTCTTAATTTAAAAGTATCCAATCTTTTCATTTATCTTCATTTCTTTCTCGGGACTAGCCCTATAAATTTAATTACTTACAAATTCTGATAGAGCTTTAGCTCCTTCTACTAATCTAACTGAAGGTCTAGATAGTTCGTCATTTACTAAGTTTAGTATATTTTCTTCACTAACTGCTGTTACTCCATCCCAGCCTGGTCTATTTAGTATTTCTTCTACAGGAGTTTCTCCAGATGTAGTTCCCATTGAAATAGTTACTATATAATCAGGATTTCTAGAAATAACTTCTTCTTCAGATATTTCTGCAAATCCTTCCACATCTTTAAAAATATTTTCTAAGCCTAATATAGCTCCAATTTCATCCATAAAAGTATTACTACCAGCTGTCCAAAGTCCATATTCCAATGGAGATATTTCAAAGTATATTGTTTTTCCTTCGTTATCACTTGAATTTTGAGATAATTCTTCAAGTTGAGATTTCATATCTGCAATTACTTTTTCAGCTTCTTCTGATTTATTCATAGCTTTTCCTATATTAGCTATGGATTCGTAAACTTCTTCTACGGTTTTTGCAGGAGTGATTAAAACATTAATTCCTTCATTTTCAAAAACTGAAACTTGTTCTTCATTTGTTCCCATGTCGCTCATTATTATTAAATCAGGCTCTAAAGCTAAAATTTGTTCAGGATTCATATCACTTCCACTTGCAACTTCAGTAGCTTCTAAAGCTTCTTCTGGATAATCTACATAAGTTCCTCTACCTACTAAATACTCTATTGCACCTATTGCATGAAGATTTTCTGCATCTGATGGAGAAATTGCAATTACTCTTTCAGGTACACTGTTAAATTCTAATTCTCTTCCTAAGCCGTCTACTACAGTGTAGCTTTGTCCTTGGGATTGATCTGCTTGTTCTTCTGATTCATCTACATTTGTATCTTCAGTAGTTTCTTCAACTGTTGTATCAGTTGTAGTTTCTGTATTAGCATCATTTTGACAACCTATAAAAAGTCCCAGAGATAATACCAACACTAACATTAAACTTAAAATTCTAAATCTTTTCATAATTCCTCCAATTTGTTTTATATTTCCCTCTTTTAATCAATAGAAGTCTTTAGTGGGAATCTAAAGACTTCTACATTAGCTAGTTTCCGTTTGTGGTTGTTCTAGAGGGTAACTATTTCGTTCACATTTGGCATACTGAAGTTTAGGAGTTCTTAGTATGATTGGTTACTAGCCTTCGTTTAATTATCTTCTGGTAAAAAAATAACGCATCCTATGGTAAGGAAGCGTGTTAAAATACTTGTTAAAGCCTCGCACCCAGGAGAAAATTCACATGTACAGGTCTCCCGACTTAGCTTCATCCTCCAGACGCCTTCCCACGATTTTTCGCAGTGGCATATGTCCTTTGTCAGCAATACGGTTACTGGGGTAGTTTGAGATTCTTACTCAATTCCCTTCGCTTTACAGCTTCGGCACTAAAGTGCATACACATGTTTTATTAAACTAAATTCAATATAACACAATAAATGTCTTTTTTCAATACGATTGGAAAAAGATTTACATGTAAAATTAATTTTTATACTATTTATTAAGTAAATGAAAATTTTTATTTTCTTTTTTTCGCTTTTCTTCTGGAAAGTGAAAATATAGCTGATTACATCTTTTATTAAGTTAGTTAATTTGCTATAATATATTATAAGAATTTAAATAGTTCTAGAATTAAAATTATTATAAGGAGGTTGATTATGAGTTTCATCGAAAAGTATTTTCTTAAACAAAAAATGATGAGAACTGTATTAAAAGCTCTTTTGCTCGTTCTGATTGTATCTGTTTATTTCAATGGTCTTAGGGTTTTATTACTCACTGGAGTAAATATAGTTTTCGCATTTTTAACTGAATATCTATTTGAAACTAAAGTTAACAAAAAGAAGAAAGTCTCTGAAGCATTATTAGTCACAGCTATTTTGTATACTATGACTTTACCAGTGGCACTTCCTGTATGGATGAGTGTTGTTGGTATTATATTTGGAGTCTTTTTTGGTAAAATGGTTTTTGGAGGATTTGGAAAAAATATTTTCAATCCTGCAATAGTTGGAAGATGTTTTGTATATATAAATTTCCCAGAGCCTTTGACTATTCATTGGAACCACGTTCCTAGTTTAGCAGATTTTCCAGGTGGATTTACTACTTGGCTGTTTCCAGAAATAGAAGCTGTTTCTACTGCTACTCCATTACTTGCTTACAGAAATGAAGGTTTTGTAACTGAATTTATGGACTTATTATTAGGTAATGTTCCAGGGGTAATTGGAGAATCAAGTAAGATTATTATTTTATTATGTGCAATTTATTTAATTTATACTAAGGTAGCTTCTTGGCAAATTATGGCAGGATGTGTTTTAGGATTTAGTGCTATTTCACTAGTCTTTAACGCTATGGGTGTAGCTTCAGTTCCTAATCCAATACTAGGTATGTTATCTGGTGGATTTTTATTTGGATCTGTTTTTATGGCTACTGACCCAATAAGTGCTGCTAAAACCCCAATTGGTAAATGGCTTTTTGGTATTTTAATTGGAGTTGTAACGGTAGTTATAAGAGGCTTTGCCCTTTTCTCTGGTGGTGTAATGTTTGCTATTTTAATAGGAAATACTTTTGCTCCTATTATGGACTACACTATTAATTCATTAAAGAAAAGATCTAAAGCTAAAAGAGAGGTGGCTAAAGCATGAATACTAAATCCATTTCTTATCCAATAATTTTCATGGTAGCTTTAACTGCTATAACTGTATTATTATTAGCTTTACTTAATCAAACTACTCTAGCTAGAGTACAAGAAAACCAAGAATTAGATTTAAGAAGAAAAATTTTATACGTTTTTGATTTGTATGAAGATGGTGTAACTACTGATGAAGAAGTAAGTCAAATTTTCGAAGAAAGAATTGAAGAAAATACTGATTCTGAAGATAGAATTATTTACACTTTATCTGAAAACGGAGAACCTATAGCCCATGCTGTTCCTTTTAATGGTCCAGGATTATGGGGATCTATTACTGGTTATATCGGTGTAGATGCTGATATGGAAAATTTTACTGGTGTAGAGTTTATTGAACAAAACGAAACTCCTGGTCTTGGAGGAAGAATTTCAGAGACTCCTTACAAGGAACAATTTAGAGGAGTTCCAATTCCAGAAGGTGGAAATTATATTGTGAACAGACCTGCTGAAGGTGGAAATATAGACGCCGTAACTGGTGCTACCCAGACTTCAACCTATGTTCAAAATATGATAAATGAAGATTTAGAACAATTCGTAGAACAAGGGGGTTATTAATTATGGCTAGCGCTAAAAGAAAAAAAATTGTTAGAGACGGAATTATAAATGATAACCCAGTAATATACCAAGTTATAGGTATTTGTTCAGCTCTTGCTGTTACGAATTTAATGCTAAACTCCCTTATTATGGGTGTGGCACTTATGTTTGTAACTGGATTATCTTCTTTTACAATTTCAGCTATTAGAGAGTTTACTCCTGGACATATTAGAATGATGGTACAAGTTTTAATTATATCTGTATATGTAATCCTTGTAGATATTTTCTTAAAAGCTTATATGCCAGAAATGTCAACGGCTTTAGGGCCTTATGTAGGTCTTATTATCACTAACTGTATAATAATGGGTCGTGCAGAAGCTTTTGCTATTTCCAATGGACCAATTGATGCTTTAATCGACGGTCTTGCTGCTGGTATGGGTTATACACTTGTGCTTTTGGCTATTGCTTTAATTAGAGAAATCTTAGGTTTTGGAACTATTTTTGGTTTCCAAATCATGCCTGAGTCTTGGACTGCATGGACACTTATGATAATGCCACCAGGAGCGTTCTTCATTTTAGCATTATTCATGTGGTATGCTGGTTCTAAAAAACCAGAAGAAAAGGAGGTTAAAAGATAATGACTGAAAGTATACACCCACTAGTTATATTCTTCGCTTCAATTTTTACTAGTAATATGATTTTTTCTAACTTTTTAGGAATGTGTTCATTTATTGCTGTATCAAAGGAAATTGAAACTGCTACAGGTTTAGGTATCGCAGTTACTTTTGTACTTACTGTAACTACGATTCTAAATTATTTTGTATATGAGTATCTTTTAATTCCCTTTGGACTAGAGTATTTAAGATTTATTGTGTTTATACTTGTAATCGCTGCTTTCGTGCAATTTATAGAAATGGTACTTGAAAGATATGTTGAGAATTTGTATTATGCACTGGGAATATTCCTTCCACTAATCACTGTAAATTGTGCTATCTTAGGGGTATCTTTATTTATGGTAATTAGACAATACAACTTTATTCAATCAGCATTTTTCGGATTGGGTTCAGGCTTAGGTTGGGCTTTAGCTATTATATCAATGGCTGGTATTCGTTCTAGAATCAATGAAGCTGCTTTACCTAAAGGTCTTGGTGGCCCTGCTATAACATTAATTATTACAGGAATAATGGCTATGGCATTTATCGGTTTTTCCGGTATTGTACAAATTTCTTAGGAGGCAAGTATGCAAACTATATTATTAACGGTTCTTATTGTCTCTGCTGTATCTGGTGTATTAGCACTTATACTTACATTTGCTGATAAATACATTGCAGATTATGGAGACGTACAAGTTGTTATAAACAACGGAGAACCAATGACAGTTGAAGGTGGAAAAACTCTACTTTCTACATTAATGGCACAAAAAATATTTATTCCTTCTGCCTGTGGAGGTAAAGGATCTTGTGGTTATTGTAAAGTAACAATTAACGAAGGTGGTGGCCCTGTTATAGCTACTGAACTACCTTGGCTTACTAAAGAAGAGGTAGAAAACAACGTAAGATTATCTTGTCAAGTAAAAGTAAAACAAGATATCAATATAGAAATTCCTGAAGAATTATTTAATGTTAAGGAATACGACGCTATTGTAGAAAAAATCACACCTGTTACAGAAACTATTAGAAGAGTTAGATTTAAATTACCAGATAATGAAATAATGAAATTCAAACCTGGTCAATATATCCAAATAAAAGCTCCAATTTACGATGGAAATGACGAAGAAGTCTTTAGAGCTTATTCCATTGCTTCATCTGCTGGAGATGAAGGTTATGTTGAACTATTTATAGGTTTTACTGGTGGTATTGCTACAACTTATGTACACAAATTCTTAAATGAAGGTGATGTAGTAAATCTAAATGGACCATACGGAGACTTCCATTATAACGAAGACGACGGTGGACCGATGCTTATGGTAGCAGCTGGAACTGGTATGGCACCTATAATATCAATTCTTCACTATATGAGAGATAATAACATTCAAAGAAAAGCAAGATTTTTCTTTGGTGCTAAAACTCCAGATGATTTATTTATTGTGGATGAATTAGAACAGTTCGAAAAGGATCTATATGACTTTAAGTTTATGCCAACATTATCAAGAGTAACTGATGAGATGGGATGGACTGGAGATACTGGTAGGGTTAATAACTCTATTGAAAAATACGTAGAAAAAGGTGGAAACTATACCGCTTATCTATGTGGTAGTCCAAGGATGATTGACTCTATTGTAGAGTCACTTAAAGAAAAGGATATACCAGAAGAAAATATTTACTTTGATAAATTCTAGAAATTAAAAACATCTTAGTTTTATAAAGCTAAGGTGTTTTTTTTACGGAATATTTCTACATTAACCCTTTGTTAAACTAATAACTGTAATCGTTTACATTCTTTAATTGACTTATGTTTTTAACTTTGTTACTATTAAATATATATATAAATTTACTTATATAATTATATTTTCAATAAATGTGGAGGTGTTTATGGAAAAATATGTTTTAGAAGAAAATCAAGTTTCAGAAATAAAGGAATTTATTTCAACCCAGAAAAACGTTCCCGGAAACTTAATGCCTACTCTTCAAAAAATAACAGATGTATTTGGTTATTTACCTCGCCCTATTTTAGAAATCGTATCTAGTGAACTTAGAATACCTATGGCTGAAATATACGGGGTTTCAACATTTTATTCTCAATTTTCTTTTGTTCCAAAGGGAAAACACGGAATAAGTGTTTGTATGGGTACGGCTTGTTATGTTAAAGGTGCAGAAAATATTCTAGATGAGTTTTCAAGTGTCTTAGAAATTGGTGTGGGAGAAACCACAGAAGACTTAATGTTTTCAATTTTAGAAGCTAGATGTCTAGGAGATTGTGCTGCAGCACCTGTAGTTATGATCGATGACGTTCTTTATAAAAATGTAGAGAAAAAACATGTTAAGAAAATTATTAAAGATATAAAGGATAAAGAAAATGAACAACAATAATTTTTTAAATGATATTAAAGAAAATGCGTATCCTTTATTAATAGAAAAATTTGAAACCGATGAACAATTCGTTAAAGATGGTGACGATTATAAATTAGCTGGAGATTTTTATAAAAATCAAACGCGAATTGCCCTAAGAAATTTTGGCTTAATTGATCCTGAATCTTTAGATGAATACATAGCTAGAGATGGATATTTTGCTTTAGAAAAATGTCTTTTCCACTTAAGTCCTAAAGAAATCATCGATATTATGATTGATGCTAATCTTAAAGGTAGAGGTGGAGCTGGTTTTCCTGCTGGTATAAAATGGAAAACAGCCTATGACGAAGATGTTGAGCAAAAATACGTTATTTGTAATGCTGATGAGGGAGATCCTGGTGCATTTATGGACAGGAGTATATTAGAAGGAGATCCTCACGTAGTATTGGAAGCTATGGCCATTTGTGGTTATGCAATCGGTGCTAATCAGGGGTACATATACGTTAGAGCTGAATATCCTACTGCTGTAAAAAGGCTACAATTCGCTATAGAACAAGCTAATAAAGCTGGTGTTTTAGGCGAAAATATTTTAGGATCTGATTTTAGTTTTAATATTGAACTTAGACTAGGATCTGGTGCTTTTGTATGTGGAGAAAGTACAGCATTAACCGCCTCTATTGAAGGAAAACGCGGTATGCCTCAAGCAAAAGTATACAGAACTACAGTAAGAGGATTATTTGATAAACCAACTGTAGTAAACAATGTAGAAACATTAGCTAATGTTCCTAGAATTATTTTAAAAGGATCAGATTGGTTTAAATCTATTGGTACTGAAGATTCTCCTGGAACTAAAGTTTTTGCCTTAGTTGGTAAAATTAAAAACGCTGGTTTAGTAGAAGTTCCAATGGGAATTACAATAAAAGAAATTTTATACGATATAGGAGAAGGTACTGGTACTGAACACGAAATTTTAAGTATCCAAACTGGAGGTCCATCTGGTGGATGTATTCCACCTCAACTATTCGATACTAAAATAGATTTTAGATCTTTAAAAGAAATTGGTTCTATTATGGGATCTGGTGGAATGGTAGTAATGGACGATTCTGACTGTATGGTAGATATAGCTAAGTTCTTCTTAGAGTTTACTGTAGATGAGTCTTGTGGAAAGTGTCCTCCTTGTAGAGAAGGAACTAAGAGAATGTTAGAAGTATTACAAAAAATCATAAAAGGTGATGGTACTGAAGATGATTTAAATACTTTAAAGGAACTTTCTGATTATATAACTAATTATTCTCTATGTGGTTTAGGACAAACTGCTGCTAATCCTGTAGCATCTACTCTTCATTATTTTTATGATGAATATGTAAAACATATTGAAGAAAAAAAATGCCCTGCAGGTAAGTGTAAAGACTTAACTCAGTATTATATAGGTGATAATTGCGTTGGATGTGGAGCATGTAAGAGGATGTGTCCTGTTGGTTGTATCTCAGGTGAAAGACGCGAAATTCATCATATTAATCAAGCAGAATGTATTAAATGCGGTAACTGCCATGAGGTTTGCCCTACTAAGCCTAAGTCAGTAATAATTCACTAGAAAGGAATAATAAAGAAAATATGAAAATAATAGTTAACGGAAAAAACTATGAAGTTTCCGAAGAAATGACTATCTTACAATTTTGCAAATTAAATTCCATTCCTATTCCTACTTTGTGTAATGACGATCGTCTAGAGCCTTATGGCGGATGTAGATTATGTATTGTAGAAATAGAAGGAAAAAAAGCACCTGTTACTAGTTGTACAACTATGATATCAGATGGAATGGTTATACATACTCATTCTCCATCTGTTATTAAAGGAAGAAGAGAAACTTTAGATATATTATTCTCTAATCACCCTAATGATTGTTTAACTTGTGAATCTACAGGTAATTGTAAATTACAAGATTATTGTTATGAATATGATGTTAAAGGCGGCTCTTATAGAGGAGAAATGAGAGAGCCATATATAGATAATACAGATCCATTTTATATTTACGATGCTAGTAAATGTATTTTATGCGAATTATGCGTTAGGGTTTGTGACCAATTGCAATGTAGTTCTGCAATTTGTTTAAAAGATAGAGGCTTTGATACTATAGTTAGCACTCCTTTAGATGAAGGCCTTATTAATTCTACATGTGTTTCTTGTGGTAACTGTGTTTCTGTATGCCCTACTGGAGCTTTAACTCCGAAAAAATATCCAGAAAAAAGATATAGACCTTGGGAAGTTAAAAATGTTTTGACTACTTGTTCTTATTGTGGAGTTGGATGCCAAATCGAATTTTCTGTAAAGGATAATGTTATAGTAGGTGCTCAACCTAAATTTGAAGAACCTAATGATGGTCTTTTATGTGTTAAAGGAAAATTTGGATATCACTTTGTAAATCATAAAGACAGATTGAAAAATCCACTTATTAAAAGAGATGGAGAGTTCCAAGAAGCAACTTGGGACGAAGCTTATGATTATATAGTAGAAAATATAAAATCTACAAAAGAAACTTATGGATCTGATTCTTTCGCTGGATTAACTTCTGCTAGAACGACAAACGAAGATAATTACATTTTCCAAAAATTTTATCGCGCAGTAATTGGTACTAATAATGTAGACCACTGCGCACGACTCTGACATAGCCCTACTGTTGCAGGTCTTGCAACTACGTTAGGCAGTGGAGCTATGACAAATAGCATTGCCGAAATTTTAGATACAGATGTTATGTTCTTATGTGGAACTAATACTACAGAAGCTCACCCAGTAATTGGAGCTAGAATGAAACAAGCTCAAAAGAGAGGGTCGAAGTTAATAGTTGTAGATCCTAGAAGAACTAAAATGGCAGAATCAGCTGATTTATTCTTACAAATCAGACCAGGTACTAATATAGCCTTAATTAATGCCATGATGAATGTAATTTATTCTGAAGGTCTTCATGACGAAGAATACATTGAAAATAGAACTGTACAATTTAGTAAAATCGTACAAGTAATTAAGCAATACACTCCTGAAAGAGCTGGAGAAATTTGTGGAGTAGATCCAGAAGATATTAAAAAAGCAGCTAGAATGTATGCTAAAGGAAATAAAGCTGGAATCTATTATACTCTAGGAGTTACTGAGTATTCTACTGGTACTTCAGGTGTAATGAGTTTATCTAATTTAGCTATGATGTGTGGAAATATAGGAAAAGAATCAGCGGGAGTAAACCCATTAAGAGGCCAAAATAACGTTCAAGGCGCTTGTGATATGGGTGGATTACCAACAGATTATCCAGGATATCAAAAAGTATTTAAAAAAGAAGTAAAGGAAAAATTCGAAAATGCATGGGGAGCTGAACTCTCTGACGAAGTAGGAATTACCATTACTGAAATGATGCAAGGAGTTTTAGATGATGAGATAAGATTCTTCTACATTGTAGGAGAAGATCCAATGCTTACGGATCCTGATTCTAATCACATTGAAGAAGCTCTTAGTAAAGTTGACTTTTTAGTAGTACAGGATATCTTCCTAACTGAAACTGCGAAATTAGCTGATGTAGTATTACCTGCTTCATCTTTTGCAGAAAAAGATGGAACATTTACTAACACTGAAAGAAGAGTTCAAAGAGTTAGAAAAGCTATCGAACCAATTGGAAATACTAAAGCTGATTGGATGATAATTATGGATTTAATGAACAGAATGGGTTATGAAAAAACTTATAATCACCCATCTGAAATAATGGATGAAATAGCTAGTTTAACACCTTCTTACGCAGGTATAAATTATGATAGAATAGAAGAAAGAGGAATACAATGGCCTTGTACTGATTATAATCATCCAGGAACTAAGTTTTTACACAAGGACACTATGGCTATTGGAAAAGGTATATTTAGAGATATCGAATACACACAAAGTCCAAACGAAGCCACAGAAGATTATCCATACATTCTAACAAATGGAAGACAAGTATATCACTATGACGTTAGGAGTATGACTGGTAGAACAGAAGGCTTAAATTATTTAGCTCCATCAGCATTTGTGGAAATGAGTAATAATACAGCCGAAAAAGAAGGAATTTCCAACGGGGATACTGTCCGCTTATCAAACAATAGAGGCGAAGTTATAACTACTGCAAAAATCACAAACAAAGTTAAAGACGGAATTTTGTATATGCCTTTCCACTATGATAAAGAAGAGGGCGTAAATCAACTTACTTCTGCGAAAAATGTGGACTCTATAAGTAAAACTCCTGAGTTAAAACTTGCCCACGTTAAATTAGAAAAGATTAGTTAGGAGATTATTATGAATTACGAAAGTGTAATAAAGTACGCAATGGAAATGGAGATGTACGGCCATAACTTCTTTAAAGAACAAGGTGAAAAGTTCGAAAATCCAACAACTAAAAGTTTGTTTTTAAATTTGGCAGATGTGGAATTACAACATTATGAGTTTTTAAAAAACACCCTTGATAATTATAAAGAAAGTGAAAAGTTCACAGTATTAGAAGAAACCTTAAACTTTAATGACGAAGATTTAATCTTCGAAAGTAGAAAAGAGTCTGAGCATATAGATACTGCTTTAGAACAATCCGATGTGCCAGACCTTACGGTATTGAGAATGGCCTATCTAATAGAAAAAGATTTTAATGAGTTTTATACAGAAGTTGGAAATAAAGTTGAAGATGAAGAACTAAAAAAACTCTTTAATAAATTAGCAGAATGGGAAGCAGGCCACGAATTATTATTTAAAAAACAGTATGATAAAAAAATGCATGAATATTTTAGCATCCCATTGGGAGGTTGAATTATAAAAGCGTCTTAGATAAATTCTAGGGCGTTTTTATATGGCATAAAAAAGATGAGCCTTTATTCGACTCATCTTCTAAATTTTTTAACCTATACCACCTAACATAATACCGGCAATATATACAAATATTGTAATACCAACAAATGCATATTTTCCTAGAATATCTAGCCAGTTTCCAATAGGTTTTTCTCTACCTTTACTAAGCTCATTCTTAGCATAATCCATACCGAATACCCAGTAGAACATTATACCTGCAAGAAGTGCTCCTAGTGGGTTAATGTAAATAGATACAACGTCCATCCACTCCCCTACTATTCCTTGGATAACTAAACTAACTGCTATACCTACTAGTGCTATTGCTATTACAGCTTTTGCCCTTGTAAAGTTAAAAACTTCTTGAAGGGTGGCAATTGGCAGTTCGTATAAGTTTATTAGTGAAGTTATAGCTGCAAACATAACTGCAGTAAAGAATACTATAGCAACTACTCCTCCCCCTGGCATTCCAGAAAATAAATGAGGTAAACTTACAAACATAAGTCCTGGACCACCAGTATCTAAAGCTAGTCCTGCAGTTGCCATAGCAGGAATAATTACTAAAGATGCAGTTAAAGCTGCTAGTGTATCGAAAAATGCAATCGTTTTAGCAGTTCCAATAACATCTTCTGCATCGCTAAAGTATGATCCATAAATTACAGTACCACTTCCTCCTAAAGATAAAGAGAAGAAAGCTTGACCTAAAGCAAATATCCATACTTCAGGTGTAAACATTCTAGCTATATCTAATCTAAATATATAACTATACCCTGCTTCTGATCCTGGTTGGAAAAATACATAAATACCTAATCCAATAAATAGTAGATAAAATGCCGGCATCATAAATTTATTGGTTTTTTCTATACCATTTGCAATACCCGCTGTTAAAATAGTAAATACTATGACAGCTGCAATAATTTGAAATATTGTATTTCCAAATGGAGATGCTGTAGCTCCAAAGGCTCCGCCAAATCCATCTATATCGCTATGCCCGATAGTAGAACCTGTAAAAGTTCCTATCCAGTATTTAAATATCCAACCTGTAACTACAGTATAACCTATGGCTAAAAGTAAAGAAGAAACCACAGGTAGTAAACCTATTGTATTTCCTAATTTTTTATCATGTCCTCTAGATGCTAATGCTTTTCCAAAAGCTCCCACAGAACCATTTCTTGTAGACCTTCCTAACCCTATCTCACCGATAATACCACTATATCCTAGTAGCATAACACAAATTAGATAAGGAATTATATACGTACCGCCTCCGTATGCAGATACTCGAGTAGGGAATAGCCAAATATTGCCCATCCCTACTGCTGATCCTATACATGACATTATAAAGCCCCAACGACTTTGAAATTGATCTCTATTGTGCTCACTCATTAAATGTCACCCTCTTTTTGGAATTTTTTTAATTAATCTTCTATTGGCTCTAAATGAGCTTGGAAGTGTCTAAGAATTGGTGGTTCCCAAACAATTCTGTAACCTCTCTTTATTTCATTTGCGCGTTTTTTAATTTCTATTAGTGCATCTACTATAATATCTAAATGTGCTTGTGTATAAACTCTTCTAGGAATTGCTAGTCTTGAAAATTCAAAATCAGCTTTTAATTGTTCACCAGTATCTGGGTCATTTCCTAACATATAAGAACCTATTTCTGAAGTTCTTATTCCAGCTTCTTTATATAACTCTACTCCTAAAACTTGTCCAGGAAATTCGTTATATGGAATATGTGGAAACATTGATTTAGCATCTATAAATACTCCATGTCCACCTACTGGAGATTGGTAAGCAATACCAGCATCATCTAATTTTGAAGCGATATATTCCATTTGACCAATTCTATACTTTAGAAAATCTTCGTCAATACCTTCGTAAAGTCCTACTGCTAAAGCTTCTAAATCTCTACCATTTAAACCACCATAGGTAGTGAATCCTTCAAAGGAAATACAGTTTGCTTTCACAGGTAAAACTAAATCCGATTCTTCATCTTTAATTCCTATAAGTCCACCCATATTTACAATAGTGTCTTTCTTAGCTGACATTGTAAAAGTATCTGCATAACTGAAAGTTTCTCTAACGATTTCTTTAATAGACATATCTTTACATTCTTCTTCATCTCTTTTTATAAAGTATGAATTTTCTGCATATCTAGCAGCGTCTATGTTTAGGTGAATATTGTATTTTTTACAAATTTCTGATACTTCTCTAATATTTTTTAAAGAAACAGGTTGTCCACCAGCAGAGTTGTTAGTTATTGTCATAACTATCATTCCAATATTTTCTGGACCTTTTTCTTTTATTATCTCTTCCATCTTTTTAACGTCCATGTTTCCTTTGAACTTAGAACGTTTAGTAGGATCCTTAGCCTCTTCAACTACACAGTCAATAGCCCTAGCACCAGCCAGTTCAACATGAGCTCTAGTAGTATCAAAGAACATATTTGAAATAGCAAATTGACCTTCTTTTATTATAACCGGGAATAAAACCTTTTCCGCAGCTCTACCTTGATGAACAGGTTGGATAAATCCATAATCGAATATATCTTTAGCAGCATCTAATAATTTAAAATAACTTCTTCCACCAGCGTATGCTTCATCACCACGCATAAGATTAGCCCATTGTTCCTCACTCATAGCGTTAGTCCCAGAGTCAGTAGTTAAGTCTATGTAAACGTCATCACTTCTAAGATTAAAACAATTATAATGAGCGTTTTTAATAGCCTCTTCCCTTTCTTCTCTAGATAACATTTTGATCGGTTCTACCATTTTAATTCTAAAGGGTTCCGCAACGTATTTAATAGCCATTTATTATCCTCCTTTTATTGTATAAATCATTTTATACTTATCACAATTTTATCATATTACTTTGTTTTTGTCGATAATTTTCTCAATATTTTGGGTATAAATTATAAAAATATAATAAATAATTATTAATTTAAGTTTTTTGAGATTATTTTCTCACTAAATATTACTTTGACAATTATATTAAAATATAGTATTTTTGTATTCTAATAAGAAAATTTAAAAAATAGGTGATAATATTTGAGAGTGGAGTTAAGAGAAAGATATGTAGATTTAGTAAATTATTTGGGCCTTGTACTAGGACCTAGTTATGAAATTGCACTACACGATTTGAGTATGGGTGATGAAACTATAATAGCAATAGCAAACGGACATATTACAAATCGCACAATTGGTTCTCCCCTGACCCCAATGATGTTGGATTTTATTTCTTCTAAAAGATATTTAGAACACAGTTATGAAGTAAACTATTATTCTAAATCAGTAAATGAAAAAGTCTTAAGAAGTTCTACTATTTATATTAAAGACAATGGAGAATTAGTGGGACTACTTTGCATTACCTTTGATGACTCTCACTTTAAGGCAGTCAGCGACAAAATAATGAGCTTATGCCATCCAGATGAGTTAATAAAAGGATTCACTTTTGAAAAAATCGACGACATTCACAATGTTACAGAAACAGAAGTAGTAAGTGCAAGTGTGGAGGAGCTAGTTAATAACACAATTGACAATTTAATAAAAAAACACAAACTAAATGAAAATAGACTAAAGAAAAAAGACAGATTGTTAATAGTGTCGGAGCTTATAGACAAGGGGATATTTTTACTTAAAGGAGCTGTAAATGAAGTATCTTTAAAGCTAAATAGCAGTGAAGCTACTATTTATAGGTATTTAAATGAAATCGAAACTAACAGAGAGTGAAATTAAACACTCTTTGTTTTTTTGTTATTAATGTTAACAATTTAAGAGAGATAAATATGAAAATATAAAAGTTTATAATACTTTTAATTTTTATATAAAATATTTGATTTATATATCTTTTTATTGCAAAATTAAAATAGATGCAATATTTTAATACTCTAAAGAGTTATATATATGGAGGGAGAAAATGTCACAATTAGCTTATATATTAGGTCTGTCTACTATTAAGCCAGATTTAATAAGGTCTGAAACTATAGACGATAGTGTGATTGTTAGAGTTGGGCAAGATGATATAGAGGCCTTTGAAGAATTGTATATAAAAACTGAGAAACAGCTGTATTCTTTTGTGCTGTCAATGTGTAAAAATCACGATGATAGCCTAGATATTATTCACGACACTTATATGAAAATCAGAGCTTCAGCTCATTTATATAAGCCTATGGGAAAACCAATGGCGTGGATTTTTACAATAGCTAGAAATTTAGTCATGACTAATTTTAAAAAAATAAATAGAATCTCAGATTATGAAGATTACAATATGGAAGATACCCTTGATTTATCTTATATATCTGATCCTACGGACAAATTGGTCTTAGAGACTGCTCTAACAATATTAAGTGAAGAAGATTCACAAATTATCCTACTCCATGCAGTTAACTATATTCTAGTGATGTGAATCTCGAAGATTATGTGGAGGTTTTAAGTTCAGATGATAGTTCAATAGATGAACTTATTGAACAACCAGAAGTTGAGCCTGAACCTGAGCCAGAACCAGTTGTAGAACCGACACCACCACCAGCTCCTACACCACAACCAGAACCCGCTCCA
>CAYWTV010000004.1:30619-91746 GCA_964461305.1 uncultured Peptoniphilaceae bacterium
TATGGAATCTTGGGATGATGAAGAATTTTATCCTATAGTCGATGAAATAATTTTAAACTATCCAGATTATAATATTGAGTTTATTAAAAAATCCTATTGTTCTGGAGTAATTGTTATAACTCATTAATTTGAAATTTTAAAAACCCCTAAGTCCAGTTGGATTTAGGGGTAATGTGTTATATATATTCTTTTTCTTCTAATATTTTCTTTGACTTTTCTAAATTTTCGCTACTTATCATTACCATTGGACCTGTACATCCCATGGCAGATTCTGCGTAAATTCCTTCTGACCAAAGAACCTCTACTGCATTTTCTATTTCTAAAATGTCAATTCCAGAAATAGATTCAGTTACTACTTCTTTTTTTGGAATTTCTATATTTTCTTTAGTTTTACTTTTTCCTTTTTCATCTAAAGATTCTAAGATTTCTTTTAATTTAGCTTTTTTTGCTTTTTCGTAAATCTCTTTAGAAATCTCCACAAGATTGCCCTTTACAGATTTATATGCAAAGTCAATTGCGTTTTTTATAAGAGGTGTTCCCGATGCTCTAGAGATTATAAAAACTGCCCTTTCATAACCTTCTCCAATACTAGGTCCGTATCCATATCCTGTAGTTTCAAAAAATCCACCTGATGTAAAACTAGAAAAAGTCTTTATTAATACATTTCCAGTTAAAGAATCACAAACCATTACATCTGGAGTTCCTGCTACTAAGTCATTTCCCCTCATAATAGATCCACCATCAGAGCGTTTTGAAGTAGCAAAATTTATTTCAAAACCGTTTTTTACAAGTTCTTTTAATTTCTTTTCAACTACTCTAGCACCTTCTATATTTAGTATTCCCACAGTTGGATTTTTAATTCCTTCTGCCTTTGCTGCAATAATTCCATTTATTGCATTTAAAATCATAGCTTTTTCTCTTTTGGTGTTAGCCGTCCCAGTAGTTGTAGCTAAGTAAACTTCTCTTCCAGAAGCAGGAGTAATTATTTTTCCAACGGTAGATACTCCAATTGGAAAAGGATAGTGCATTGTCACTGCTCCTTGAATTATGTTTTTACTAAATAAATCTTCTAATACCCTAGCTACTTGGTCATCTCCACAAGCATCATAGGATTCAAATCCTTCTAAAGGCTCTCCTACTACAACAATATCAAATAAAGGTGATTTTGCTTTTTTAATACCTTCATTAATATTTTCTACTCCTAGCTCAGATCCAAAATTTGTTACAGCAATTTTAATATTGTCTTTTGTTACACCACTTTCTAAAGAGTCTGCTAAATTCAAAATTGAATCTGCTATTTTCTTTTTGTCCATGGCTTACTCCTCTTCACTTAATATATTTTCAGCTACCTTTTTCATAGCTTCTGCTATAACTTTTCTAACTTGATCATCACTTGATTTAGTATTAGTATCTTCAACTTCTCCAGAATTTCTCTCTACTAATATGGAAACTCCATCAAATAGATTTGTCATTCTACCTAGGAATAAACTTCCCTTTCCTATTAACATAGCTTTATTAAATTCCCCACTAGTTAAATCATCTATCATATGTCCACAATATGGAACTGCTGATGGAATATGACCTTGAGTCGGAGCCCATCCTGGCATACCTTTAGTAGATACGAAATCTTTTAGTTCTTTTCTTTCAATTTCCCCTTCCATTACAGCAAGGGCACCTATCATTTTAAAGTTAGACTCTGGTACATTTCCCGCTCCTGCAGGTTTAGTAATATCTGGATTTTGCATTTCTGGTGAAAATTTATCTATATCTGTTATTTTCAAATTATTTCTAGAAAGAGGTTCTAATACTAAGGAAGAAATAACTCCTTGAGGGCTAGAACCTGTTTTTACAGTGTGTCTTCCTACTACGTCAGTTCTAAGAATTGGACTTTCTCCGTCATTTTCGCTTATTAATACTCCAAAACCTGCTACTCCGTCTTCTAATATTGGAAGTCCTTTTTTTATGTGTTCTCTAGCATTCATTCCAAGTTTTGCAGTGGATCCACCAGCTACTACAAGTACGTTTTTGTAAACTCCAGCTTTAACTAGTGCACTAGCTTGAATAATTGCGTGAAGTGGCGCTGCACAAAAACTTCTAACATCTGAACCAGTTGCGTTAACTATTCCAGCTGTTTCAGCTATTGCCTTTGCAAAGTTTCCTCCACCCCTTTGATTAATATCGCCACAAGCCTCTTCTGAACACTCTATAACATACTCTATTTCTTCTTTATCTACCTTAGAATCTTTTAAAGTATTTATAGCTGCCAACACTCCACTTGCTTTTGATACTAGGTTTTCAAACATAGTATGAGCATTTAAGTTTACATCAGTATCGTGAGCTTGACGAATGTAACCTACTAAATTTTCTTTAATGTACAAACCCATTGCTTTATCATTTTTTATTAACTCTTCCCCTTTAGAAATATCAGAACCTATTAATTTAGGAAAGCTTTTTTCTAGTTCAGGGAATTTTTTTTCTATTTTTTCTTTGTTTTCACTTACATATTCTTCAGACAATATAACTAAGTCAAATTCATCACAGTATTTTATAACTCCAATAAATTCTTCTTCAGAGTATATACTTCCATATTTTCCTTCAGTTTTGTCTGATTTAAAGTCGATTTCTGTGTATGGAAGTTTATGTACCTCTAGTTTTTCCGGTCTTTCATTACCTATATATATTTGATTTGGTAAATAACTTACAAATTCTTCAAATGATCTTAAATGATCTTTCGTATTTTTTAAAATTTCTGAATCAGGATTTAATTTCTTTTCATTAGTAAAAGTACTCCCGGCATTTAATACCATGTCGGGAGTATTTACTAAGACAAACCCTGCATTTTTAATTACAGGAAAACTCACTAATTTTGCCTCCTTAGTCTTCAAATACAGTTTGCTCGTCTATTTCAGTTTCTAAAGCCTTTAGGGCCTTTTCCACTAAGTCATACCTTAACTTAAACTCTTCATCACAGCTAAGTGCTGGATTTCCAAGGGGATGAGGAATCGCTACAGCTGGTACTATACGATTTGCTCCTACAGTAACTGAAATTGGGGTTATAGTACATACATGTACTACTGGAATGCCGCTAGCTTCTATTTCTTTAACCATTGTTGCACCGCAACGTGTACAGGTACCTCAGGTGGAAGTTAGAATAACTGCATCCACTTTGTCTTCTTTTAAATATTCTGCTATTTTTTTACCGTATTCTTTAGAACTTAATATTGCAGTTCCATTTCCTACAGTAGAATACCAGTATTCGTGAATAGATCCTACTCTTTTTTCATCTACCATTTTCCTAATTGCATCAATTGGTAAAACTCTATCAGAATCTTCATTTGCATATACTGGGTCGTATCCACCGTGAGCTGTTTCGGAGTTTTCTACAGTTAAGTTTTCTATATCTGAAAAATTATATCTTCCGAATTTTGAAGCTGACGATGATTCAATTCTATCTGGATTTCCCTTAGGAACTATTCCACCACTTGTTACTAAGGCTACTTTAGCCTTACTCATATCTTTTATGGCAGGTTGAGGGTCAACTCTATCGAATTCTGGCATTGGATATTCAGTTTCAAACTCTTCTCCATTTATTTTCTTTATAAGCATATTAACTGCTCTTCTAGATCCAGATTCTTCAGTAAAGTAGTTTTTCCTTCTACCTTGTGGAATATATCCTTCTTCTTTAGGGCTTCCTATTTCCTCGCCCTTTGCATACTTTTGTGCAAAAGCTACAATTGCTTTTATAGCTTTTCTCATTCCAGCTGCACTGTCTTTCGTTTCAATCATATAAACGCTTTTTCCAAACATATCCACACCAGGATTTTCAGGATACATACCAGTCATAGAAGGAATTTTTAATTCTTCTTTAACTGCAGTTGCTATAGATCCACATGCAACTCCGTATCTTCCAGCGTTAAATGCCGGTCCTGCAATGAAAAAATCTGGTTCATAACTTTTAATAGCTTCTAGGATTTCACTTTTAGCTTCTTCCATATTTTCGTTGTAGTAAGTGTCTCCACAAACTACAGTACAAACTACTTCAAAGTCATCTCCAAGTTTTTCGTCAAATTGTTTAGATAGTGGTGGAAGTTCTTCAGCTACATGGGGTTTCGTGTCTGCTTTTTCTTCTCCACCAATCCCTGCGTAAAATTGATTGATATAATGAACTACTTTAATTTTAGTCATTTAATACCTCTAGGTTTAATCTAAAAATTCTTCTCTTATATCTGTCATTTCTTCTACAATTTCGTCTACATCTAAAACCATTTCCATCATTCCAACTTGTTCATCATAAACATCTGGATCGATAAGGTCTTTGATTTCGTCTTCTACAATGTGATAACAAGGTAATCCTAAAGCAACTCCCGCTAAAGGTCCTGCGAATGTGGGGTCTCCACCCATACAAGTCTCAGCTGCTAAACCTGCAGCCTCTGCCTCAGCTCCACCTAGAATTACAACAAGATTTTCAGCTCCGTGTTTTTCAGCGAAGTCTTTTACTCTTTGTTGATTTTCTAAGTCCATAGCCCCGGCACTAGTTCAGACAAAACATTCTGTAGCGGAAAATATTACCTCTGTGTTGTCTACAGTTTCAACACATGCTTGGATAGCTGGTCCAGGAACACCGTCACGGTCTCCTATAATAACTATCTTTTTGTTTTCTAATAAACTCATAGTTACTCCTTTTTATTTATAGTGATTTTGCGGACAATTTTGTAAATCCTGTTTCGTTAGTAGCTCCAGTTATAGCTTGTAATTCAACTTCAATGGAACCATCATCTCTTAAAGAGTTTTCATTTCCACCTGCTATTACATTTACTACTTCAATGTCACCGATAATCTTGTCTAATTTTGGCAAAACTATTACTTCATTGGCATTTCCTGCTGTTACACAAGCATCTGCTAATTTATCAGCATCTGCCAAGGATTGGCTCATGCCGTCTTGTCCTGCGTATTCGTCAGTTATAATAACTGTCTTAATTCCTTTTTTCTCAATTTTCTTACAGTTCATTATTAAATCAGTATCTGGATTTCCAAAACCTTCTTGGGAAATTATAGCAGCATCAGCACCTAAAAATTCTACTAATTTAGCAGTAGTATCTGATGATCTACTTTTGTCCATTAAATAAACATTTTCATTTGTTACAACTACACCTAAGAAATTCAAAGTCTTTCCATGTTCTTCATAAAGTGACTGGATAACTTGATTGTTTAAATGAACGTAAGTTGGATTTTTGTCACAAGCAGATACACAATTTCCTGAAATTATAGCTCCGTCCATTACCTCAGTTGGATATAGGTATGTTGGAATTATTTTCTTAGCATCTACACCGTAAACATAAGTGTCGTGCAGTAGCCCTTGGGTTTGTAACATGTATACATAAATAACCTTTGGTAAATCAGGATATTCACTTGCTTGTTCAATTAATGGTTTAGTCTCATAAACTTTAGTTTTTTCAGGTTCTAAGTCCTTTGCCAATGAACCAATAAATCTAGTAATCTTTAGACCAATCATCCTTATTGCTTCTTCGTGTTGATGTTGTTTTACTCCTTCTTTTGGATTTGCAACAACTACCAAACTTACCAACTTAGAAAATGGAGTGTAATCTGCTCCTGGACCTGTCATATCTATAATTCCCTCTTGGAATCCTACTATTTTGCCAGTAGTCATAACAGCCATATCCTTTAAACAAATAGTCTTTCCATATCCCACAGTGTCAACTTTTCCCAACACTCCCGGGAAGAACTCTCCACCTTCTACTTTTACCCTTGGCTCTAAAATATCTTTTACAGGAGTGATTCTAACACTTTCACCTGGATGGACAATATCAAACTCTATATCTTCAAGGTGTTCGTCTTCTTCAAATCCTGATTCTTTGACCAAGTCTGATTTATTAAGATACAAAACTTTATCTTCTATTTTCGAAGAGTCGCCAAATTTTATATCTTTAATATAAATCTCACCTAACTCTAGACGCATAGGTCCTCCTTATTAATAGTACTTTTTGATCATCTCTTCTATATTTTCAATAGTAGCTGTCTCTTCATTAATAACGTCTAATTTTTCTCCATCTTTAAACATTATCATCGCTGGTAAACCTAAAACGCCGCATTTAATAGCGCATCTTCTTCCTTTAGTAATATCTAAAGAAGTAAACTTTATTTTATCACCATACTTATCAGCTAATTCATGGACTTTTGGCATTAGAGCCTTACAAGGTTCACATGATTCAGACCAAAAATCTACAAAAACATATCCATCTGCTTCCATAACTTCTTCATCAAAATTTTTCTTATCTAATTCTATCACTGCTTATCACCCTCCTTTACTTTAAAGTTTTTAATTCTTTTTCTATAGAAACAGCTGCAATAGCTCCATCGCTAGCTGCTGTAACCACCTGTCTAAGTGGAGTGTTTCTAACATCTCCAATTGCATAAACTAATGGAATATTGGTTTGCATTAATTCGTTAGTAATAATATTTTTGTTATCAGTCATATCTATTTGACCTTCAAAAAGACCTGAAACAGGATCAGTACCTACAAATACAAAGACTCCCATTAAACCGTCGTCCTCATCTGCAAAGTATTCAGACTCTTCTCCTGTAACATTATTTACTAACACAACAGATTGAACTAAGCCTTCACCCTTTATTTCTTTTATAGAAGTGTTATACATAAATTCAACATTTTCAGTCTCTTCGGCTTCTTCTTTTACTATAGCGTCACATCTTAAAACATCACGCCTTACTACAATAGTAACTTTTCTAGCAAATTTAGCTAAGTAAACACCTTCTTCAACAGCAGTATTTCCGCCACCTACTACAAATACTTCAAAATCATCAAAAAAATCTGCATCGCAAGTTGCACAGTATGAAACTCCCTTGCCAGTAAATTCTTTTTCTCCTGGAACACCTAATTTTCTAGGAGTAGCACCTGTAGCTATAATTACTCCTTTAGTTTGGATTTCTTCACCATCTTCTAAGGTGATAATCTTTGGATTTCCAGAAAGGACTATATCTTTCACTCCAACTTTTTTAATCTCGCAGCCAAATCTTTCAGCTTGTTTTCTCATTCTTTCAGTAAGGGTTGTGCCAGTTTCTTTTTCATCTATAAGACTACCTGGATAGTTTTCAATGGAATCTGTAACTCCAATTTGACCCCCAATTGAAGATTTTTCCAGTATAAGAGTCTTTAGCCTAGACCTACCAGCATAAAGCCCTGCTGAAAGTCCTCCTGGACCAGCTCCTATTATTACAACATCGTACATTTCTAACCTCCTATTTAATTTGATCAATTGTCTCTATTATTAGAGTATAATCAATAAATTCCAAATCCTCTCGGATGGAACTGTTTAATAATTTAGTTTTTTCAGTATTAATAATTCTTTCAACTTTATTAATAGAATTTTCTATTATTTCCACAGAGAAAAAATCTATTGAATCATTTTCCTTTAAAATTAGAGTCCTATATAAAGTAGTCGTCGGTGTTATATTTCCGTATAGGGGATGAGTTAACAATATGTGATTCCTATGTATATAATTTCTTGCCCTATACAATACATCTAAGTATTCTTCTTTTTTATACTCCACCTTAATATCTTTATATCCAATAAATTTTGGATTATTAGTTATAATTATCACACTTTTATTTTCTCCTTAAAATAAAAATAACCACAATGAAAAAAGCGTTTGCCTTTTCCCTGTCGTTTAACTTCAGAGCTTCATCAATTGTAAGTCTAGTTACCTGAGAATTTCAAGTAAATTCGGCAATTTACCCTTGTCCCTTCGGTTTTCCTAATGGAAATCTCTTTACAATATCCCTTGAACTTAATTGTTAATTCCTTTACAATAAGGATATATTTAAATCGCAAATAAATCAAGTGTATTTATAAAATAATTTTAAATTTCACATAATTTTTTTATATGACTTGCTAAACTTATAGAGGTGAAAAATGGCAAATAAATATCGAAAAATTCCACAGATTAATGAATTAATTAAACACTTTAATAATCTAGACTTGCCTGTGGAATATATAAAAATTACTTCTCAAAAAGTAATAGACAACTTTAGATCGAAAATTAAAGAAAATCCTCAATTTGACTTTGAAGAAGAAGATATTATAAAGGAAATCGAATTTAAATTAAAAAATGAAAATATCTATTCTTTTAAAGAAGTTATAAATGCCACTGGAGTAGTTTTACATACTAATTTAGGCAGAGCTTTACTTTCTAAAGCTGCAATAGATAAGCTAATTCAAATTTCTACAAATTATTCAAATTTAGAATATGACTTAGAAGTTGGAACTAGAGGAACAAGATATGACCACCTAATTGATATTATAAGAAAATTAACTGGAGCAGAAGATGCAATAATAGTTAATAACAATGCTGCAGCAGTTTTTTTAATGTTAAATTCTCTATCGAAAGATTGTGAAACCATAGTAAGTCGAGGTGAATTAGTTGAAATTGGGGATTCTTTTAGAATATACGAATTTATGGAAAACTCTGGAGCAAATGTCATAGAAGTAGGCTCTACTAATAGAACCCACTTAGTTGATTATGAAAGAAAAATCGGAGAAAATACTAAAGTTTTAATGAAAGTCCACACTTCAAACTATAAAATATCTGGATTTCACAAGGAAGTGTCTGCACCAGAACTAAAAACTCTTACTAAAGACAAGGAAATCTATGTTTTAGAAGATTTAGGAAGTGGAAGCTTAATTGATTTAACAGCCTTTGGACTTAGTCATGAAAGGACTGTTAAAGACTGTATAAATGAAGGAATAGATTTAGTTAGCTTTTCATGTGACAAATTATTAGGAGGCCCACAAGGTGGAATAATTTGTGGAAAAAGTAAACTTATTAAAAAAATAAAAGACAATCAGTTACTAAGGACTTTTAGAGTTGGAAAACTGACTTTAGCAGCTTTAGAAGCTACTTTAATAGAGTATTTAGATTTAGAAAAGGCTCTTTTAAATATACCAACTTTAAGGATGATTTCAATTTCTTTAGATGAACTGGAAAAAAAGGCACAAGTTTTATTTAATATGATAGAAAGAGAAATAGAAAATATAGAATTTGAAATTACAGATTCTACTTCCCTAGTGGGAGGAGGAGCTTTTCCAAATGAAAAATTAAATTCAAAATCTGTATCAATCTCTTCAAATTTTTCTTCGAAATTAGAAGAGTATTTAAGACTTTCAAAATATCACATTATTACCAGTGTATATGATGATAAAGTCCATTTAGATTTAAGGACTTTAAAGGAAGAAGATTTTCCAAAAATTGTGGAAGTTTTAAAGGATTTTTATGGTAATAAACTATGAGATATATAATATTAGGAACCTCTGGACACATAGACCATGGAAAAACCACTTTAATAAAGGCCTTAACTGGAAGAGATACGGATAATTTAGAAGAGGAAAAAAGACGTGGAATTTCTATAAATTTAGGATTTACCTATTTTGATCTGCCAAGTGGAAATCGAGTTGGAATTATCGATGTACCTGGTCATGAAAGATTTGTAAAAAATATGATGAGTGGAACTGTGGGAATCGACATAGTTTTAATGATAGTTGCCGCAGATGACGGAGTTATGCCCCAAACTTTAGAACACGCAGAGATACTAACATATATGGGAATAAAAGATTCTATAATTGTAATTACTAAATCAGATACAGTAGAAGAAGAGATGTTAGATTTAGTTAAGCTAGATATAAAGGAGTCCTTTAAAGACACTATATTTAAGGACTCGCCTATTGTTAAGGTAGATTCCATTTCTAAAAGAGGCTTTAATGAGTTAATAGATCTAATAGACAAAAAATCAATACTCCTTGAAAATAAAGAAGTAAATTTAAATAAACCTACTAGATTAAATGTAGATAGGTCTTTTAGTTTAAAGGGACACGGTACTGTAATAACAGGAACTATTTTAGAAGGAAAAATTAGTATTGATGAAAAATACCAAATTTATCCATCTAAAAAAGAAGTGAAAATCAGAAGTATTCAAGTCCACGGAGAAAATGTTTCTGAGGCAGTTAAAGGACAAAGAACCGCCATTAATTTAGCCAATATTGAAAAGGAGGAAATTCAAAGGGGAGATATTTTAGCAAGTGTGGATTCACTAGTTGAAACTTCTATAATAGACACTAAAATTGAACTTTCAAAATCATCAGAAGTCCTGTTAAAACACTGGAGTCGAGTTAGAATTTTCCACGGAACAAAGGAGGTATTAGCTAGAGTAGTTCCTTTAGATAAAAAAGAAATAAAAAGCGGGGAAAGTGGATATTTGCAAATTAGACTAGAAGAGCCTATTTATTGTAGAATAAAGGACAAATTTGTAATAAGAAATTACTCTCCAGTTGAGACTATTGGAGGTGGTGTTGTTTTAGAAACATTATCTGAAAAGCACAATGTTAAAGATATAGAATATTTAAAATCTTTAGAAGAAAAAGAAAACTACGATTTAAATAAACTAATTTATGAATATATAAATAAAGTGGACTTTGGAACTGATATACAAGATATTTATTCGTATACTGGTGCAATTTACAATAAAGTAAACAAATCCTTAAAGGAGTTATTAAATTTAAGAAAAATCATTAAGGTAAATGAACTTTATTACAGTGATAAATTTATAAATTCCCTTTATGCAGAAATTGATAAAACTCTAAAAGACTTCCACTCTAAAAATCCACTAGAGTCTGGTATATCAAAAGAAGAGCTTCGAAAAAAAGTATCTAGTAGAACTAATCCAAAGGATTTCAATGGATTATTAAATTTAAACAAAATGAAAAACTCTTTTAAAAGTGACTCTGGAATAGTTAGTCAAAAGGACTTTTTTATTAATTTAGACTCTGAAGATAGTGAAATTTCAAAAAAAATACTAGAAAAAGTAAAAAATGCAGAGCCTAGTCTTTTAAAAAACACAGAACTTTCCACTACCAAAGCAGAAAAAACCACCTTGTCCTTTTTATTAAAAAATGAACTTAAATTAGTTGGAGAATTTGTAATTCGAAAAGATTTTTATGAAGATATTAAAGAAAATCTCATTTCTTATTTAAAGGAAAATGAAGAAATATCCTTAGGAGAATTTAGAGATCTTAACGGATTTAGTAGAAAAGTATCCTTAGCCATATTAGAAAATTTTGATTTAAATAAAATAACTAAAAGATCTGGAGACAAAAGAAATCTGTATTAGAAACCTAATACAGATTTTTTATTGGCGAGAACGAGTAGGAATCGAACCTACCTGAGGAAAACCTTCCTCACAACGGTTTTGAAGACCGCAGAGCACACCAGAAACTCATTCGCCCCCAAGATATTTACTAAAATATCTTAACATAGATAATTTTATAAATCAATAAAGTACATATTTTTTAAAAATTCTACAAATTCTATACTTAAGGAAGATAAATAATTTTCCTTTAAAGTTACAATATAAAAATCCCTAGTATTACTTTTTCGCTCTATTGGAACTGTAAGTAGATTTGATTCATCTTTATAAATTTTAAGGATTTTGTTTGAAATTAAAGTCAAGCCCATTCCCCTTTTAACTGTTTCTAAAATAGAAATCGGATTGTTCATAGAAGCTACAATATATAAATCTTCCATATTAATATCAAACTGTCTTAAGAATGATTTAGTTTCTAGTTTTGTAGCTGAATCTTCTTCCCTTACTAAAAAAGGCTCATTTAATAAAATCTCCTTTGTAATTTTCTTTTTAAATAATTCCGTATAATACTTGTTTTTAGGAGCAACTAAAACTAAGTTGTCTTGGGTAAACTTAGTGTATTTTAGATTTTGTAATTCTATTTTAGTTCCCACTAGGCCAACTTCAACTGTTCCATCTTGTACTTTGTCAATTATATCCATACTGTCAGAACTAATGATTTCAAATTTAATCTTTGGATTTTCTTTATTAAATCTATAAATTATTTCTGGCAAATCTCCAAAGGTAATTCCAGAGGATGCTCCTAATTTTAAGTTTTTCTTTTTATCGTCTACAAAATCTTCTAAGATTTTATTTCTAATATTTAAAATATTAATTCCATATTTATAAAATCTCTTTCCAGCTTCAGTAATTTCAAATTCCTTTGTAGTCCTTTTTATTAACTGGGTGTTAATTTCTTTTTCTAAGGAGTGAATATGAGCACTTACTGTTGGTTGAGTTAGATATAGTTTTTCCGCTGCTTTAGAGAAGTTTTTACACTCTACTACTTCTATAAAAGTTTCTATTTTTCTAATGTCCAATTTTATCACCTGTATATATTTTATATCATTTATAGATTTTTTCAATAAATAAAAAGAATATATTTATTAAATATATTAGATTTATATTCAATTGAATGATATATTAACCTTGTTTAATAAATAAAATTCTAAAATAGGAGGTGTATTTTGGAGAAAGTTGCAATTATAGCCTTCGAAACCACAACCCATGCTATAGCCCTTGAGAAATATTTTAAAGAAAATAATTTAAAAGGCCGTTTAATTCCCTTGCCAAATGAGTTAAGTGCTGGTTGTGGTTTAGCTTGGAAGACAGAATGTAATGATAAAAATAAAGTTATAGAATTTCTAAAAGATAAAAATTTGAGTTATAAATTAGTAGAAGTTATTTAATATTTAATAAGGAGTTTTTATGAAATACATAGGTATTGATATAGGTTCTACTGCCTCAAAAGTTGCAATTTTAAATGGAAGTGAAGAATATTTTTTTGTAGTTCCTACTGGATGGAATAGTAAAGATACTGCTAGAATGATAGCAGATAAATTAACTGAATTTGATGTTGATGTTTACAAAGAAGATGTTCGTATTGTAGCTACTGGTTATGGGAGAATAGCAGTTGATTATGCAGATTTTATAATCACCGAAATAACTTGTCACGCTAGGGGCGGAAGAGCTTTATCAAGTGATGATATAGGTGTTATCGATGTAGGAGGTCAAGATACAAAGGCCATTTTAATTGATAAAGGTATGGTAGTGGACTTTTTAATGAATGATAAGTGCTCTGCTGGAACTGGAAAGTTTATAGAGGTAATGGCTAATAGACTAGGTGTTACTTTAGAAGAATTATTTTTAATGGCTGAAAGAGGTAAAGTTATTCCCATAAGTTCTACTTGTACAGTTTTTGCAGAATCTGAAATTATTAATTATATGGGAGAAGGTAGACCTCGCGAGGATATAGCTGCAGGAGTAATAGATTCAGTTGTAAATAAAGTTTCACAGCTCAGTATGAAACTTGACTTTCCAGAAACAGTTATATTAACTGGAGGATTAAGTGGTGTGGATTATTTTAGAGGAGTTCTTTCAGAAAAATTAGGACAAAATATTACAAAAATTGAAAATGGACAATTTGCAGGTGCTTTAGGCGCTGCATTGTTAGCGAAGGAGAAGAAAAAAAGATGAAATTAATAAAAGATTTACCAGAGGTTTTTGAAGAATTTGCAAGTCAACGTAAAGAGTCATTTATAACTATTAAGGAATTAAAAGATCAAGGAATACCTGTTGTAGGTTCTTATTGTACATATTTTCCAAAGGAAATCCCTATAGCATTAGGTGCTGCAACTGTGAGCCTTTGTTCTACATCAGACGAGACTATTGGAGAAGCAGAAAAGGATTTACCGAGAAATCTCTGCCCTTTAATAAAATCCAGTTACGGATTTGCTAAAACTGATAAATGCCCTTATTTTTATTTTTCAGATATTGTAGTTGGAGAAACTACTTGTGATGGTAAAAAGAAAATGTATGAAATAATGGAAGAAATTAAACACATGTATCTTATGGAACTTCCCAATAGCCAAAGTGACGATGCTTTAATACTTTGGGAAAAAGAGGTTGTTAAATTTAAAGAATATTTAGAAGAGATGTTTGATAAAAAAGTAAGTGATGATGAAATTAAAAAGGCTATTTCAGAAGAAAATGAAGTTAGAAAAGCCTTGAAGAAATTAGCTTCTGTTATGAAAATGGAGCCTACTCCTATTTCAGGTCACGATTTATTTAAAATAATATACGGCTCTACCTTTAAATTCGATAGAAAAGCTTTGGCAGAAGAGCTAAATCAAATCCATGATAAGATAATGAAAGAATACGACGAAACAAGAGAGAAAAAACCTAGAATTTTAATTACAGGTTGTCCAATTGGAGGAGCTACTGAAAAAGTCATAGCAGCTGTTGAAAATAACGGTGGTGTTGTAGTTGCCTTTGAAAATTGTTCAGGAGAAAAAATGTTTGATCAATTAGTAGATGAAGATGATCCTAATATTTACAAAGCTTTAGCAAAAAGATATTTAGATATAGGTTGTTCTGTAATGACACCTGACAAAAATAGATTTGATTTATTAGATAGAATGATAGACGAATATAAAGTAGATGGTGTAGTAGAAATGGACTTACAAGCCTGTCATACTTATATTATAGAAACTAGAAATATAAGAAAATTTGTAAATGAAGAAAAAAACATTCCTTTTATTGCAGTAGAAACAGATTATTCCACTGCTGATATAGGTCAACTAGAAACTAGAATAACTGCCTTTTTAGAAATGATTTAGCCCTAGAGTGGTTTAAAAAACTTCATTTTATAGATATAATATATATTAGGATAAATTTGAAAGAGAGATGATTATGGATAAATTAGAATTAGAGGTTTGTGGAGGGTGTAATGCGAAAATCCCTGCAGGCTCTCTAGATGAAATACTAAAAAATATACCGATTTTAAATAGACCTGATATTTTAGTAGGTTTTGAAACTAAGGACGATGCTGCAGTAGTAAAAGTTACAGATGATGTGGCTATGATTTTTACCTTGGATTTTTTTCCAACAATGGTAAAAGACCCTTACGTCTTTGGCCAAATTGCTGCTGCTAATGCTATGAGTGACGTATATTCTATGGGTGGAGACATTGTATGTGCTTTAAATATTGTAGCTTTTCCTGAAGAAGGTGATGTGAAAGTTTTAGAAGATATCCTTCGGGGAGGAGCTGATAAAGTTATAGAAGCTGGAGCTACTTTAGTAGGAGGCCACTCAATTCACGATCCTAAAGTAAAATACGGACTAAGTGTTACTGGAAAAGTAAACCCAAAAAAAATATGGCAAAACAACACTCCAAAAGAGGGAGACTGTTTAATTCTAACTAAACCATTAGGAGTAACTTTAATAACAAACGCTCATTCTATTGGACTTGTAAGTGATAAAGACTATGAAGGTGCTATTAATTCTATGACTACCCTGAATAAATACGCTAGGGATGTTTTAGTAAATTACAATATAAGTAGCGCAACTGACATTACTGGATTTGGTTTTTTAGCCCATATTGGAGAAATGATAGATGGCAAGTTTACTGCAATAATAGACTCAAATTCCATCCCAATATTAAATGGAGCAAGAGATGCAGCAAATGAGTTTGTACTTACTAAAGGTGGCCAAAGAAATCGAACCTTTATGGAAAATAAAGTGGAGTTTCAAGTAGATGATTTTTCACTAGAAGAAATACTATATGATCCTCAAACTTCTGGAGGTTTATTAGTTTGTATAGATGAAGATGATGTAGAAGATGCCCTTAAAGAATTAAAAAACAATGGGGTAAATGCTAGTGTAATTGGAAAAATACACAAGCGTTTTGACAAAGATGTAATTATTTTATAAGGAGTTTAAAATGGAAAAAATAAATGCTCTAGGAATTGAATGTCCAATGCCTGTAATAATGGCAAAGAGACTTGTTAAAGATGGTTTAAATGAATTTTCAGTATTAGTAGACAATGTTGTAGCAACTGAAAACTTAGAAAAAATGGCTAAGCAAACTGGCTACAATGTTAAAATCGAAGAAATTTCAGAAAAAGAATTTGAAGTTTTCTTTACTAAAGGTGATGACAAAACAGAATCTAAAGTAAATAAAGATTCATATATAGTAATTTTTGACTCTAATAAAGTCGGTGAAGGTGATGAGGAATTTGGAAGGAAGCTAATGGAAAGCTTTTTAGTCGCTTTAACTGAACAAGATAACTATCCAGATTATGTAGTTTGTTTTAACAAAGGTGTTGAACTTACTACTGTTGTAGATAATGCAGTGGAAGATTTAAAAAAACTATCTGATTCAGGAGTGGAAATTTTATCATGTGGGCTTTGTTTAGATTATTATAATTTAAAGGAAAAACTTCAAGTAGGTTCTATTACAAATATGTATAGAATTTGTGAACTCATGACAACTTACAGAGTCGTCAAACCATGATAAAATACGTTTTATATACTTTCCACACCACTTCAAAGGCTATGGAGTCTGAAATACTTTTGGAAAAGGAAAATATTAAATCTAGATTAGTTCCTTTACTTCCAGAAATAGATGCAGGATGTGGACTTGCCTTGAGATTTTCAATTGATTATAAAGATGAAGTTGAAAATCTTTTTGAAAAGATGAATCTAAAGTTTCAAGATAGATTTATCTTAATATATGAAGAAAATAAGCGAAAACCAAAGGTGATAGATTATGATATATCTCGATAATGCTGCAACCACTATAGATAAACCAAAGGCTGTAGCTGATGCAATATACGAAGGATTAATGTCTAAAAAATATGGAAACCCTTCTCGGGGAGCTTATCCTCAAAGTATTAATTCCCTTAGAGAGTTATATGATACTAGGAGAGTAATTGGGGAATTCTTTGGATTTTCTGATCCACAAAATGTAGTGTTATCTCCTAATGTTACTTATGGCTTAAATTATATTATATCTTCTCTTTTTGATTCAGAAGATCACATTATAACCTCAATAACAGAACACAACTCTGTTCTTAGGCCTTTGTATCAACTAGAGTCTTATGGAGCTTCACTAGATTTTTTAGATATAGATGAAAACTACAATATAAAAACTGAAGATTTAGAGAAATATTTAAAGAAAAATACTAAAGGTGTTGTTATAACTGCAGCTTCAAATGTCTCTGGAAAAATTACTAATTTAAAGGAAGTAAACGAATTTACAAAAAAACACAACCTTATATTAGTAGTAGACGGCGCTCAAATTAGTGGATGTACTGCCTTTTCTTTAGAAGAATATGAAAATATTATCTTTGCATTTACTGGGCACAAAAGTCTCCACGGTCCCCAAGGTACAGGTGGATTTATAGTAAAGGGAGATTTTGATTTTAAACAAGTATTTTCAGGAGGTTCTGGGTTTGATTCCTTTTCAAAGGCCCAGCCTCATCACTTGCCAGAACTTTTTGAGCCTGGAACAGAAAATGTTCACTCTTTTATGGGCCTTAAAGCTGCAATCTTAGAACTTGAAAAGGATACTTCCTTTTACAATACACTTTTAGAAAATACTAAACTTTTACACGACGGTCTTAGGGAAATAAAAGACATTGTTATTTATTCTCCATGGGAAAACAAAAATACTCCAATAGTTTCTTTTAACATTAAAGGTATTGATGCCCATGAAATTGGAGAGATACTTTGGGATGAATATGAAATTTGTTCTAGAATTGGAAGTCACTGTGCACCTTTATTTCACCAAAGGGTTGGAACTAAAGAAACGGGGATAGTAAGACTTAGTCTTTCTTCCTACAACACTAAAGAAGAAGTACTTAAAGCTATTGATGCAGTTAAAGAAATAGCAAATACCTATAAATAAAACTAAAGCCAAGGTTTAAGCCTTGGCTTTTTTTCTTATAATTCCGTTCCGCAGCTAGAACAATATGCTACATACTTGGTGTTTTTTGCTCCACAATTAGAACAAATAATTTCATCTTTTACATCTGAATAGCTATCATCTGTATTTTCATAGTCTAAATCGTGCTGATTGTCTTTATTAGATTTTGTATGATTTTGGAAAATATCTTCTTCTGAAGATTCCCTTTCTAATTTACTAAGTTGTAATTTCTTTTGGTCTATACTTTCAAATTTAGAAGAAAAATCTTCAATATCAAAAGATTTCCCCATTTTGTGCAGTTCATAAACAAGTAACCCAACACTTACATAGTCGTCTCTTATTGATGATTCTAGCCTTTTAATTTCTCTGTTTGATTTAAAATTTTGCCCAAAATCTTCAGCTTCTGTTCTTAATCGAGTTCCGCCTTCTTCTAAAATATTAACGAACTGGTTAAAAAAATCATTAAATTCAAATTTATTCACAATATCACCTCATTTTTATATATACCCATATTTAGTTTTATCTCAAGGACCTAAGGGTATAATTTTAATAATAAATATTAGGAGGAATATAATGAAAGACTTAAAACTTTATGTATTACAACAATGTCCCTATTGTAATAAGGTGAGAAGATATTTAGAAGAAAACAATATTGATGTGGAAATAAATGATGTAGCAGATCCTACAAAACAAGCTGAATTAATGGAAATAGGCGGAAAAGACCAAGTTCCTATGCTCTTAGTAGATGGAGAGCCATTATACGAATCTGATGATATAATCGAATGGTTCAAAAATAACAAATAAAATGAAAATAGGGTTTATTTCAGACACCCATGGAAATCTAGACTTAACTTTAAAAGCTTTAGATTATTTAGATGATTGTGATAAAATCCTTCATCTAGGGGATGTTTTAGCCCATGGTCCTAGAAATAAAATTACTGAAGGTTATAATCCAAAGGATTTAGCTGAAATTTTAAAATCTAGAGATAATATATTCTATATTAGAGGAAATTGCGATGCTGATGTAGATGAAATGGTTATGGATAAGGACATCTCTAATTCTGAGGTTTTTTTAGAATGGGGAGATTTAAAAATTTATGGTACCCACGGTTATTTAGAAAGTGATAATTCTAGATTTTACAAGGCTTTAGAACTAAAAGCTAATGTTATAGTTACAGGTCATACCCATATAAAGGTTTTGGAAAAAGTAGATGATATGGTTATTTTAAATCCCGGAAGTCCTGTAATACCAAAGGACGGATCTAAAAGTGTAGCTATTTACGAAGATGGAGTTTTTAAATTAATAGATTTAGACTCTAGTAAGGTAATTAAAGAGCTTACTTTATAATTTAATAAAAATACGGCTTCTAGGTTTTGATTTTCCTAAAGCCGTGTTTTTTTGTATACTAAAATAATCTATAAATATTTATATAATTATATTTAAATTATTTATTAGTTTTTTTCAACAAGTCATCTGCAGTTGGTAGAGATTCATACATTATTTTAAGAACATCTTCTAATTTTTGTAAATCACTTGAAGAAAGCTTCTCTTCAAGTTCATCTAATATTTCTATTAAGTGTTTGTTTTTCTTTTGAGAGAATTTATCGTATTTTTTAGTTACATTTAAATAATATACTCTCTTATCTTCCTTTGACTGTTGTTTTACAATATAACCTTTGTCTTCTAAATTAGAGATCTTATATGCTGCATTAGGTTGAGATATTTTCATAAAATTTGCTACATCTCTTACTGTAGGTTTTCTAAGTCCATTTATTACTTCTAAACAAAATGACTCAGAAACAGTTAATGCATTTTCTTCCTCTCCAAAATTTAAACTTCTGTAAAAATCCAGTTTAAAGGTATTGTAAATCTTTAAAAATTGCTTTTTCATATTTCAACCTCTCATTTAATTACAAAGGTGAGTTCTCCAGTAGCTGCTACTTTATCATCTACGTAAGCAGTTGCCTTGCCCATACCTATAAAACCTCTTCGGTTTGTAAGTTCACATTCTAACCTTAAGACATCTCCTGGAGTAACTTGATGCTTGAATTTCGCATTTTTAATTCCTCCAAACAACGCAAGTTTTCCTTTGTTTTCTTCTTCTGATAATAATGCCACAGCACCAACTTGGGCTAGGGCCTCAATAATTAATACCCCTGGCATTACATAATATTCTGGAAAATGTCCTTGAAAAAAGAATTCATTTACTGTAACAGCCTTTATTCCAACTGCTCTTTTACCCACTTCCAGTTCAATTATTCGATCGACTAATAACATAGGATGTCTATGGGGTATAATTTCTTGAATTTCATTAGTATTAAGCATCTTCACTCCACCTTTTAAATATTAACGAACTATTATGGCCACCAAAACCTAATGAGTTACTCATTACGTAATCTATTGTCTTTATTATAGGCTCATTTGGTACAATTTTCAAATCACAATCTTCATCAAAGACTTTATAGTTTAAAGTTGGAGGAATTATACTCTTATTTAATGCCACAAGGGATATTATTCCTTCAATTGCTCCTGAGGCTCCTAGTAAATGGCCTGTCATTGACTTAGTTGAACTTACGAAAAGTTCATAGGCGTGATCTTTAAAGGTGTTTTTAATTGCTTTAGTTTCTATTTTATCATTTAGTGGTGTTGATGTACCGTGGGCATTTATATAATCTATGTCATTTGGCTCTAGATTTCCCTCTTTAATGGCCATTTCCATTGCTAGGGATGCAAATTTTCCGTCTTCATGGGGAGCAGTTATGTGAAAACCATCTGATGTAGAACCGTATCCCACAATTTCCCCGTAAATTTTCGCTCCTCTTTCTTTAGCATGTTCAAGTTCTTCTAAAATTAAAATACCTGCTCCTTCACCCATTACAAATCCATCTCTTTCTTTGTCAAAGGGAATAGATGCCCTTTGGGGATCAGTTTGAAAAGACAGTGCCTTCATAGAAGAAAATCCTCCAAGTCCCAGTGGAGTAATGCTGGCTTCTGTTCCGCCAGTTATCATTACATCGGCGTATCCATCTTTTATTAAGCGATAGCCCTGTCCAATAGCATCAGTACCTGCAGAACAAGCTGTTACTGGACTATAGTTTTGTCCATTTATACCTAAACTTATTCCAATTTGGGCAGAGTTCATATTAATAATCGACATTGGTATAAAAAATGGTGAAATTTTTTCAAAGCCTCTTTTTTGACCTCTAGTGTGTTCATTTTCTATGGTTTCCAGTCCGCCAATTCCACTTCCAATGATTACTCCGCATCTAATGTTGTCTTTTAATTCGTCCTTTTTAAATTGTGCATCTTCGTAGGCTAAATTAGCAGCATAAACTCCAAATTGAGTTACTCTGTCCATTCTCTTTTGAGCCTTTTTATCAATATATTTTGATGGATCAAAGTCTTTTATTTCTCCAGCTACTTTAACTTCAAAATCTGTAGTATCAAAGGATTCTATTTCTGAAATAAAAGTTTTTTTAGCTAATATACTTTCATATATTTCTACTAAATTTGATCCTGCAGTTGAAACTGCACCTATTCCAGTTATTACAACTCTTTTACCCATTAAAAACTCATTCCTCCATCTACACTTATTACTTGTCCTGTAATATAATTCGATTCATCACTAGCTAAGAATTTAACTAAATTGGCCACATCTTCAGCTTCTCCTAATCGATTAAGAGATATTGATTGTTTGTACTTGTCAATGGTTTTTTCATCTAGTTTTTCTGTCATATCTGATTTTATAAATCCAGGGGCAATTGCATTTACTAATACATTTCTAGAGCCAAGCTCTTTTGCTAAAGATTTAGTCATTCCTATTATTCCAGCTTTAGAAGCTGCATAGTTTACCTGTCCTGCATTGCCAGCAATTCCAACAACACTTGAAATATTAATTATTTTTCCATATCTATTTTTAGACATGTGTCTAGAAACTAATTTCATCATTAAAAATGCTGATTTTAAATTAGAATTTATAACATCATCAAAGTCTTCTTCACTCATTCTGACTATTAGATTGTCTCTGTTTATTCCTGCGTTATTTACTAGTACGTCTATTTTTCCGAAGGTTTCAATTCCCAAATCTATAATATTTTTACAATCATCTAGTTTAGAGACATCTCCCTTTGCTAATTTTACTTCTGCTCCAAAAGATATTAATTCCTCTTTTGTTTTATTTGCCAATTCCTCATTTGATCTGTAATTTAGTACTATATTATAGTCATTTTGAGCAAGGACTGAGGCTATGGCTTTGCCTATACCTTTTGTTCCTCCTGTTATAAGAGCTGTTTTTTTAGTCATTTTTCACCTCACTTAAAAACTTCTCATAGGATTCTACTGAATCTATTACATATACCTTTTTAGTTTTATCAATTTTCCTAACAAACCCCTTTAAGACATTTCCAAATCCAACTTCCACAAAGGTATCTACTCCCTTTTCAATTTGATATTCAATTGATTCTTGAAATCTTACGGTATTTGAAACTTGTTTTGCCATGATTTCCACTGGGTTTTCATCAGATTTTCTTTCTCTACCTAATAGGTTGTAAACTACTTTAGTTTGTTCTTCTTTAAATTCAAAATTAGATAAAACTTCCCTTAATTTTTCTTCCACAGGTTTTAAATATGAAGTGTGAAATGGTCCAGATGTATTTATGGGAATAATCCTTCTAGCTTTGTCATCTGCAAGTTTTATAAATCTTTCTATAGCTTCTGTTTCGCCAGATACGACAATTTGTCCTGGACAATTTAGATTTGAAATTTCTCCCTTTGATTTCTCATTGGAAACTTCCGATAGAATATTTTCAATATCAATTTTATCCATCCCAATAACTGCCACCATTTTTGAATTTAGTTTTTCACCAATTTCTTCCATTAATCCACCTCTAATTTTTGCTATTTCTATGGCCTCATTAGAAGAAATTACATTGGAATGTGCAAGGGATGCGTATTCTCCAATACTTAATCCTGCTGTATAATCGAATTTCACATTTTCATTTTTTAAAAGTTCGCTTACCATCGTTTGATAGGAAATTAGTGCAGGTTGGGTGTTCTTAGTCTTAGATAAGGTTTCTAAATCTCCCTTTAAAATTAAATCTTTAAGGTCTGATTCTAAATTATCGTAGTAGTTTTTAGAAAATTCGTACTTTTCATAAAAATCTCCACCCATGTTTTCCTGTTGGCTTCCCTGTCCTGAAAATAATATACTAATCATTAATCTAACTCCCTAGTTAAATACTCTATAACTTCACATACACTTTGAATTTTATTTATATCCTTTACTCCAGATCCAGAAAAAATAAGTCCGTTATCCACATCTCCTCTGACAGACTTCATTAAAGCTTCACTAATACAGTATTTTGTTTCTTTAGGATTACATGGAACTAAACAATTAGTACACTTTGTAGGTTTAATTCTTCCTTCTTCAGATACTCTTTTTATAAAGTTGTTTCTTATTGCTCTTCCTGGCATTCCAACTGGACTGTATACAATTTCTAAATCATCTTCAGTAGCATTTACAATAGCATTTTTAAAATTCTCATGGGCATCACACTCGTGGGTTGCTATAAATCTCGTTCCCACTTGTACTCCATCTGCTCCTGAATCTAAAAACTTCTTAACATCTTCTGGGCTATTTATAGTTCCTCCTACTATTATAGGAAAGTTATAGTTTTTTTCTTCTCTAAATTTTAAAATTTCTAAAAGCCTTTCTTCAAGGTCATCTTTTCCTTGAAGTTCCTCTATTGAATAACCTAAATGTCCGCCAGCGCCTTTTCCTTCTAAAACCACAAAATCTGGTAATCTGTCGAATTTTTTCGTCCAAGATCTTATTAAAACATCTAAAGCCCTTTTACTTGAAACGATAGGAGCTAGTAAAACATCAGAATTTTCTAATAGTTTTGGAAGTTTTAGTGGTAGACCAGCTCCAACTACTAAAGCATCAATTCCAGTAGTAATGGCGTATTTAGTAAATTCTTCAAAGTCAGAAATTGCTTGCATAATATTTAGTGCAATCATTCCATTGCCATTTGATATTTTTCTAGCTTTGTCTACTTGTTTTTTTAAGGCTTTTTTATTTGATTCAAGGGGGTTTTTATAATAATCTTCTTCATTAAATCCGATTCCCACTGAAGAAATAGTTCCAACTCCCCCGCATTTAGCTACATTTCCCGCTAAATTTCCAAGGGATACACCAACTCCCATTCCACCTTGGACTATAGGCACGTCCATTGTAAATCTACCTATTTTTAATGGTTTCACACATTTTCTCCTTCTCAGCTTCGTATTCAGCAAATAAGTCTTTTATTATATTTTCCACTGATTTTATTTCATTAACCTGACCTACTACAAGACCTGCCATAATAGATCCGTCTTTCATATCTCCTTCAAATACGGCTTTTTTTAAAGCCCCCATAGTAAACATTTCTAGCTGAACTTTGTCCCAGCCTTCTTTTTCTTTGGAAATGTATTCGTTAGTCATGTTGTTTCTCAGTACTCTAGTTGGTAAGCCGCCAATTCTACCTATTACAGTTACGTGGGTATCTTTAGATTTTATTATTTTTTCCTTATAATTATCGTGAATAGGACATTCTTCTGATGCAAGTAATATAGTTCCTATTTGAATTCCGTCTGCACCTAAGGACTCTACTGCTAATATTTGTTTTCCAGAAGCTATTCCTCCTGCTGCTATTACAGGAATACTTACCTTGTCCTTGACTTGAGGAATTAATGTAAGTGTAGTCATCTCTCCCACATGGCCACCAGCTTCAGTACCTTCAGCTATTACTGCATCTGCGCCTAACTTTTCCACTTTAACAGCTAAAGTAGGATTTGGAACTACAGGTATAACTACAGAACCGTTATTTTTCCACATGTCTATATATTTACTAGGATTTCCAGCTCCAGTTGTAATAACGGGAACTTTCATCTCCACTAACAAATCTGCCATTTCATCTGCAAATGTAGTTAGTAACATTAAATTTACTCCAAAGGGTTTATCAGTAAGTTCTCTAACCTTTATAATTTCAGCCCTTAGTTTTTCTGGATTTAATCCCCCTGAAGCAATAAGGCCTAATCCTCCAGCATTAGATACACTAGCTGCTAACTCTGCAGTGGCAATATTAGCCATTCCCCCTTGAATTACAGGGTATTTTGTATTTATTAATTTATTTAATTTCATTTTTACCTACCATTTTATAATTGTAGAAGCCCAACTTAAGCCTCCACCAAAACCTGATAGAAAAACTCTATCATTTTCTTTTAATATGTTCTTGTCACTCATTTCCTTTAAGGCTAAAGGAATACTAGCAGAAGATGTATTTCCGAATTTTTGCAAATTCATAAAGATTTTTTCTTCTGGTAGCTTAAATTTCTTTCTGACATGTTCAATAATTCTCTTATTTGCTTGATGAAAAACAAAATAATCAATTTCTTCTATGTCTATTTTGTATTTTTCCAAAGTTGTATTTAAAGATTGGGTTAAAATTGCAGTTGCAAATCTAAAAACTTCCTTTCCTTCCATGAAAAGTTTCTTATTATCCTTTTTTTGAGAAGTTTCTCCAAAAGCTACTAACACTTCACAATCTCCTCTAGAACCTATGTCAAAAAACATTTCCTCGTCGTTTTTTTCTACTAAAACTCCAGCCGCTCCATCACCAAATAAAATTGAAGTTTTTCTATCTGAAAAATCTAAAACTTTAGATATGGTTTCTGCTCCGATTATAATACCTCTTCTATTACTTTCTAACATAGAATCTAATACCTTTAATCCTGCTACAAATCCACTACAAGCCATGTTAAAGTCAAAAGCAATAGTATCTTCCTTAATATCTAATTCCTTTTGAATTAAAGATGCTATGGAAGGTGTAATGTAATCTGGAGTAAATGTAGCAACAAGGATAACATCTACCTTAGATAAATCTTCTTCTTTAAATTTCTCTGCTACTTTCAAGGCCAAATCCGATGTATCTTCATTTTCTACAAAATGTCTCTGTTCAATACCTGTTCTAGATTTTATCCATTCATCTGAAGTATCTATTATTTTTTCAAAATCTTCATTTTTAAATACTTTTGATGGTACATAATCATTTATTTTAATTACTCTTAGTCCCATTAAATGCCCATCCCCCTAAATTTTTTAATTCTTTCATCTTGAAGTCTTCTTCCGTTTGTTCTAGATAATTTAAAAACCTCTTCCTTTAAATAAGTTCTCAATCTATTTATATTTTCTTTAAAATATTCCTTTTCAAAGGAGATATCCTCTTCAATTATCTTGTCAATAACTTTCAAATCCATTAAATCCTTAGCTGTAATTTTCATGATTTCACTTGCTTCTTTGGATCTAGATGGATCCTTCCAAACTATGGAAGAAAATCCTTCAGGAGATAAAATAGAGTAAATGGAATTTTCAAACATAACTACACTGTTTCCAACTGCCAAAGCTAGGGCTCCACCACTTCCACCTTCTCCAGTAATTATTGAAATGATTGGTACTGTAAGATTAAAGGAGTTCATTATGCATCTAGCGATAGCTTCCCCTTGTCCCCTTTCTTCGGCACCTATACCTGGATATGCTCCAGAGGTGTCAATAAAGGTGATAATTGGTCTTTTAAATTTATTTGCTTGATTCATTAGTCTAATGGCTTTTCTATAGCCTTCGGGATTTGGCATTCCAAAATTAGTTTTTAGATTCTCTTCTAAATTTTGGCCTTTTTTAGTTCCCAAAAAAGTTACTGGTTTACCTTGAAAGGTTCCAATCCCGCCTATTAAACAATGGTCCTCACCAAAGAATCTGTCTCCAGCTAAGTATATGGGGTTTTCTATCAATTCACTTATAATTTCATCAGCCTTAGGGCGATTTTTGTGACGTGCTAAATAAACCCTATCGTAGGGTTCTAAGATCTTTTTCTGTCTTTTTAATAGTGATTCTATTTCTTTATTTATTTTATCCTGCTCCTTTAAAGAAGCATGGTCGTATTCTGATTTAAGTTTATAAAATTCTTTTTCTATAGTTTGAATCATTTTTACCTCAATGCAAACTCAATATTTTTGATAATTTGTTTTTAAGTTCTTTTCTTTGTACTACTAAGTCTAAAAATCCGTGGTCTTCTTGAAATTCTGCCCTTTGAAAACCTTCTGGAAGTTCTTGTCCGATTGTTTGTTTTATAACTCTAGGTCCTGCAAAACCTATTAATGCTTTTGGTTCAGAAAGGGATATATCACTAAGAGAAGCAAAGCTAGCAGTAACTCCACCAGTTGTAGGGTGAGTAAAAACATTTATAAAAAGAAGATTTGCATTCGAATGCTCTCTAACTGCATTGGATGTTTTAGCCATTTGCATTAAAGAAATAATTCCCTCTTGCATTCTAGCTCCCCCACTAGCAGTAAATGCTATTACTGGAAGTCTTTTTTTTGTGGCAAATTCAAAGGCTTTAGTGATTTCTTCTCCTACGTAAGAACCCATACTTCCCATTAAAAATCCTCGGTCAAGTATAATTACTACAGCATCGTTTCCATTTATTTTTCCTCTTGCACAAGTAAGCCCTTCCCTTAAGTTTGATTTTTCTTTATTTTCCTTTAGCTTTTCCCTATATCCTTTAAAATCAATTGGATTGTCGTATTTTGGTTTTTCGCTAATTATTTTATATTCATCAAAAATTAATTCCAATCTATCTTTAGTATGAAGATAGCTATGGAAGTTACATTTTGGACATACATTAAAATTTTTTCTAAAGATCTCTTGGGAAATTTTTTCATTGCAACTTTCACAAGTTACAAAAGACTTTTCTTTTTCCCTGCCTTCTCTTCTTTTTTTTATAAAAGACAAAAGTGAGCTTCTTTTACTTAAATTCTCCAAAATTATTCACCTACACTTTTTATAGATTCCAGTAAGTAGTCTAGTCTTTCTTGAATATAACTAGTGCTAAAATTCCCCCTTAAATAAACAGGGTCATGTAAGATGGCATATTGGATTCCTAAATTTGTGGATACTCCTGAAATAATAGTCTCTTCAATTGCCCTTCTCATTCTTCTAACTGCGTCTAATTTATTATCTCCGTGAACAATGATTTTTCCAATCATAGAATCGTAATAAGGAGAAACCCTACATCCGCTATATAAATAAGAGTCAAATCTTGTTTTAAAGCCCATTGGAGGAAGGAAAAATTCAACCTTTCCAGCTGAAGGCTTAAAATCATCTAGTTCATTTTCAGCATTTACTCTTATTTCTAAAGCGTGACCTTCTAATTTTATTTCATCTTGGGTTTTAGAAAGCTTTAGTCCACTGGCGATTTTTAATTGCTCCTTAATTAAATCAATTCCAGTTACCATCTCAGTTACAGGATGTTCAACTTGAATTCGAGTGTTCATCTCTATAAAATAGTAATTTTTGTCTTTGTCTACGATAAATTCTATAGTACCAGCATTTTCATAATTGCAGCTTATTGCAGCTTTTATGGAAACTTCTCCCATCTCTCTTCTCAGTTCAGGGCTCAAAAAAGTAGAAGGAGATTCTTCAATCATCTTTTGATTTTTTCTTTGGATAGAACATTCCCTTTCCCCTAAGTGAACCACATTTCCAAATTTATCTGCTAAAATTTGAAACTCTATGTGTTTAGGTTCAACTATTAATTTTTCAATATACATATCATCATTTCCAAAGGCAGAAAGGGCTTCGTTTTTAGCACTTAAAAACGCATTTTCTATTTCATCAGTATTATAAACCGCCCTCATACCTCTACCGCCGCCGCCATTAGAAGCTTTAATTAAAACTGGAAGACCTATTTGATTTATAATTTCTTTTGCATCATCTAAATCCTCTACAACTCCAGTAGAACCTGGAACTACAGGAACTCCACTTTTAATCATTAGTTCTCTTGCGTTGGACTTTTCTCCCATTAGCCTTATTACTTTTCCCTTTGGGCCAATGAATTTTATCCCTTCAGATTCTACCAAATCTGCAAAATCTGCATTTTCAGATAAAAATCCATATCCTGGATGAATTCCATCGCAATTTAGTTTTTTTGCAGCAGTAATAATGTTATTAATATTTAAATAACTTTCATTACTCCTTGCCTTGCCTATACATATACTAAAATCTGCCATACTGACGTGAAGTTGCTCTTTGTCCTCTGTAGAATAAACGGCAACAGTTTCAATTCCCATTTCCCTACAAGTTCTAATGATTCTAATGGCAATTTCGCCTCTATTGGCAATTAAAACTCTTTTTAACATTAATCTTCCTCAATTTCAATTAAGTTTGCATCAAACTCAACTAAAGTATCATTTTCTGGAAAAATACTTACTACTTTTCCCTTTACAGATGATTTAATTTCATTTAGCATTTTCATAGCTTCCACAATACATAGAGTTTGGCCTATTGTAACTTGATCTCCAATTTCAACAAAAGGTTTTTCATCTGGAGATGGAGACCTGTAAAAAGTTCCAACTAAAGGAGCTTTAACCAAGTGATTTGAAGAATTTGACTCTTCAATAATCTCAACTTCCTTTGGTTTATTAATTACAACAGGTTCTACATTATTTGAAAGGGTGTTGATATTATTATCTACACCCTTTTCTAAAAATATTCTAAGATTGTCTTCTTGAATTTCTACTTTAGAAGCTTTGCTATTTTCAAATAAATCAAATATAGCTTTAATATCTTTAATATTCATGACGATTTATTTATTCTCTTCAATAGCTTTTAGAATATCTCCAACTGTTGCTAGTTTTTGAAACTCTTCATCTTCAATAGCTACTCCAAATTCATCTTCAATTGCCATTGATAACTCAACAGCATCTAGAGAATCTGCACCTAAATCATCTATTAAATTAGCTTCTTTCGTAACTTCCTCTTCACTTACACCTAAATTTTCTACAATTAAATCTCTTAATTTTTCAAACATTATTACACCTCTTAATATATTTTATTAAATTATTTTATATAATTTATTTATATTATAATTTTTTAGGTATTGTATGTCAAGAATTTATATAATATTTCACTAAAGTTTAATTTAAATTACAACCAAAAAAAAAGATTACTAATTTAGTAATCTCGTAAATAATAAAATTATTAATATATTTAAAAATTGATAATTGCGCGGATAATATTTTTTTCCATTTCTAGCTTATCAACTAATCCGTTAACTAAAACTAAACCCCTACCGTGAGAGTTCATTTTTGAAGGATCGTATTCACTTTCGTCAAATTCTATTCCGTCTCCTTCATCTCTTACCCTAATAAGAAGCATGTCGTTTTGAAAATCAATATTTAAATATACTGATTTTTTGTTAGACATTTCATTTCCGTGAATTGCTCCATTAATTATAAGCTCATTTACTATAAGTTTAATTTCAAATAATCTCGCATCATCCACAATATATCTATTTAAATCTTCAATTCTACTGTCAACAAAATATTTAATTTTATCTAAATCACTTTTTACACATCCACAAAAATGATATTCCATAAAAAACCCATCTCTCTAATACTTATTTTTTTATCTTAAATATTTATTTATATATATTTTCATAATTCTATATACCCAAATAATTAATACTTTATTATATTTTATCTATCTTTTAAAAATAATACCCGTAATATTTTCTCTTTAAACAAAGATCAAAAATTATCAGGCTTTTATTTATTGGGATTTTGGTGTAAAATATAAGTAACGAATAAATAGGAGGATGTTATGAAATATATTTGTGGACCTTGTGGTTATGTTTACGATCCAGCTTTTGGAGACCCAGACGGTAAAGTAGATATTGGAACTGAATTCGAAGATATTAGAGAAGACTGGGTTTGTCCAGTTTGTGGAGCGTCAAAGAGTTTCTTTGCGCCAGAAGAAAAGTAATGTTTGTACTTAATTAATTTTGGGTAAATATACACTATCTTATTAGGAGGTAAAATGAGTATGCAAAAATACGTATGCGATGCATGTGGATGGATTTATGATCCTGAAATAGGAGCTCCTGAGTATGATTTAGAAGCTGGTATAGCTTTCGAAGATCTACCAGAAGATTTCGTTTGTCCACTTTGCGGTGTAGAAAAAGATCAATTCTCACCATTAGACTAATTTAAAAATGACCCCACTACTTTTTAAGTAGTGGGGTCTTTTTGTTTTTACGCTTTTATTAAGTTATATTTAAGGAGTAAGTCCAGTTCCAATGTTTATTATAGTATCTCTAGAAGGATAATGGCTTGATAAATAATCTTCCCTTGATATTACTTCTCCGTCTTTACTTTTTATTTTATAACTTGAATAACTATAACCAGTATATCCACTTTGGGCCACTTCTGTGCTACCCTGAGGAAGGGCGCTGGTATATTGATTTTTTGTCTTATTTGAAAGAACTGCTGCCCTTTCAGAAACTAATTCAACATCATAGTTTTTCTTGTCAGTGTCTCCTACTATAGAAAATGCTATGTCAGAATTATCTGCTTTCGCCTTTATATATACAGGAAAATCAAAGGGATTAGTTATTTTTAAATCTAACAATCCACTTGCCACTGCGGCATCCATTCCCATTGGTACATAGTTTACTGGTCTAGAGTGATTTCTTCTTTCGTCTATTTTCAAATCAGCCCTAACAGCTGCATTGTATAAAGTAGTAGAAACTTGGCAAATTCCTCCACCTGTTCCAGTATCATACTCTCCATCTAATATAACAGTTGCAGGTAAAAATCCTGTATTTGCACTTATTTCACCTATAACTTCATTAAAAGAGATTTGCTGTCCAGGCATTATTACTGTTCCATCTATTAATCTTGCTGCTAATTTAATATTTTCTTTTCTATTTGGAATACTAGATGCATAATTTGTAGAGAAGTTTCCAATATCTCCCTTTAAAGCTGAAAATAACTCTGTTGTTATTTCAGGGGCTAACTCGTCAACTACTACATTTATAGGTTCATTTTTATTAACTGAGCTCATTATTGTCTCTCTAGTTTTGTCATTATCAACTCTATAACCAGGTTGTTCGCTGTTAATAATAACCTCATCATTAACAACGGAAAAACTAGCATTTACAGGTTGATAAGAAATTACATTATTTAAGTGAGCAATAACTTCATTAACATTTTCTTCTTTAAATTCACCTTTGACTTCTATATCTATTGGCTTTGAATTTAAATCAGTTACCATTAAGAACCTTTCTCCAGGAGAACCCTCTTTTGCATAATCAAAAGCCTCTTTAACTCCTGTTTTATAGTCAGGGTTATATCCTAAATTTTCATAGCTATAAACAAATTCATAATCATTATATAATAATTTCACTTCTTGGTCTTTTTTTGAATCTTCTGCTATTACTTTTTTTAGTGCCTCTTCTTCTGTTAAATTTGATACATCTACACCGTTTACTGAAATTCCCTTGTAAATTGTATCTATATTTACAATATTGTCGTATGTTATATAAGTTCCACCTACTATTAAACTTATTGTTAACACAAATATTACTAGTCCAATTAAAACTTTTTTCACAAAATCACCTACTTTAATAACTCTTTATAATATACACAGTAATCCCTTACTGTACAAACTTCACATTGAGGGTTTCTAGCTTTACAAGTTCTTCTACCATGGAAAATAAATAAGTGATGGGATTTAGACCATTTATTTTTTTCAATTCTTTCCATTAAAGAATCTTCTGTATCTTCCACGTTCTTTTCTTTAACTATACCCAATCTATTTGTAACTCTAAATACGTGAGTATCAACTGCTATTGCATCTACTCCAAAGCAAACACTTAAAACTACATTTGCAGTTTTTCTTCCTACACCAGGAAGCTTTACTAAGTCTTCTTTATTATCTGGAACTTGTGAGTTGTGTTCATTTATTAAAATCTCACAGGTTTTTAAAATGTTTTTTGTTTTCGTATTAAAAAAACCACAAGGCCTTATAATTTCACTTAACTTATTAAAACCTAAATTTAGTGCATCTTCAGGAGTTTTAACTACTTTAAATAAATCTTTAGTAATCATATTTACCCTTACATCTGTACACTGGGCAGATAAAATCGTAGCTAATAACATTTCAAAGGCATTAGTATGATCTAGTTCTGCCTTTGCATCTGGATAAGTTTCATCTAGTATATTTAGTACTTCATTTATTTCATTTTTACTTAACAACATTAAATAATTTCACGCCTTACTTCTAATATTTCAAATCTATAATCGTCTTCTAAAAAATTTACTAAAGTATTTAATCTCTTTTCAACATGGGAATAGGAATTAGAAACACAACTAAAGCCCCAAGTAGATAAATTAATCATATCCTCATCACCAACTTCACCAGGTGAAAAGTCCAGTTTTCTTCTAACTCTATCAAAAACAGACCTTAATACTTGTCTTTTGTCCTTTAAATTAAAAGCATCAATTATTTTTACATTTACTTCTAAAATACCTACGTACATATTATCCTCTTTCTTTTATATAATCCATATTTCTAAGAATTATTTTCCTACCAACCCAAGAAAAAGAAAAATCCTTGTATTTTTTCTTAAAACCTTTGTTACTCATCTGTTTAATATTATTATAATCAAAATAGTGAATTTTTGGTCTAAATTCTTCATTTTTATTTATTATAATAGAATAATTTTTTGGGCAAACCCTTTGACAAATATCACAACCATAGGAGTAACGTATATTTTTAGTCTCTAAAGAATCAAACTTACTTTGAGTTAAATAAGAGTGACAAATACTAGAATCTATTTTGTAGTTATTTAAAATACATTTAGAAGGACAACTTTTTACACATTTGTCGCAACTTCCACAGCTTCCCTCTACTGGTGTGGAATACTTTTTTAGGTCTATATCTGTAACTAAAATCCCCAAAAAAATATAACTACCATAATCTTTATTAATAAGAAGAGAGTTTTTACCTAAATAACCAAAACCAGCAAGCCTTCCCAGTTCTTTTTCATACAAATCCCCTGAATCAACCTGAATATAAGAATTAAAAGAATAATCTTTACTGAGTTCTAATTTTAACTCTTCCAGTTTTTTTCTTAATACCCTATGGTAGTCTATGCCCCTAGAGTGATTACTAATTAAAAACTTTCCAAAATCATTTTCATCCCAAATATAAGACATTCCTATAACAAATATGGATTTAGAGTTTTCTAAGTGAATACTGGGGTCGATCCTAGAATCAATATCTTCACTTTCAAATTCTGTATAATATCCTAGATTTCTATTGGAGACAATTTTTTCTTTAATTTCATCTAGTTTTTTAGATTCAACTACTCCCAATAAATCTATATTTAAATTTTTCTTTAAATTTTCTAAATAATTTTCTAAATATTTCACAAAACTATTATACTAAAGAAAAAATACTTTGTCTGTTATATTTTCAAATTGTAATAATTATTACAACTTTTTAACTTAAACTTAACAAAAAAAAGACTGACAAAAAGTCAGTCCAATCTACAAAAATATCAAAAGTTATTTATTTAAAGTTTTCTTTAATTATTTTTACTATTTTTTCTGAAGCAAAGCCGTCTCCGTATGGATTTTTTGCTTGGGCCATTTCTTTGTATACGTCCTCATTTTCTAAAAGTTCTTTTAAGTTTTCTCTAATGATGTTATAGTCAGTTCCAACTAATCTAGCAGTTTTAGCATGAACTCCTTCCATCCTTTCAGTTTCGTTTCTTAAAACTAAAATAGGTTTTCCTAGGGATGGTCCTTCTTCTTGAACTCCACCTGAGTCTGTCATTACTAAATAGACTTTATTCATTAAATTAGTAAATGGAACATAATCTAAAGGTTCTACAAATTGAATTTTATCCCAATCTTTAAATACTTCGTAGGCTATTTCTCTTACCTTCGGATTTAAATGGATTGGGAAAATTACTTGAACATCTTCTCTATCTTTTATCTCGTCCCTAATTGCTGAAAAAATGTCTTCCATTGGTTTTCCAATGTTTTCTCTTCTGTGGGATGTAAGTAAAATCACTTTTTTATTCTCATAGTCAATATTGTTTAACTCTTCTTGAGAAAAAACGTAGTTATCATCTACTGTGTATTTTAGGGCGTCTATAACAGTATTTCCTGTTATATAAATTTTTTCATCACTATAACCTTCTTCAATTAGGTTTTGTCTGTTTTTCTCAGTTGGACAAAAGTGAAAATCTGTAAGAACTCCTACAAGCTTTCTGTTTGCCTCTTCTGGATATGGGGAATATAAGTTTCCAGTTCTAAGTCCGGCTTCTACGTGACCTATTTTTATTTTTTGATAAAATGCAGCTAAGGCTCCAGAAAATACAGTTGTAGTGTCTCCTTGAACTAGTAAAACATCAGGAGTTTCCTTTTCTAATACTTTTTCGATTCCAGAAATGGAATTTACTGTTATATCTGTTAAACTTTGACCTGGTTTAAAAATATCTAAATCATAGTCAGGTTCTATATTAAAAACTTCTAAAACTTGATCTAGCATTTGTCTATGTTGTCCTGTTACACAAACTACTGTTTTAATTTCTTTTTCTTTTTTTAGTTCTTTTACAATTGGGGCCATTTTAATAGCTTCTGGCCTAGTTCCAAAAATACAAAGTACTTTCATTTTTTCTCCTTAATTATCTGCACTAAACATTCCTATTCTATTTGCACCCATTATTATTATAATAATAATTCCTAGAGCCAATAAATTCCCAAACAATCCGCCTATTAAGCTTACAACTACTGCTAAAACTCCTAAGATAATTGCAAGTAAGTATAGTATTAGTACGGTCTTTTTTATGGAAAACCCCAAATTTAAAATCCTGTGATGAAGATGTCCCTTATCTGCAACTGCAAAACTCTTTCCACTCATAGTTCTTCTAACTATGGCAAAAAGTGTATCTGAAATTGGCAAACCTAAAATAAGAACTGGAACAACAACTGCTACTGTTGCTGCTGTTTTAAGAACTCCTTCTATGGTAATTACTGCAAATAAATACCCTAATAACAACGCTCCAGTATCTCCCATAAATATAGAAGCTGGATTGAAATTATACGGTAAAAATCCTAAACAAGCCCCTGCTATAATTAAGCAAATTATTCCTATTTCTATATTTCCAAATAAAAATGATGTGATAGCTAGGGTTGTGGCAGCTATTGCAGATACTCCATCTGCAAGTCCATCTAATCCATCTATAAGGTTTATAGCATTAGTCACTCCTATTATCCACAAAATTGAAATTGGATAGCTAAAAATTCCAAGGCTTATTATACTTCCCCTTTCACCTAAAAAGTTAGAGATGTAATCTACTTTAATTCCTCCATATATTGCTATTAAAGCAGCTATAAGCTGAAAAATTACCTTCATAGATGGAGAAAGTCCTTTAGTGTCATCTAAAAATCCAGAAACTACTATTACACTTGCTCCAAAAATTATAGCTTGAAGTTCAATAGAAAGTGGCCATAGAAAAACTAAGATGGATAAAATAATAGAACCATAAATTGCAAGTCCTCCTAATCTGGGAATCGGTGTCGTATGCATTCTTCTATTATCTTTTGGTACATCAATAGCATTTACTTTATGTGCAATTACTTTAGCTGCCGGTGTCAATAAAAAGCTAGCAGCTCCTGCGAATACTAATATCTTTATATAATCTAACATTTTCCTTTTTAAAAATTATTTTGTTCCAAATAATCTATCTCCCGCATCTCCTAAACCTGGTATTATATAGGCATGGTCATTTAAATAATCATCAATAGATGCTACATAAATGTCTACATCAGGATGAGCTTCTTGTACTTTTTTTATACCTTCTGGTACAGCAATTAAATTTACACTTTTTATATTTTTACATCCAGCTTTTTTTAATATATCTATAGCAGCTACTAAACTAGCACCTGTAGCTAACATTGGGTCTACTAAATAAAGTGTTCTCTCAGTTACATCTGATGGCAATTTACAATAATATTCTACAGCCTTTAATGTTTCAGGATCCCTGTATAAGCCAATGTGTCCTACTTTTGCAGTTGGAACTAGGTTTAAAAATCCATCTACCATACCTAATCCTGCTCTTAGTATTGGGATAATTCCTAATTTTTTTCCTGAAATAATTTTGGATGTTATTTTATCACCCATAGCTGTAGTTATTTCTTCGTCTTGTAATTCTAAATCTCTAGTTACTTCATAAGCCATTAATGTGGATATTTCAGTAACTAACTCTCTAAACTCTTTAGATCCTGTTTCTTCTTTTCTTAGTACCGTTAATTTGTGTTGAATTAGCGGATGATCAAATACTACTACTTTTGACATAAAAAAGCTCCTTATCCTAATTTTTCTACTCTATTACAATGTCTACCACCTTCAAAATCAGTAGATAAAAATACATCTACAATTTCTTCTGCCATGGTATTTCCTATTAATCTAGATCCAAAGGCTACTACATTTGCATCATTGTGAGTTCTAGATAGTTTGGCAGATAATGGTTCATTTACTAGTGCACATCTAATATTTTTTACTTTATTTGCTGCTATTGAAATACCTATTCCAGATCCACAAATTGCTATTCCATAATCTGCTTCTTTGCTAGATACTCTTTCTCCAACAGCCTTTCCAAAGTCTGGATAATCTACAGATTCAGTACCATTAGTACCTTCATCTATTACTTCAAATCCCTTTTCGGTAATATAATTTTTTATATGTTCCTTTAATTCAAAACCTGCATGATCGCTTCCAATGGATATTTTCATGATTTCATCTCCTATATATGTCTATTCTGAGTTGATTTTTCCAATCTATTCATAATCGCAAGGCCAATTCCCTCTTTAGTGATTTCTTCACACAAAATTACATCTACGTGATTTTTATCTAAAGTTCTTAAACTCCTAAAGATTTCACTAGCGATTTTTTCTAAATTATCCCTAGATCCTAAATCTATTATTTCCAGATTTAAATTATCTATTTTATTATAAAGTTCAGATGTAACCATAAGACTTACTTTTTTTTCTTTGTTTTTCTTTAAAAATTCGTAAATCTTACTTTCTTTTTCTACATCGGAACTTCCAGATATTAAGTAAGCTTCTGCCTTTGGTGCGTAGTGTTTGTATTTTTGGCCAGGGGATTTTGGTTTTTCTCCTGATTTTAAAATACCCTTATCTACTACCACATTAGGTAGAATCTCTTGAATGTCTTCTAAAGTTATAGCTCCAGGCCTTAAAATAGTAGGAATTTCTCCAGTAATGTCTAAAACTGTAGATTCTAGTCCCACAAGAGTATTTCCTCCATCTATTATAAGGGGAATTTTACCTTCTAAATCCTCCATACAGGTTTTTGCATCTGTTGGAGAAGGCCTTCCAGAAATATTTGCAGATGGAGCAGCTATTGGCCTATTGGATATTTTTATTATTTCCAAAGCAATTTCATTATTTGGCATTCTAATTGCCACTGTATCAAGTCCTGCTGTAATAATTTCAGGAACAATCTTGCTTTTTTTTAGCACCAATGTTAAAGGTCCAGGCCAGAATTTGTCAATTAAATCCTTCGCCTTTGATAGATCTCCCTCTACAAGTTCTTTTAACATTTCCATATTTTCTATATGAAGTATTAAAGGATTGTCTTGGGGTCTTCCCTTTACCTGAAATATTTTCTTAACTGCTTCTTCATTAAGCCCATCTGCCCCTAAACCGTAAACAGTTTCAGTGGGAAAAGCTATTAACTCTCCAGATTGGATAGTTTCTTTAATTAAATTGATATTTTCTCTATTAGAATTAAATTCTATTAATTTTGTTTTCATACCTATCCTTCATTATAACACAGGAATTGTGATATTGTTTGAAAATTAGATAAAAATAGGACCCTAAATCCTATTGTTTTTCTTCAGGGTCCAATTCATTTTCACTTTCATCGTTATCATCTAATATTGTCAACAATACTTCTGAGATTCTTTTGTTATTTACTTTTAAAACCTTTAATTTATGTGTTTCATCAGCGTAAATTACAGGAGAATTGGAAGTTTCTTCTGGAAAATACCCTAGTTTTTCAACTGCATATCCACCGATAGTTTCGCTGTTTTCGCTATCTATATTTGTAAAAAGTTTATCGTTTATAGTTTTTAATTCCACGTGTCCTGCGATAATATATTGATTTTCCCCAACTTTATCAATTCTATCCATGTCCACATCGTATTCATCTTCAATTTCTCCTACAATTTCTTCAACTATATCCTCAATAGTAACTAAACCAGATATTCCTCCGTATTCGTCTACTAATAAAGCCACATAGTTTTTTGTGTTTTGAAGTTCAAATAAAAGCTGATCGATTTTTTTAGACTCTGGGACAAAGTAAGGCTCTTTCATTACATTATCCACATCTATAGATTGGTAGTTATTTTTTTCTAGCTCAACAAATAAGTCTTTAACATAAACAATACCTACTACGTCGTCTTTATTTTCTCCATATATTGGCACTCTAGAATGTCCACTAGTTAAAATTCTGCTGACAGATTCAAGTCCAAATCCTTCATAAGAAACCATAAAAAGTTCAGTTCTAGGTGTCATAATTTCATAAGAAGCACTATCGTCAAACTCAAAGATATTTATCATCATATCCTTACCTTGAGAATTAATAACTCCTTGTTCTTGACTTACACTAATGTATGATTTTAATTCTTCCTCTGAAATTTTTTCTTCAATGTCTTCTGAGTATTTTCCTAAAATCTTTAGGACAAATTTTGTAGACATGGATAAAAATCTTGCAAAGGGGCCTAAGGCTATTGAAACAAAATTAATAAATCCTGCAACTGATGTTGCTACTCCTTCAGAGTTTTGTAAAGCTATTCTCTTAGGAACAAGCTCCCCAAAAACAAGGGAAATATAAGAAATAATAAGCGTAATAATAAGTACGGCTACACTTTGTCCTTGTGGAATACCTAAACTTGTAAGAGTCTGTCCAAGTCCACTTGCCATAGTAGTTGAAGCAGATGCACTTGATAAGAACCCTGCAAAAGTAATACCTACTTGAATAGTAGATAAAAATCTAGTTTGATCATCCATTAACCCTAAAAGAGTTTTTGCCTTTTTGTTGCCTTCTTCTGCCATTTGACTAACTTTGTTTCTATTTAAAGAAACAACTGCCATTTCTGTCGCCGCAAATATAGCATTTAATGCTGTAAGAATAATAATTAATAATATTTGCGGCCAAATACTACCGGAACCTCCGTAATCTCCCATATATACCTCCATAAAATAATAAGACAATTATATCTTATTGATACCTTAATTTCAATTTATTGTTACCATTTTTTATCAACATTTGCCTTTTCAACTGCAAGGACTGTAATTATAAAAAATCCATAAGCCCCTAAAAATCCTCCAACTACATCACTAAAGTAGTGAACTCCCAAATGCACCCTGCTAAAACCCATTAGAAATGAACATAAAATGGCAATAAAATATATGAGTTTTTTTTGATTGGGATATACATACCTAGATAAATAATATGCCAAAAACAAATACAAGCAAGTATTTGTCATGGTATGGCCACTTGGATATGATGTAGTCACCTCTTCCATTAGCATAAAATCAATAGGCCTTTGTCTTTGAAAAAATAATTTAGTCACTGAATTTAATATAAATACTCCCAAGGAAGAAAGTATCAATCCTACAACTAAGTTTTTCTTCTTTTTATAATATCCTATTACTACTGCTAAGATTATAACTGGAACTAAGACTTTTGCAGATCCAATAAAGGCTAAAAATTTCGAAAAGCTTAAAATTATAGGAGTCCTATAGGCTCCTCCCATTAATTCATAAATCTTCTCCTCTCCAAAAAGTCCACCTTCTATGTTTGTTACAAAAAAGCCTAGTACCACCATGGATACAAGTGATACTAGGGCCAATATTTTATTTTTTTCTAATGTGTGTAATTTATTCATCTCTACTCTTTCGTTCTAAGCGTCCTATTTGTTCATTTTCTTCCCTGTAATTTTTCATAAGTGTTTCTTTTAAATTGTTTTCAAGTCTCAAAAGTTCTTGTTCAGCTAAAAGTCTCTTTTGTCTACCTTCCCTTTGGATATTTATACCATCTTCTATTGTAGTAATTAAATCCTCGTTTACTTTTTGAAGGGTTTCTAAATCTATAATTCCCCTTTCAGACTCTTCTAAAACTGCTTTTGTGTTGTCTTTTAAAAGTTCTGAGTTTCTTCTTAGTAGCTCATTTGTTGTGTTTGAAACTTCCCTTTGTAACTCTAAGGCTTGTTGTTGATTGTGAAGTCCTAGTGCTATTACAACTTGACTTTTCCATAGAGGTATAGTGTTTAATATTGCAGTTTGAATTTTATCAACTAATAATTTGTCGTTATTTTGAATAAGTCTTATTTGTGGTGCAGATTGAATCGCCATTGTCTTTGATAGTTTTAGATCGTGGACTTTCTTTTCGAATCTGTTTAAAGTATCTTCAAAGTCCTTTACTAATTGAGCATCCATTTGCTCCCCAGAATCAATAGCTTCTTGTCTAAGTCTAGGTAGAACTTCGTTTCTAGTTTCTTCAACAACTTCTTCCCCTGCCAATATATAAAACTGCAAGTCTTTAAAGTAATCTAAGTTCTTTTCATAAAGTTGGTCAAATATTGCAATGTCTTTTACTAATCCAGTTCTAGCTGTTTCTAGTTGCAGCTCTATTTTGTCTATGGAATTTTCCACAGTGTCGTATTGTCTAAGGATGTTGTCCATTTTCTTTTCAACACCTTTAACAAAAGGCAAATTAGCAAAAAAGCCTTTTTTCTCCCCTAATTCGTCTATTTCTAAAGATTTAATCTCTCCCATTAAATCAGTTAGTAAGTTTCCAATTTCGCCGCTATCTTTATTTCTAACATTTGCCAAAATACTTCCAGAAAATTCTGAAAGGGTTTTTTGAGCTCCAACTCCGTATTCTATGGATAAAGCCGAATCCGTTAAGTTGATTTCACTTTTTATTTTATCTACTTTCTCCCTTTCTTGTGGAGTTAAAGTTTCGACTTTCTCCTCAATTATTTCAGTTTCTTGTTGTACATCTAATTGGGTTTCTTCTTGTTTTGTGCTGCTTTTTGCTAAATCTTCAAGACTAATATTTTTATAATCCATCATATCCTCCTAGTCCATGTAATTGTCCCATTTCATGGAATTTTCTAATACTTTTACATCTGTTTCCAAATCTATAATGTCATCTTCCATTAATTTATCGAACTCTTTGTCAAAGGCATTTTCTAATAGTATCATTGCCCTTTTGGCACTTTCTGTAACTTCATCGTCGTTTTTGTAATTATTAGAATTTTCACAGTATTCACTATATCTACTGCAAATATTTGAAGCAGTTTCCAAATAATAAGTCAAAAATCTACTTCCCTTCATTAATTTGTCAGGATGACCTTGAATATATTCTACTATTTGGATCCCTCTTTCGTAAAGTTTCGAACTTTGCTCTCTTATTTCAGGGTCTTTTGAGTTTTCTACACATCCATAAATCTTATCTAAATGGATATTTGCCTTTTTCATTAAGTCTATAAATCTCTCAGAATGTTCTATTTCCTTAACATCGATTCCCGGAACTTCCTTTCTTGGATTGTAAACTTTTCCAGTTACAAAACTAGCTGAAGAACCTATAAGAAAACTAAATACTAAATTCATCCAAGTAGGACTAGATAAAACTACAGATAACAACCCCATAGAAACTAAAAATCCCATTAAAAATGCATTGGATTTCATTTTATTTTTTTTTCGTTTTTGTTTCTTTTCGACTTTTTTGTATTGTTTTAGTACTTCTTGTTTCTTTCTCAGGGCGAGTCTATCTTTTATTTGGTCTGCTTCTGAAGACATGGTTTTTTTATTTGACTCCTTAGCTTTTGTGACTGCACTTTCTAAAGCATGGGCCGAAAGATTCGTAACACTTGCTAAACCTGAAAGTAAAGAATTACCTATAACTTCAAGGGAGTTTTTTATTTCTTCATCCCTCTCCATTTTTTTATACTTTTCTAAATCTTTCCTTAGCTGTTGTCGTTTTTTTTCTTCTTCTATATCTATATTTGACATTTACATCATCCTTTTAATATATTATATAATCCATTTTATATTATACCCGAATAATAATAAAGATAAGAATAGTTACAAAATTTTAAACTTTTTGTAAAATCTTTTGAAATCGTTTTCTTTTATTTACTATACTTTATCACATTTATATCTAAAAATTTTATATTTATTTTACATAATTTTTAGCCTTTTTATTATACTTTTCTTTTAAGACCTGTATTACCAATGAATTAAAGAGTTTTAGCTTTTTAAAAATTAACTATTGACATAAAAGTAAATATTAGGTAAAATGTTTTTGAGCGATAAGGAAATCGTTCCCGAAATGTAAGCGATTTCATTTCAGTCTATAATACAGACAAACAATTAATTTTCTCCCTAAAATTAATGATCAAAAAAGAGGCTTTAAGGCCTCTTTTTTGATTGAAATTTACTTAAGCTAAGAATTGTATTCATATCTTTTTTTACTAAATCTGTCTAATAATTTACGCATATAAGAAATTAAACTTCCAGTAGTTAACCCTAAATATAAAGTTCCTATTCCCACTAATCCACCTAACAAATATCCAAGGACTAACATAAAAAGATCCATAGATCTTCTCACTGTTGAAAACTTTATCCCCTTTTTAGCAGAAATTAGTTCAGAAATTGCATCAAAAGCGCCCATTCCTAAATTTTGATTTATATAAATTACGATCCCTATACTTAAAACCACGCCACTTAATAAAGAAATTATTACTTGATTAAAAAATATTGTATTGTTAATATTTAAAATATTTCCTAAAGTGTATATTACAAAATCAGCAGTATATCCAGGTATAAATAAAGTAGCGATAGTCGCAAAGTTTATATAGCTTTTATCAATGCCAAATATAATAACCGCAAGTACTGCATTACATATTAATGAAGAAGTTCCATAACTAATATTTAATTTTTTAGCAAAACCTTCCATAAAAACGCTATTTGGATCTGCTCCTAAACCAGAATATAAAAACAATCCAGCTCCAGTTCCAAGGATTAAAAGGCCAACAAATACTAATAATGCCCTTTTTAAAAAATTCTTTTCTATTTTTTTCATTTATTTTTAATAATACTCCCTTTCTAATTTATGAAGTTATATTATATCATCTATTTTAGGATATTATTATTAATTTATTATTAGATTAATATGGGTAATAAATTATAAACATTATTTTAATAAAATTAATTCTGGAGGTTATAAATGAAAATCACAATGAATCCTATCGGCTATATTAATTCAAAATACACCTTAGAAAACAAGCCACCTAGACAAAGTGTTTTTAATTTAGATAGTTTTGCAGAAATAGAAATTTTAAAAGAATTTAAAGATGGTCTTTTAGGATTAGAAAAAGGGATGTTTATAGTAATATTATTTTATTTTCACGAATCAAAGGGATTTAACTTGCAGTTTATTCACCACAAGGAAAATGAATTAATGGGTGTTTTTGCAACTAGAAGTCCAAATCGACCGAATTCAATCGGAATGTCTATTTGTGAAATCGAAGATATAAATAATAATATTATAAAAATAAAAGGAGTAGATATGTTAAATAATACTCCAGTACTAGATATTAAACCTTACAGCGAAAAACTTAATCCTAAAATATAATTTTAAATAAAAAACCCTTCTCATACGTAGCATTACATTTGAGAAAGGTTTTTTTGTTATTTAACTATTTTAATAAATCTAAAGCTTGCTCTAAATCAGCTATTATGTCATCTACATCTTCTAGCCCTACTGAAAGTCTTACTAAACCTTGAGGTATTCCTACTTCTTCTAATTCTTCCGGAGTGTATGTTGAATGGGTCATTGTAGCTGGATGTTGAATTAATGTTTCAGTATCTCCTAAGCTTACTGCTAATGAACATAATTTTAAATTGTTCATTAAAGTTCTTCCTTCTTCTATTCCTTTAACTTCAAAGGATATCATTGCTCCTGGTCTTTTCATTTGCTTTTTAGCTAGTTCGTGTTGTGGAAATGATTCTAATCCTGGGAAGTGAACTACTTCTACTGCTGGATGTGTTTCTAAGTACTTTGCTACTTTTTCAGCGTTGTCACAGTGTCTATCCATTCTTAGTCCTAATGTTTTCATTCCTCTCATCATTAAGAATGCATCGTTAGGGCTCATTACTGATCCTGTCATATCTTTTAGTCCTACTAGTCTTACTTGGGCCATGTCTTCTGCAGTTCCACATGCAATTCCGGCTATTATGTCTCCATGACCGTTTAGATATTTTGTTGCAGAATGTATTACTATGTCTGCTCCTAATTCTAGTGGTTTTTGTAAATAAGGTGTAGCAAATGTGTTGTCTACTATTACTCTACAGCCTTCTACTTCATGGGCTATTTTAGATATTTCTTCTATATCTGCTAGTACTAATGTTGGGTTTACTGGTGTTTCTAAGTAAACTATTTTAGTGTTTTCTTTCATTGCTTTTCTAACATTTTCTGGATTTGATGTATCTACAAAGTCTATTTCTACTCCGAATTTAGATACTCCATGACTTAAATAAGCAAATGTACAACCATAAAGAGTTTGTCCTGCTACTATGTGGTCTCCTTCCTCAATAAATGGCCAAATTGAAGATGTTATAGCTCCCATTCCTGAAGATGTAGCTACTGCTGCTTCTGCTCCTTCTAAAAGTGCTAGTTTTTCTTCTAGTGCATTTGTAGTAGGATTTCCAAGTCTTGAATAAATATATCCACCTTCTTCTAAAGCAAATCTTCTTCCACCTTGTTCTGCACTGTCAAATATGAAAGTAGATGATTGATATATTGGAACCCCTAAAGATCCAAACTCGTTTTTAAAACTTCCACCGTGTATTGCTTGGGTATTAAATCCTTTGTTTTTTAAATTTTCACTCATTTTATTTTCTCCTCCTAATTTTGTTAGTCAATATTTATATTTTTTCCTTCATCGTCCACAACAGTATCATCCAATATAGGTTTTTCCTTTGGAAGTGGTTTATTGTTTAATTTTTCTTCTATAATATGTTCACTTACTACATCTTCATGGGAAGCTCTTGTTAAATTAGCTTTAGCTTCTTCAACTTTAGCTTCAGGAACATCATATTCATAATTCCATGGATCTTTTGCTTTAGTAAATGGCACAAATATGGAAATAATCGCCACTATAGCAAGTATAAATTGATACCATAAGAAAGGCATAACTTGAATTGGGGAAACTGCTCCTCCAGCAAATCCTGCAGCTATTAAAAGCTGAGCTCCATAAGGGATAAATCCTTGCATAACACAAGAGAATGTATCTAGAAGTGAAGCTGATCTTCTAGGGTCTACCCTATAAGCTGTACTAAGTTCTTTTGCAACTGGACCAGAGATAATAATCGCAACTGTATTATTTGCTACTGCTGCATCTAATGTACCAACTAATGCTGAAATACCAAGTTCTGCAGATTTTTCTCCTTTTATGGATTTTCTAATTTTTTGAACAACCCATTCTAGTCCACCTTCTTTAGTTACCATATAAGAAAGTCCACCAGTTAATAATGATAGTAAGAATATTTCAAACATTCCTGTAAAACCGGCATATATTTCTGTCGCTAATCCAATTACATTAAATCCATTTTGGAATAAAAGAAGTATTCCTGAAAATACTATACCTCCAGTTAATACTAAAAATACATTTACTCCAGCTAATGCTGCTATAAGTACAAATAAGTATGGTAGAATTTTTACTATTTCAATAGGTCCAGTTTCTATTACTGGAGTTACATCTGGTCTACCAAAAATCACCAATAATATAACTGTTAATATTGCCGCTGGAAGGGCAATTTTAAAGTTCATTCTAAATTTGTCCTTCATGTCTACATTTTGAGTTCTAGTTGCTGCAATTGTAGTATCTGAAATAATTGATAAGTTGTCACCAAACATAGATCCACCAACAAGGGCTCCTAGTACTAATGCAGGATTAAGTCCCGCTCCATCACCTAGTCCTAAAGCGATTGTACCTAAAGCTGAAATAGTTCCAACTGAAGTACCTGTAGATGTAGCCATAAACGCTGCTATAATAAATATACCAGCAGCTATTAGATTTGGAGGTATTACTGAAAGACCTGCATTTACTACTGCATCTCTACCACCACTTGCAGTTGCAACAGCTGAAAATGCACCAGCTAAAATGTAAATCAAACACATTATTATTATGTTTGCATCTCCACAACCTGCAACAAAGGTATCGAATTTTTCTTCAATAGTACCTTTAAACATTATAAAGGCTACTATTATTCCTACAAAAGATGCTACTGGAGCAGGCATTTGATAAAAGGCCATTTCCACCCCATCTAATTGTAGCAAAATACCTGACAATAAGTACACAAGAACGAATACCAAAAATGGTATAAGAGCATATCCTCTAGGTTTAATTCTATTATTATCCATATAATTACTCCTTGTTTTTTATTTTGTATTTTTTCATACGATTAATTAGTTTTGTATGGGTAATTCCTAAATCTTTAGCAGTTTTTCTTAAACTGTTTCTAGATTCTAATGCTTCTGTTATTAATTTTTTTTCTAAATTTTCTATTTTTTCATCAAAGGTTTCTGTGGATGAGTTTTCCACATTTTCAAAATAAAATTTTAAATCAGTGGCATCTACTTCAGTGTCCTTTAAAGTCGTAAGGGCTCTGATAACCACGTTTTGAAGTTCTCTAACATTTCCTGGATAATTGTAATTTATTAGTGAATCTATGGCCGATTGATTGTATTTTATTTTTTTGTACTCAATAGGCAAATACTTTTTAGTAAAGAATTCTACTAATGGTTTTATATCATCTTTTCGCTCCCTTAAAGGAGGAATATTTAAACTAAGTGTATTAAGTCTGTAAAATAAATCTAATCTAAACTCATCTTCTAAAATTTGTTTTTTCAAATCTTTATTTGTAGCAGAAATTAGCCTAAAGTAAACTGGAATTTCTTTAGATCCACCGATTCTTCTTATTTGTTTTTCTTGTAAAACCCTAAGAAGTTTTGCTTGTAAGTGAATAGGCATATCTCCAATTTCATCTAAAAATATAGTCCCACCATTACAACTTTCAAATATTCCAGCTTTGCCGCCCTTTATAGCACCTGTAAAACTTCCATCTTCGTATCCAAATAGCTCACTTTCAAGTAGCTGTTCAGGTAAAGAAGAGCAGTTAATCGCTATGAAAGGCTTTTCCCTTCGGTTACTCATATTATGTATCGCTCGAGTAAATAGTTCTTTACCAGTTCCAGATTCCCCAGTTATTAAAATTTCAACATCCATTTGAGAAAATTCCATTGCAGTTTTAACGGTTTTTTCCATTATAGGACTATCGTAAATTAAATCTTTAAAAGTAATGTGACTAGAGTAGTGTTTTTTATCTGCATAATTTCTAAATTCGCTAATATCATCAAAAACTAAAATTTTTCCTTGGGTATTTGAATCTTTGAATTTTTTCCTGTGAATTTTTACTATAAAGTGACCTTCTCCAATAGTAAGTTCTCTTATAATATTGTCTCGATTAGGATCTATAACATCTTTAATAAAAGACTCATCTTCTACAAAATCCAAGATAGATTTTCCAGTAATGTCTGATAGTTCACCACTTACGGTTTTTAGATCGCTTGTTATGTTTGAATATTTTATTATACCGTTGCAATCTACTATAAGTACCAGTTTTCCAAGTAAATTTACAATTTCGTTCATTTGGATATTTCTAGCTTCAAAGGATATTAAATCTACTTCAGTAATGGACTCTAAGTCCTTTATAGTTTCTAAATTTTTCCTTAAATCTCTATATAGTTCGTCACTTTCAATGTCAAATTTAACATAACAATCTCTAGTATAAATCTCCATCCATATAATACCAATATCCATTTTTCTAAACTCTGACAAAATATCATAGGCTATATGGTCTCTATTTCTTTTAAATAACAATCTAATTCGCTTATACATTTTCACTCCTTTCTCGTCCTACTTATATTACTTGCAAGTTCTAGGCCAAGATCAAAGTGGGACAATAGCTAGGTTTTCATTTAATTTTATTGTATTTTGGTTTAATTTCGTTCCAATTATTATTTAAAATTTTACATAAACAAAACCACCAATAGTAAACAAGCTAATATTATTGTACTATATGGTGGTTTGATTTTAAACCTATTGGAACGTTTTTATTCCATATTTAGTTGTTTTTTATTAATTCCACACTTTCTGCAACGTAAGAATCTACTTTAGATAAAATTTCTTCATCTATAATAAAGTCGTTATTTTCTATATCCTCAATATATTTAGCCAGTATTTGACCTGTAGCTAGATTCTGTAAGGCTGCCGTTTCTTGAAAACTATCCATAATATCAGTTAATATTTTATTATCCTCAAAATTATAAATAGGGGTATTTGGAAGTCCTGCCATATATCCTCTGAGTTTTATTTCGTATTCATTAGTCATCTTTTCTTCCCTTATACCATTAGAATAATTAGATAAATAAGTTTCCGTCTCTAAAATTCTATTTTTTAAATCTTCTATGGTGATAACTCTACCTCCATCTGAAAAATATTTCATCTCTGAATCTATTGACAGTATATTTATATAATCACTAAGTTCTTCAGATATATATTCGTTGTATTTCGATAGTTTTTTGTAGTCGACTATTGGATAAAATCCACCTTCCACATTTACAAATTTGTAAAATGTATTAAAGTTTTCTTGTACCTCATTTTTTAATTCATCGTTTTTTATTAAATCAATTTTTTCTTCAGAAAGATAAGGGCTTGCTCCATCGATTTCTAATAATTCATTATTAGTATCTAGCTCAAAAATTTTATTCATTCTCTTTTCTGTATCTGAATCTAGCTTTTGTTCCAATTTATCAATCCAATTTGTTGCATCTTCTTCCTTTAAGTCAGATATATTTTCATCAATAAAATTAACAAGTTCTGTACTTACTCTTTCAGATGCTAATAGTGAATTAAATTTACTATCTAAATCCTTAGACTCATCAGTAACTTCTTCATCATTTTCTGTTAATACTTCTTCATCTACTGATTCTACTTCCTCAGTTTCTTCTATTGTTACTTCTGGTATTTCTTCTGGTGTATTTGTATTATTACTTTCACATCCCACTATACCAAAAAGTAAAATACTAACTAAAAGTAATGACACTTTTGAATAATTTTCCACTATTTTGTCCTCCTATTATAGTGCTTATACCCTCAAGAGATGTTGTTAATAGATATTTATATGTTGGAATAATAATATTGTTGTGAAATTTGTTGTATTAAATCTTTATTTTTCTAGTTTTTTTAAATAATAGGCTACTTTGTAATATTCATAATTAATTCCGTAGCTTTCAAGTTCTTTAGAAATTTTCCTCGGTCCAAGTCCTTTATTCCTTAGTTTTTTTATTATTTCAAATTTATCAACTTCGTTTTTTTCTTTAGAGATTTCAAAGGGTAAATGACTAGGTCTAACCTTCACTTTTATTTCTTTTTTGTCCCTTAAATCTGCTATTAATGGGGAAGCTTGGTCTATACTAAAGTTTATTACATCTCTAAATTGTCTAATGTTTCTAGGATACTCTCCTTCTAAAAGTAGCTTTTTAGCTTCATCTGTAAAGTTAACTTCGTACTTTATTCCTTGATACTCATGAACTGCTTCTTCATATTTTCTAATAAAGTAATTAAACAGTTCTAACTTTTCCTTTTCGCTTCTTTCATTTAAAGGAGGAAGGTAAAGTTCATATTGAGCAAGTCGTTGATAAAGTTCTGGAAGTAGTTCGTTTTTTAAGTTTTTAGTAGAAGCTGCAATAATAATAACATCAACTGAGATTTCTTTGTTTCCGCCTATTCTTCTAAATCGTCCAGTTTCCACAGCTGTTAAAAGTATAGATTGATAATTTCCAAGCTGATGAGCTTCATCTAAAAATAGTATTCCTCCATTTGCCCTTTCAAGTAAGCCCTTTTTTTCTCTAGCTCCTGTAAATGATCCTTCTTCACTTCCAAAGATTTCTAAAGCTGCTATATCAGAATTAGTAAATTGGGCACAGTTTACTTCTATAAAGGGAGCATTGGAATCTAAAGTTCCAATTTCCATTCCGTAGTTATATATAAGTCTTGCGAGCATTGTCTTACCAGTTCCAGAATCTCCAATAATAATAGAATGTCTAGGACCTCCTATGGATCCAATAGTTCTTTTTGCCCTTTGTAAAACTGTAGACAAACTCTCTCTTACTCCAATCAAAGAAGAAATATCATCTTCAGTATCTGACAAAGACAGGTGAAGTTGTAGAGCTTGGATCTTTCTATTTAGTTCGTCAATTTCTCTAATATCTCTAAATACAGAAAAAGCCCCTACTATTTCTCCATTTATTACTATAGGATAGGCATTTACAATGTATTTTTTATCACCAATGTAGTGAATTTTTCTATCTAATGTGGGTTTTCGTGTTTTTAATACTTGTAACAAAACTGCATCTGGATAAAACTTTGTAACTTTTTTCCCCACCATATCTTCAGGTTTTACTCCAGCATATTCGGCAGATATTTTGTTTGAAAATACCACATTTCCCTGAATATCTACTACATTTATTCCTTCACTAGTAGAACTTGTAATATCTTCAATTATGTTATATTCTCTAAGTGTGTTGATGTTCAACATTAGAATGTCCTTTCTAACATATTTTGTATAAATTATAGATTTATTCTAACATTTATAACAACTCTTTTCAATAGAAAGGGATTATTCTAATATTTAAAAGTTGGCATACAACTTGCATTATATATTAGTATAAATTTATAGGAGGTTACATAATGTCTAAAACATTAGAAATCAGATGGCACGGTAGAGGCGGTCAAGGTGCTAAAACAGCGTCTTTACTCCTTGCAGATGCAGCTTTCGCTACAGGTAATTATGTTCAAGGTTTCCCTGAATATGGTCCAGAGAGAATGGGTGCCCCAATAACTGCATACAACAGAATTAGTGAAAACCCTATTAGAGTTCACTCGAATATATACAATCCAGATTGTGTTGTAGTAGTAGATCAAACTCTTTTAGAGGCAGTAGATGTTACTGCAGGTTTAGGAAAAGATGGAGCTATTATCGTAAATACAGATAGATCTCCAGAGGAAATTAAAAATCAATTAGAAGGTTTTGAAGGAACTGTTTATACAGTTGATGCTAAAGAAATTTCTGAAGATTGTTTAGGAAGATACTTCCCTAACACTCCAATGCTTGCTTCAGTAGTAAAAGTTACAAAAGTAATGGAAGACGAAGTATTTATAAGGGAAATGGAAAAATCCTTTAAACACAAATTCTCTAACAAACCAGAAGTAATAGACGGAAACATGGATGCTTTGAAAAGAGCCCTTGAGGAGGTTAGAAGCTAATGAAACACGATTATAAAAAACTTCAAGACGATGTTAAGTGGGAAGATATTTCTGAAGGTGGAATGATATATGCCGAAGGAAATTCTGAAGCTGTAAATACAGGTGACTGGAGAACTAAAAGACCTATTTGGTTAGAAGATAAATGTAAACAATGCCTACTTTGTTTTCCTGTTTGTCCTGATAGTTCTATACAACTAGAAGGAGAAAAAATGACAGGAATTGATTATTATCATTGTAAAGGCTGTGGAATATGTGCAAATGTATGTCCATTTGATGCAATAGATATGACGGAGGAATAAAGATGAGTATAAGAGAAAGATTATCAGGAAACGAAGCAGTATCAATAGCTATAAAACAAATTAATCCAGATGTAATGCCAGCTTTCCCTATTACACCATCTACTGAAATACCACAATACGTATCTGAATACGTAGCAAATGGTGAAATAGATACAGAATTTATAGCTGTAGAATCAGAACACAGTGCAATGAGTGCAGCTATAGGCTCAACAGCAGCAGGAGCTAGAAGCGTTACAGCAACATCATCATGTGGACTAGCATTCATGTGGGAAGCACTTTACTTAGCAGCATCAAATAGACTTCCAGTAACAATGCCTGTAGTAAACAGAGCATTATCTGGACCGATAAACATAAACGCTGACCATTCTGACAGTATGGGAGCGAGAGATTCAGGTTGGATTCAACTTTATTCTGAAACTAACCAAGAAGCATACGACAACTATATTCAATCAATTAGAATAGCTGAACATGAAGATGTATTGTTACCAGTAATGACTTGTCAAGACGGATTTATTACATCTCACGCAGTAGAAAATATAGAATTAATTGAAGATGAAAAAGTAAAAGAATTTGTTGGTGAATATGATCCTAAGTTTTACATGTTAAATGAAGAAATGTCAATGTCTGTAGGACCATATGATACTCAACACTACTATATGGAACACAAAAAACAACAATCTTTAGCTATGAGAAATGCAAAAGATGTAATTTTGAAAGTAGCTGAAGAATTCGAAAAAATATCTGGCAGAAAATACGGATTTTTCGAAGAATACAAATTAGAAGATGCTGAAGTTGCAGTAGTTGTATTAAACTCTGCAGCAGGAACATCTAAAGATGCCATTGATAAATTAAGGGAAGAAGGAATAAAAGCAGGACTTTTAAAAATCAGAGTATTTAGACCATTCCCTGCTGAAGAAATAAGAGAAGCCTTAAAACACGTAAAAGCTTTAGCAATTATGGACAGATGCGATGGATTTAATGCTAATGGCGGACCAGTTTATGCAGATGTATTAGCAGCCCTTTATCCATTAAATGAAAAACCATTAGCTGTTAATTATATTTACGGTATTGGTGGTAGGGATGTTAGAGTTGAAAGTATTGAAAAAGTATTTAGAGATTTAGTAGAAATTAAAGACTCTAACGAAACAGGTAGAACTTATAGATACTTAGACCTTAAAGGAGAAGATATATAATGGCATATAATTTTAAACAAGAAATGCAAAAACCTGACAGATTCGTTGGTGGACACAGAATGTGCGAAGGCTGTGGAGCTCCGCCAGCAGTTAGAGCAGTACTTAGAGCATTACACGAAGACGAAAAAGCAGTAATCGGATGTGCAACTGGATGTTTAGAAGTTTCATCATTTATGTATCCATACACATCATGGACAGATTCTTTTATTCACAATGCATTTGAAAACACTTCTGCATCTATTTCAGGAGCAGAAGGAGCATATAGAGCACTTAAGAAAAAAGGAAAAGTAAATAGCGACTATAAATTTATCGCATTTGGTGGAGACGGTGGTACTTACGATATAGGATTCCAATCCCTTTCAGGAGCAATGGAAAGAGGAACGGATATGGTTTATGTATGTTACGATAACGGAGCTTACATGAATACAGGTATTCAAAGATCATCAGGAACACCAAAATACGCAGATACAACAACTACACCAGTAGGAAAAGAATCAACTGGTAAACAAGAATTTAGAAAAGACCTTACAAAGGTTATGGTAGAACACGGAATACCATATGTAGCTCAAACTACATTATTCAAAAATTTTAAAGATATCCACGAAAAATCTGACAAAGCTATCCACACTGAAGGACCAGCATTCTTAAACATTTTAGCACCATGTCCAAGGGGTTGGAGATATTCATCACAATTTTTAATGGATATATGTAAATTAGCAGTAGATACTTGCGCTTGGCCAATGTATGAAGTTGAAAATGGTGTTTGGAAATTAAGTTACAAACCAAAAGAAAAATTACCAATTGAAGAATATTTAAGACCACAAGGAAGATTTAGACATTTATTTAGACCTGAACAAAAAGAAATTCTTGCTGAGATCCAAAAGGAAATCGACAAAGATTGGGAAGATCTTCTTAGAAGATGTAACGAAATAGACTAATAATTTGGAGGAATAAAAATGGAAAAATACATTTGTAAACCATGTGGATATATTTACGACCCAGAAGTTGGCGACGAAGTTCACGGAATAGAACCTGGAACATCATTTGATGAATTACCAGAAACATGGGTATGCCCAATGTGTGGCGCTAAGAAAAAACATTTTATGGTTGAAGATTTAAGCTACGCTCAAAGATAAATAATAAAAAATCCAGTTTCCATTGGAGCTGGATTTTTTAATGTAAATCTATCAATATTGTCATTATATTCACATTAATTTTATATTTATTTTAAAATAACAATATAAAGTGTTAATAACTATAAATCAATAGAAATAACCTGATTTATCCTACTTTCTTACAATTTAAAATTAAATTAACTTATACTTAAATTTAGTAAATTAAATATTTTTTTAAATTTTGTTTATTATTTATCATTGACAATTTTTATTCTTGGAGTACAATGAAGTTAATAAATAATAAATGGAGGAGATTATATTATGAATCGTTTTACTTTGCCAAGGGATATGTATTACGGAGAAGGAGCTTTAGAGGCTTTAAAAACTTTAGAAGGAAAAAGAGCTATGGTAGTTGTTGGGGGAAGTTCAATGAAAAAAGCTGGCTTCTTAGATAAAGTCGTGGATTATTTAAAAGAAGCAAATATGGAAGTAGAAACCTTCGAAGGTGTTGAATCAGATCCATCTGTAGAAACTGTAATGAAAGGTGCAAAGGCTATGGAAGAATTTGAACCGGACTGGATAGTAGCTATGGGTGGAGGTTCTCCAATTGATGCAGCAAAGGCTATGTGGGCTTTTTATGAATATCCAGAAGTTACATTTGAAGATTTGTGTGTACCATTTAATTTTCCAAAATTAAGAAAAAAAGCTAAATTTGCAGCTATTTCATCTACAAGTGGAACTGCTACTGAAGTAACAGCTTTCTCAGTAATAACAGATTATGAAAAGGGAATAAAATGGCCATTGGCAGATTTTGAAATAACACCAGATGTTGCTATATTAGATCCTCAAATAGTAGCAACTATGCCAAAATCACTAATAGCAAATACTGGACTTGATGCTTTAACCCATGCAGTTGAGGCTTACGTTTCTACAGCAAATAGTCCATTTACAGATCCTCTAGCAATTAAAGCTATCCAAATGGTATTTGAATATTTGGAAAGATCCTACGAAGGAGATTTAGAAGCAAGAGAACAAATGCACTATGCACAATGTTTAGCAGGTCAAGCATTTACTAACGCCTTACTTGGAATCGTTCACTCAATGGCTCACAAAACAGGTGCGATTTTCTCAACTGGACACGTAGTACATGGATATGCAAACGCAATGTATCTACCATATGTAATACAATATAACAAAGGTGACGAAACAGCACTTAAAAGATATGGTGAAATTGGAAAATCTTTAGGAATTGAAGGATCAGACGAAGAAATAACATCAGAATTAGTAAAAAGAATAAAAGAACTTAGCTCAAAATTTGGAATTAAACAAAATCTAAAAGACTTTGGAATAATAGAAGAAGAATTTAATGAAAAAATATCAGAAATTTCTAAAAACGCAGTAGAAGATGCTTGTACAGGCACAAACCCAAGAAGTATCAATCCAGAAACTATGGAAAAACTATTTAGATATATTTACGAAGGAAAAGACGTAGACTTTTAAAATAAACTAACTTAGGCATCTAGAAATTCTAGATGCCTATTTTAATTTATAAACTTTTACATTATCAGTAATACACTCATTATAAATAATGTTTTTCAGCTCGTTGGATATATTTTTGTAAGAATCAAAATCCTTTAAAAAATCTATAGAAAAATCTCTAAACTCTTCAAAGGTTGTATCTTTATTAAAATATACAATTTCTCCTCTACTAATTAAATAAAAACAATTTTCAATGCTTACTACATAATTACCAGATTTAAAAACTTTTCTTTCAAACTCTAAATTTTTTAGATAACTAAAATACTTAATTAACTCTCTATAAAAAGAAGCAGTTTCAAATTTTAATAGTTTAGCCTCTAACTTCATTTTAGTTTCTAAGAAATCTATAAACAAAACCATATTATCTTCACTGGAAAAAATAAATTTTAATGAATTAAATGTTTCTTCTATGTCATTTATAGATAACTTATTAGGAAAAACGCTAAATTTTAAGTCAAACTTTCCATCTTTATATTTAATGGGATAAATATTTTTCATTGAATTCAAAAATTTTTCTAAAAATTTTTTACTATTAAAAGGTCCAATACCCTCTTTAAAATTCACTTTAAATATATTGTCTTTAGACAAATTTAAATAATAATATTCATTTCTGTCATTTTTGTACATGGAATTATACATTGGTCTGTACTTTTTTATAAGTTCGTATTCTAAAACTAGAGCTTCTAGATGAGTATTAGTAGAGATAAAATCCACATGGTCAATATATTTCATCATTATAAATATTTTTTCCCTGTTGTGACTTTTTGAAAAATAGGACATTACTCTACTTCTCAAGTTTTTACTTTTCCCAACATACATTACTTGATTTTTGGAATAAAATTTATAAACTCCACAAGTTCGTGGAAACAATTTTACTTTTTCTATTAAATCTGTTTTCATATTTTAAGTATAACATTAGTTTCAAATACTTTAAAGAAAATAAAGAACATTTGTTTACTAAGTGAAAGTTTTTTAGTATAATATTTACAAGGTGATAAAATGAATATCCATGAAAAACTAGAAATACTTACAGATGCTGCTAAATACGATGTTAGCTGTTCTTCATCAAATTCAAATAGGAAAAACAAAGGCGGAATTGGAGAAGCTGCCAAAAGCGGTATTTGTCATAGCTGGTCAGAAGACGGTAGATGTATTTCACTACTAAAGATATTACTTACAAATAATTGCATTTTTGACTGTGAGTATTGTATAAATAGAAGATCTTCTCAAATTCCAAGATCTGAATTTACCCCAGAAGAAGTAGCAGAGCTTACAATAAATTTCTACAGAAGAAATTATATTGAAGGGCTCTTTTTATCAAGTGCAATTTTAAAATCCCCTGATTATACAATGGAACTTCTAATAAAGGTGGCAGAAATTTTAAGAAACAACTACAACTTCAACGGATATATTCACATGAAAGCCATTCCAGGTGCAGACGAAGTTTTAATAAAAAAACTAGGTTCTCTAATAGATAGAATGAGTGTAAATATCGAACTTCCAACGGAAAAATCCCTGAAAGTTTTAGCTCCCCAAAAATCCTACTCTACTATTTTAAATCCAATGGACAATATTAAGACAAAAATATTAGAAACTAAAGAAGATAAAAAGAAATTCAAATCTACCCCATCCTTCGTTCCAGCAGGACAAACTACCCAGATGATAGTAGGTGCAGATTTGGAAAATGACTTTACAATAATTAATTCTGCTCAAGCCCTTTACGACAAATTTAATATGAAGAGGGTTTATTACTCTAGTTTTGTTCCAGTAATTAAATCAAAATTCACAGAGGGTATTACTAAACCTCCATTAATGAGAGAACATCGTATTTATCAAGCAGATTTTCTAATGAGATTTTACGGGTTTAGATCTAAAGAAATTTTAAATAGTAAAAACCCGTATTTTGACCTTAGAATAGATCCAAAGGCAAATTGGGCTATTGAAAACATAGACTTATTTCCACTTGAAATAAATAAGGCAACTTACGATGAATTAATTAGAGTTCCTGGGTTTGGACCGACCTATGCTAAAAGAATTTTAAATGCTAGAAAATATTCCAATTTGTCCTATGACAACTTAAAGTCCATGAAAATCTCCACAAAAAGAGCCAAAAATTTCATAACAGTGGGAGGAGTTTATAGAGGAATAAATTTCACTTCCCAGGAAATTCTAAAGACATATATGAGCGATTTAAAACAAAACCCTAATCAACTTAGTTTCTTCGAGGATTAAATATGATATATATTTACGATGGAACTTTTAATGGGCTTTTAACACTTATTTTTGATGGTTATAAAGATTTAGAAAACTCTAAAATAGTAACAGAAAAAACCCAAATAGATTTTTTGCAAGACTTTAGAAAAATCACAACAGATAGAAAGAAAGCAAATCGAGTAAAAACTGGAATAATAGGACATTTTTCAGAGAAATTCTTCCGAGATATGACTGTAGTATTTAGATCAGACTATGAATTTAAAGGAGAAGTAATCGCAAAGACCATAAAGGGAATGTATAAAGAAGGATACACATATTTAATGAGTCCCAATGAATCTTCAGTAATGTTTAATAAACTAGTAAAATACGTTTACGGAGAAAACCACTCCTTCAAGGGACTAGCTAGATTTAGAGAAGTGGAAGATGGATTTTTATACGCTAAAATAAGGCCAAAATGTGATATCTTAGACTTACTCACTCCCCATTTTGTAAAAAGACTACCTAATGAAAAGTTTATAATCCACGATGTGGGAAGGGATATTTTTTCCATTTATGAAAATGGATATGTGGACTATTTTGAAAACGAAGAAATAATAGTAAAAGACACTAAAGAAGAAGAATTTTTTAAAAAAGCATGGATAAAATTCTATGACTCAGTAGCAATTGACGAAAGAAACAACAAAAAACTAATGATAAACAACATGCCAAAATACCTTTGGGAATTTTTACCAGAGAGAAACAAATTAAAAAAGTGACTTTAAAAAAATTTCTTAAAGTCACTTATTTTTTAATTAAAATGCATCAACTACATATCTTATACCAAGTAGAATAAAATAAAATCCTACTAATGAAACTACAGTAAACATAGATGCAAATGGATTGTCTATTAGAAGTATACCTAGAATAATTCCTAAAACACTTAAAATTATTGAAAGCCAATATTTAGAATTAGAAAATTCTTTAATTGGTCTTGCTCTAAAGATTCCCATAATTGAATCAAATAAAAACCAAAAAGCAAACACCATAGGCATTACTATCATTCCAATTTCCACATTAAAAACTAATAATAAACCGAAAATTATATTAATTATTCCTGTAAACAACAAGATATTTCCACTGGTGTGATACTTTCTAACTTTGTTTCTTAAAACTATCTCAACAATTCCCTTAAGTATTGCAAAAACCCCATAATACATTACTATGGAAGCAAGGCTAGCTAGTGGATTTCTAAGGGCAATCACCCCTACAATTAAAGACAAAATTCCTATTAGTAAACTTCCAAAATCAAATCCTTCACGTGATAAATTATTTTCTCCCAAAAATATTATCCTCCTATATAATTAATTTCATTTTTACTATAGAAGTTATACCCTTGAAGAACTCTAAATAGGCCAGTTTCACTTATGTTTCACAATATAATATTTTATTAAATAAATAAGTATTTTTTATTAATACTTTCTAATCTTCAACAAATTCATTTGTAAAACCTGATTGTAAGTCTAGGTCTTGTAAAACTATTTCTTTATTTTGGAGCCATTGGAAGAATAGTTCCCATCTGTTTGGATCTATTGTGCCCCATTGTTCTAAGTCTTTTTTGTGTTCTTTAGATATCCATTCTTGAGAGGCATAAATAAATTCTTTGTCTAATGTATTATCTGCCCCTAATAAAATATCTGCTGCTTCTTTTGGGTTTTCTATTGCGTATTCGTATCCTCTTTTTGTAGCTGTCATAAAGTCTTTTACAAGTTTTGGATCAGATTTTATTAGTTCTTTGTTTGTAATTATTAATGGTGAATAAAAATCGAATATTGGATCTAAATCTTTAAATTTAAAATAGTCTGTTTCAAATCCTTCTACTTCTCCTTGCAAACCTACCCATCCGTAATCAACCCATATTGCGTCTACTTGATTTGTTTGTAGAGCCTTTAAATTATCTATTGGAGTAAAGGGGATTCTTTTTAATTTAGAAAAGTCTCCTCCATCTCTTTCCATTACTGTTCTTAACATTTCATGTTCTATTGGCTTATCCCATGTTTCATATCTCTTTCCTTCTAGTCCTTTAGGAGTGTGGATTCCTTCTCCTTTTCTAGATAAAATCCCAGAGTTATTGTGCTTTGTAATTGAAGCTACTGCTACGATTGGCAATTTAGAATCTCCAGATATAACTTGGGCAATATTGTCTTGAGAGGATATTCCAAAATCTGCATATCCAGTACTTACAACTGGAATTGAGTCTCCTTCTGTAGGTTGCAATATATCTAAATCTATTCCCAGTTCTTCATAATATCCTAAAGAATCTGCTACATAAATACCAGTGTGGTTATTATTAGTTCTCAAATCAAGTCCAAATACTACCTTCCTTAAGTTTTTGGACTCTTCTGCTTCATTTAGTTCTTTGTTGTCATTGTCTTTAATTATTTCATTTGACTCTTGGATGTTTGAGCAGCTTGTCAATAAAACTAATAAAGTTAATATGATTCCAATTTTGATTTTTTTATAAATTTTTATTTTATTCATATCTATATTTTATCACAAATTAAAAAATCTACATCCTTTATTGAATGTAGATTGTTTTTTTATTTTATGGCTTTTTCAATATCTGATATCATTATATCTAAAGCTGTAACTCCGCCTTCTGCAGTGTACCAAACTCCTGGATTTTCTAATATAACTAAATTGTCATTTTCATATGCACTTGTTTTGTGGATTAATTCATTATCCATAATTTCTTCTGCTAGTTTTGCGCCTTCCGTTTTT
>CAYWTV010000005.1:0-73682 GCA_964461305.1 uncultured Peptoniphilaceae bacterium
TTTTAATTTTATTTATATCTTTTCCCTTTGCCAATTCGTCTATTATTTTATCTAAATATCTTATCTCTTTCATTAAGGGATCTTCAATTTCTTGTATTTTTACTCCGCAGATACTTCCTGTGATTTTTTCTCTATTTTCATTTAAATTTGGAGCCTTTTGAAAAAAATCCCTTACTGAAATATCAGAATTTAATACATCTTCCAAAGTTTCATAACCTGTAAGCCATTTTATTAAATCAACTACTTCATTTTCTGTTTTATCTTTTCTTTCAACTTTTGCAATATAAAGAGGATATAAGTCTTTAAACTTCATATTGTATAGTTTCTCGTTTCTATTCATTTTTTATTCTCCTTTAAGTGTAAAACCTTTTCAAATGTATTATAATATAAATAGTTAAATTTCTAAAGGGGGACTAAAATGGAAAAGAGAATTGGAGTTTTTGATAGTGGTTTAGGTGGTTTAACTGTTTTAAAAGAACTTGTTAGAGAATTGCCTGAAGAGAATTATTTTGTTTTTGGAGATACAAAAAATATGCCTTATGGAGTTAGAGAATCTAAAGATATTTGTAATCTAACTGAAGAAGGATTTAATAAATTGTATGAAAAAGGCATTAAAGCTTTAGTTATAGCTTGTAATACTGCGACAGTCCACGGATTAGAAAACTTGCAAAGTAAAACAGATATTCCAGTAATTGGAGTAATAGAACCTGGAGTTTTGTCTGCCACTAATGCTGGTTGTGAAAATATACTAGTTCTTGGTACTGAAGCTACTATAAATAGTGGGTTAATCCAAAGGTTGTTAAAAGAAAAAAATCCTAATGTTAAAGTCGAAGGAATAGGCGCTCCCGAAATGGTTTTAGCTGTCGAAAATGGAGAGGCACAAACTGAAATTGGAAGGAAAGTTGTATATAAATATTTAGATCAAAGTAACATTGAGCCAGACTGTGTAATGCTTTCTTGTACACACTTTCCTGCCTTAGAGCATTTTATTATTGAATATTATCATGAAAAAGATAAGATGATTAAAATTATAAATCCTGCGAAAAAATGCGCTGAACTTGTAAAAGAAGCATTAGAAGATAGAAATGAATTAAATGAAAGTGATGAAAAAGGATTAATTGAGTATTATACTTCTGGAGATACAGACAGCTACACTAAAGGTGGAAATGCTATATTAGGAGGAGAAATACTAATTAGGGAGACTAATAATTTATGATTAAAAAATTATCTGAAAGTGATTTATTTTTTGGTATAGATGATAGTGATATAGATGATGTCGTCACAAAATATGGTGAAATTTTAGAATTTAATAAAGGTGAATATATTTTTAGAAAAGAAGAAAAGCCCGATTATATGTTTATTTTACTTGATGGTGAAGTTACTGTTTTTAGTGAAGATATTAATGGTAAAAGGGAACTTTTATCTTCTTTTGATGAAGCAGGGGTACTTTTTGCAGAAGTTTATTTATATTTAGAGAAACGAAAGTATCATTTTTACGCTGTAGCAGATAAAAAAACAAAACTTTTAGGAATATCAAAGGATTTCTTTTCTAATTTGTTAGATGATAATTCTAAGATTGGAAAAATTATAATGGAAAACTATTTGACAATACTTTCGGAAAAACTTTATTACTTTAATCAAAAAATAAGAATAATGAGTGGTTTTACTTTAAGACAAAAATTGTCTAGATTTATAATAGAAAATAGAAATGATTCTATGGAATTTGAACTAAAATACAATAGAGAAAAATTAGCGGATTATTTAGGTGCTACTAGACCTTCAGTATCTAGGGAGTTAAATAAAATGCAAAAGGAAGGAATTATTGAGATAACTAGGTCAGATATAAAAATATTAAACCTTAAAGAACTAAATTTATCATATTAGTAACGTATGTTACAGAAATAATATCTTCTTTTCAATTAGAATGTATTTATCAACTAAAGAAAAGGAGATATTAAATTTATGATGTTTTGTTACCAATGTCAAGAAGCAGCTAAAAATATAGGCTGTGACAAAGTAGGCGTATGTGGGAAAAAAAGCGAAACTGCAAATTTACAAGATATGTCAATTTGGCTTTTAAAAGGTCTTTCAGAAGTAACTACAAGACTTAGAAAAGAAGGTAAAGAAGTTTCTAAAGAAATAAACCATTTAGTTACTGAAACTTTATTTATGACAATTACAAATGCAAATTTTGATAATGATAGTTTTTTAAAGAGAATTAGATTAATTATAGAAAATAAAGAATCATTACTTAATGATTTAGAAGATAAAGACAATCTTCCTGAAGCGTCCCTTTGGAATGATTTAAATGAAGAAAGTATTAAAGAAAAATCTCTAAGTGTTGGAGTATTATCTACAGAAAATGAAGATGTTAGATCCCTTAGAGAATTGACAATTTATGGTTTAAAAGGTCTAAGTGCCTATACTAAACACGCAAATGTATTACTTAATGAAGATGAAGAAGTAGATGAGTTTATCCAAGAAGCTTTAGCTAAAACTCTAGATGATTCTTTATCAGTAGATGAACTAGTTCAATTAGTTTTAGATACTGGTAGCAAAGGTGTACAAGGTATGGCACTACTTGATACTGCAAATACTTCTACTTATGGAAATCCTGAAATTACTGAAGTTAATTTAGGCGTTAGAGACAATCCTGCTATTTTAGTTTCTGGTCATGATTTAAGAGATATTGAAATGTTACTAGAACAAGCTCAAAAAGAAGGTGTAGATGTATATACACATTCTGAGATGTTACCTGCTCATTATTATCCTGAACTTAAAAAATATGACAACTTAGTAGGAAACTACGGTAATGCTTGGTGGAAACAAAGAGAAGAGTTTGAATCTTTTAACGGTCCAATACTAATGACTACAAACTGTATAGTTCCACCAAAAGACTCTTATGTTGACAAGTTATATACTACAGGGGCAGCTGGATATCCTGGATGTAAACACATTTACGGAGAAATTGGCGAGTATAAAGATTTCTCAGAAATCATTAATCACGCTAAAGAATGTGATAGCCCTACTGAAATAGAATCTGGAACGATAGTAGGTGGGTTTGCCCACGATCAAGTGTTTAAACTTGCAGATAAAGTAGTAGAAGCTGTAAAAAGTGGAGATATTAGAAAATTTGTAGTTATGGGTGGATGTGACGGTAGACATAAAGAAAGAAATTACTTTACTGAGTTTGCTGAAAAATTGCCACAAGATACTGTTATCTTAACTGCAGGTTGTGCAAAATATAGATACAATAAACTAAATTTAGGAGATATAGGTGGAATTCCAAGAGTTTTAGATGCTGGACAATGTAACGACTCTTATTCACTAGCAGTAATTGCTCTTAAATTAAAAGAGATTTTTGGCGTAGATGATATTAATGAACTTCCAATTGCATATAATATTGCGTGGTATGAACAAAAAGCAGTAATAGTTTTACTTGCATTATTATCTCTTGGTGTAAAAAATATTCATTTAGGACCAACATTACCAGCTTTCTTATCACCAAATGTGGTAAATGTCTTAGTTGAAAACTTTGGTATTTCAGGTGTAACTACACCAGATGAAGATTTAGTAAAATTAGTTGGATAAATTTTTTAGACAGTCTTGTTAATGAGACTGTCTTTTTTTTCATACATATAATATAATAATTAGAATATGAAAAGGAGAGAATAATGATAGATTACGATAATTTAAGTTTACTTGCAGATTTTTATGAATTTTCCATGGGTAATGGTTTTTTAGACAATGGAGATATTGATTCTATTGCATATTTTGATATGTATTTTCGTAAAGTTCCAGACGATGGTGGTTTTGCAATTTTTGCAGGATTAGAACAAGTTATTAACTATATTGAAAATTTAAGATTTACAAATGAAGATATTGAATTTATAAGAAAAAACTCTAATTTTTCCGAAGATTACTTAAACTATTTAGAAAATTTTGAATTTTCCTGTGATGTATGGTCCTTTGAAGAAGGAGAAACTGTATATCCTAACGAACCACTAATGATAATTAGAGGACCAATAATTCAAGTTCAACTTATGGAAACTTTGATTTTACTTACACTAAATCATCAGTCTTTAATTGCTACAAAGACAAAGAGAATTGTAAATTCAGCTGAAGGCCGTCCAGTAGTTGAATTTGGATCTAGACGTGCACAAGGTTATAGTGCATCTTTATATGGAGCTAGGGCATCTTATATAGGTGGATGTATAGGAACTTCAAACACTTTAGCTTCTAAAATATTTGATATTCCCGCTTTAGGAACCATGGCGCATTCTTGGGTTCAATTTTATGAAAATGAATATGAAGCATTTAAAAACTATGCTAAAACTTATCCAGATAATTGCAATCTTTTAATAGATACTTATGACACTTTAAGAGAGGGCCTTCCAAATGCTATAAAAGTCTTTAAAGAAGAAGTTGTAGCTAAAGGTTATAGACCTGCAGGTGTTAGAATAGACAGTGGGGATATTTCCTATTTAAGTAAAAAAGTTAGAAAAATTTTAGACGAAGAAGGTTTTGAAGATGTTAAAATCATGGCTTCTAATAGTTTAGATGAAGATATTATCAGATCATTAATTCGTCAAAATGCAAAAGTAGACATTTTTGGAGTAGGGGAAAGACTTATAACTGCTAAAAGCGATCCCGTATTTGGTGGAGTTTATAAACTAGTTGCTATTGAAAAAAATGGTGAAATAGTTCCGAAAATAAAAATAAGTGAAAATGTTGACAAAATAACTACACCTGGATTTAAACAAGTGTACAGATTTTATTCTAATGACGACTGTTCTCCTATGGCAGATTTAGTTTGTCTACACGAAGAAAAATACGAAGATACAGACGAAATTGAAATATTTCATCCTGTTCATACCTGGAAAAGACAAATATTAATGGATTATACTGCAAAACCAATGTTAAAGAGAATTTACAATCAAGGAAAATTGGTTTATGAATTACCAACAATCCATGAAATAAAAGAAAAATGTGAAAAAGCTGTAGGGGTACTATGGGATGAACAAAAAAGATTAGAATATCCTCATAAGTATTATGTGGATTTAAGTGAAAAATTATGGAATTTAAAAGATGAATTATTAAAAAAAGAAAGATAAAAATACCCATACATCTGTAATACCCCCAAAACTTGGACTAAAAAATCAAGTTAGAGACTTTTTTATACAGAGCTAAATATAGTTTAGAATTAAAATTATAATTCCTTAGAAATTATCTTTAAGGGGAATGGGTATTGATAAACTAGATAAAAAAGTATTGGAATTGTCATTTGAAAATTAAAAGATGGATTATAACTATAAAGTTTTTGAAATTGAAGGCTTAAAACCTTCTCTCGCAAAAACAATTCATATAGTGTGGAATTTAAATTAAAAGTATTATAATTCTATGAAGCTAGGGAAATGTCCGTCCTATCGAGAAGTTGCTAATTTTATATATATCATAGTATAAAATAAATGGTCAAATGCAAAATGAAATTGAATTTAAAATTTACTAATGAAAATTTGTATATTAGGCTAAAATCCAAAATGTATGCCACTTCCCTTAATATACTTAGGATACTTAGGATGCAGAAGATTCGGTAGCGAATACATTTGTAAAAATAGCTGAAAATTTTCATCTATTACAACAAAATAGACAACTATTGTATTACTATATTAAAAAATGAGTCTTACAAAACTTATAATGAAAGAAAAAAAGAATTTCCAAGTGAAATAATAGAAGAAATCTACATAAAGGAGGTATTTTTAAAAAATTTATAATTTAATGTTAGCTATTAGTAGAATAATAGTAGAAAGGAAATGAAGAAGTTATATAAATTTATCCTATTATGTATAATTATTACTTCTTTAGTTGCCTGTAATAATACAACAACAAACAATCCTACTGTAGAAAGTGACGATTTAGCAAATAAAGAATTGAAAACTTATGAAGAAAAATCAAAAGAAGTTATGGAAGATTTAAAAGATGCTGGTTTTACAAATAATGATTTGAAGACTTACGAAGAAAATGGGAAGAAGGTTTATGAATACGGCAAAATTCATATTAATAAAGAAATTGCAGAAGTTATTAATAAAAACTATAATGATACTAATGAACATTTATTATTAAGCTCAGGGTTTAGTGATACTACTGGTATCACACGACAAATTATAACTTTCGATCAAGATGTTTATAGTCAAATTAAATTAGTTGTAGAAAATAAAGGGAAAAGCGAAGTTAGTCTACACGCCTATAAACAGAATGATGAGGATAAATATGAAGAAATAATTATCCCTGATGGTATTAAAGAAATAATATTACCAGTGGTAAATGGTGAAGAATTAAAATATGAAATTGATAGCCTTGGAAATTCGATGGATATAGATTTGGAGATATATTTAATAAAATAATAAAACCAGTTAGGGAATCTATATACTATAGTCAAAAAAAACTAAAACAAAATAAATTGGAACTTTATAAAATAATGTTTATGAAAAGAACTAAAAAACCAACTAACCAGCTCTAAGATTACTCTCAGAGCTGGTTTTTGTAATTAGATGGAATATAATAAAAAAACACATCTTTTTGAGGCCACTCTAAATTGCTTTGTGGCTTAATTTTATCTTGTTGCTATAGTGATAGTTTCTATTAAATCTAAATTTTTAATATCACTAGGTACTCTATAAACACCTGGTTTTATTTCATCTCTTAAATTGGCATTGTCTAATAACAAAATAAAAGATGGGGGATCTGAAATTAATCCAGCATCCTTTAAGACATTGGCAACTTCTTCTGGAGTTTGTCCTTCGACTATTTCAAAAGATACTAAATTTATAGCAGTTTCGCCACTAGGTGTAGTTGTAGATTCAGATGAAACTTCTGCTTCAGTATTTGTTATTTCAGCTATTAGTTCACTATTCAAAATAGTACTATTAACTTCATAACTTCCAGGAACAATACTATTTTGTAATCCCGACTCTTCAAGTAACAAAACTAAAGAAGGCGGGTCTGAAATTAATCCAACAGATTTTAGCATCTGTGCAACTTGTTGAGGGGATTGTTCTTCAATAATTTCAAATGAAATAATTTCACCTTCATCTTCAGTTGTTTCTACAACTTCTTCTTCTGTGGGAACATTTCCGTGATATACTATTTTAGCAGGGCCTTGTCTAGTTTCTACAACTTCTTCTTGATTAATTTGATTCATGGTATTTCTCAATAGACTGCCTTCACCAATTAAATCCAATTTAAATAACCTATTTAGTCTAGTATATATAAGTAAACCAAGTACTAGTAATATAATCAATATTGATAATTTAGAAAATACAAAACTAAATACATCAATAATCTTATTAAAAAAACTTTTCAAATTTTCTCCTTTCACAATATAAAACATATTTAGTCATTTTATATAATATTAATAGTTTATACATAAACAATAAAAATATCAATATTTACTTATAACTTTTACAATTGTCATAATACTTTCATTAAAAACTTAAAATAAACAAAATTCAATTTCTTCATTAAAAAAAAGTTAATATACTGTATAATATTAATATAAATGTTTTAGAGTATTATTTAAGGAGAAACAATGAGAGAAATTATAATAACGAAAGACGAGTCTGGACAAAGACTAGACAGATACATAAGGAAGTTACTCGGTAAAGCAAATTTAAGCTTTATTTATAAACAGATTCGTAAAAAAAATATTGTAGTTAATGATCTAAAAGTTAGTGAAAAATATATTCTTAATGAAGAGGATGTAGTAAAAATATACTTTTCCGAAGAAACCATAAATAAATTTAAATCCGAGAAGAAAAAAATCATCAATAACATAAAATTAGATATAATTTACGAAGATGATAATATATTGATTATAAACAAACCTTCTGGAATATTGTCCCATAGTACCAAAGATGATTATAAAGAAAAAAATATAGTAGATGGGCTAAAAAACTATTTAATGGAAAAAGGAGACTTTGTACCTAGTAGGAATTCAACATTTACACCTAGTATAGCTAATAGACTTGATAGAAATACTTCTGGATTATTAATAGGAGCTAAGACATATAACGCTATACAAGAGCTTAATAAGGCTCAAAGAAAAAATGCTATAAAAAAATATTATTATACTATAGTAGCTGGAAGTGTAGGGGGATCATCAACTGAAACTGCCAATATCCAAAAAGTTAAATCTCATGAGAACTTAGTAGAAGTTTCTAATAAAGAAAGTGACGAAAATAAAGAAATAATCACTACCTATAGAAGTATTATTAAAGGTAAAAAAATTTCACTCCTTGAAATAGATTTAGAAACTGGTAGAACTCACCAAATTCGAGCTCACATGGCTTTTTTAAAAATGCCAATTATTGGAGATAGAAAATACGGAAATCCCAAAATAAACAAATATTATAAATCCAAATACAATATAGAAAATCAGATACTACAATGCTACAAGTTGAAATTTTCTCAATTAGAAGGGGATTTAGAATATTTAAATGACAAAGAATTTTCTATTGAAGAAAATGAAATTATAAAAAAAATTATAAAAGGAGAAATCCATGAATCTAAATAAATTAGAAAACATTCAATCAACTTCAAAAATAAAAACTTACTATGATTTTGCTAAAGAAAATATTAAAGACTATATAAAATTTCCAGTAGTAATAGTAGATGGCATTGTAACTTCCCTTGAAAGAGAAATAACAGAGGGAGCCAGTGTTGAATTTTTAGATAGAACTTCTAAATGGGGAAACAGAACATATACTAAAACTTTGAGTTTTATATTTACAATGGCCTTTAGAAACTTGTTTCCAGATAGAAAAGCAGATTTAAATCACTACATTGGATCAGGTCTTTATATAGATTTTAAGGACAATTTGAGTTTATCTTTAGAAGAGATTGATAGAATAAGTGATGAAATGATAAATATAATTGAAAAACAAATGCCAATTCACACTTATATGGTAACTTTAGATGAAGCTAAGGATATATTTAAAAACTCTGATGAAGAAATAACTGAATTATTAAATACTATCCCCAATGGTGCTAAAATTGGAATAGTTGAGTGTGGAGATTTTAGAGATTTAAACTATTCTATACTTGCTCCTAATACAAATTATGTAGATGATTTTAAACTGATGCAATACTATCCAGGAATATTATTAATTATGCCTAATAAAAAAAATGGCTTTAATGTGGATAATTATAAAGAAATGCCTAAATTTGCAAAGGTTTTTCAAAATAGCACAAGTCAGTATAAAATGTTAGGTCTAAATACTTTAAGTGAGATTAATCAAAAGATATTAAATGGACAAGAAGAAAAAATAATAAAAATATCTGAGACAATTTTTGATAAATCATTAATAGATGTATCAGAAAAAATTCACTCTGATAAAGATATTAAAATAATATTAATCTCTGGTCCTACATCCTCAGGTAAGACTACTTTTACAAATAAATTAAAAGTGCACTTAGAAGTTTTAGGCTATTCTCCAATACCAATATCCATGGACGATTATTTTTTAAACAGAGAAGATACTCCACTAGGAGAAGATGGGGAATACGATTTTGAATCACCTTATGCAGTTGATTTAGATTTATTTAATAAGGATATGTATAGACTACTAAATATGGAAAAAATCCACGTACGAAAATTTGATTTTCTTACTGGCGTAGGAGAATATACTGAAGATTATATAATACCTGGAGAAAATAAAATTATTATGATTGAAGGTATTCACGCTCTTAATCCAATTATCTCAAAATTAATCCCAGAAAAAAATAAATACAAAATATATATTTCAGCACTAAATCAAGTTAATTTAGATGCTCATAATAGAGTTTCTACAACAGATGGAAGACTAATTAGGCGTAGTGTTAGAGATGAAAAGTATAGAGGTTATAATATAGAAGAAACTTTTAAACTTTGGGAAAATGTTAGAAAAGCCGAAGAAATGTATATTTTTCCTTATCAAGAGGAAGCGGATATATTAATTAATTCTTCTTTGCCTTATGAAACGAACGTTTTAAAAAAACATGTAGAACCAATGTTAAAAACAATTGGAAGAGAGTCGGTATATTACAATGAAGCGAGAAATTTATTGGAAATGTTAAGTTATTTTGTATCAATTGAAGATGATAATTTAGTAAGTAGTGAATCATTATTAAGAGAATTTATTGGAAGGTAAAAAATGAAATATGCAATAGGAATAGACTTAGGTGGTACATCTATAAAGGGTGGACTAGTAAATGAAAATGGAGAAATTATTAAAACCATATCTTCTCCAACAACTAAAAACAATCAAGAAATATTAGATGAAATTAACAATACTATAACAGAATTAAGAGGAGATTATGAAATCGAAGGTGTAGGAATCGGCTCACCTGGTGCTATAGATTCTAGGGAAGGAAAAGTTCTTTCAATAGGAGGAAATGTAGCAGGATGGGCAGGTATTGATATTAAAAAAAATATCGAAAAGCACCACGGGGATTTGTTAATTAAAGTAGAAAATGATGCAAATTGTGCAGGCCTTTGTGAAATGTGGATAGGTGCTGGAAAAGGTCACGAATCTGCAGTTGGAATCACTTTAGGTACAGGTTTAGGTGGATTTTTATATTCAAACAATCATATAGTACGTGGCCAAAGATATAGAGGTTCTGAACTGGGACATACTATTTTATATCCGAATGGAAGAAGTTGTAATTGTGGACAAAAGGGATGTACAGAAAGATATGTGGGAGGTACAGGTTTAGAGGAAAATTATTTTGAATATTCTGGTGAGAGATTAACTGGAGAAGAAATAATGGAATCCATCGAAACTAATAAAAACTCAAAGAAAACTGTACAAAAATTCACAGATGATTTGGCAACTTATTTAGTTACAATAAAGAATTTCTTTGATCCATCTATTATTTTTATAGGTGGAGGAGTGATAAATTCCTCAGATATTTGGTGGGAAGATGTTATAAGAAAATATAAAGAAAAAATAAATGCTTACGACGATATGCCTATAGTAAAAGCAAAGTTTTTAAATTCTTCAGGGATAATCGGAGCAGCATCATTAATTTTAAATAATTATGAATAAACTAATAATTAGAAATATAGGATACGACTTTCAAAAAGAAAATATTAAATATATAAAAGATCTAGCCCCACTTAACAGGCTAGGTCTATTTTACATTCTACCGAATTATTCTATTTTAGAAGATACTAGAAAAGATTTGACAGAAGAATTAGGTGGAATTGGAATCGAAAATGTAATGACATTTGACGATTTATCAGATATATTTTCCGATAAAAACAAGACATATATAAGTAGAGATGAAGGGGCTTGGATATTAAAAAAGATATTAGAAGATAAAGAAGATATAAAGTTTTCTTCTTCTATTGGCACTGCAAGAGAAATTCTTTCGTTTATATTAGAAATAAAATCCAATAATATTAATCCTTCTAAATTTATTGATGTGGTTAAAAATTATAATTTTCCAGATTTAGAAAATATTTACAAATTGTATTTAGAATACGAACATTTTTTAGAATCTAATGATTTAGAAGATGAAATCGGTAAATACATTTATCCTATTAAAAATAATAAATTTAGTGAATTTAAAAATAAAGTTATTATAATAAATGGTTTTATAGAATTTAGACCTAATGAATTATTTTTACTAGGTTTTTTAAACAAACTAGGTTTTGATATTACTATACAGTTGCCATTTTTGACAAAGAAATTAAATGCGAAATTAAATAAAACTATTAAAGTTTTAGAAAATTTAGGCTATTTAAAAGACTGTGAAACTTATTTTGAAGATAATAATCAAAAATTAGCTTACGATATATTCTCCAATGATAAAACAACTTACCCTGTAGACTGCACATTAATAAAGTCTACTAATAAATATTATGAACTAAGGGAAGTTTTTTCAATGATAAAAGAAGATTTACAAAATTGTTCTTTAAGGGATATCTCTATAATAATAAGAGATGAATACGATCCAATAATTAGAAAGATATCAAAAGAAGAAAATTTACCTATAAATGTTTTAAGTCAAGAAAAAGCTTCAAAATTACCATTGATAAAATCAGTAATAAACTATTTAGAATTATTAAAATACGACGAAAAGAAAAAACTAATATCCTATTTTTTAGATGATAACTTTAATTTAAAGTATAAAGATAATAGATATGCAATACTACAAGAATTGAGATCTTTAGATTATAAAGGTATATTTGCAGAATACGAAGATTTGTCTGAAGAGTTATTAGAATTTTTCTCAGATTTAAAATATCAGATTATGGAATTTAAAAAAAATCCAAAGGAAAGATTAAAAGAGATTTTTTCTGAAGATTCACTAAAGGATAAAGCACTAGAGAACTTTTATATTCACAGTGAAGAATCTATACTCTCGGATTTACTTACGTCAATAGATATTTTAAATGAAAATATAGAAAATGTAATAAATTTTAGCGATATTGTTAAACTATCCTTTGAAGATATATTAGATATATTAATCGATTCCTTTAAGGACAAAAAGTATTATTCAAAGGCAGTAAATGGAATAAAGGTTTTAAAGGGAATAAACTCTATAAATTCATCTAGTAAAATTAGATATATAGTAGGATTAGATAGTTCATATCCATCTATATCATCAAAGGGCTATTTATACAGTGAACAGTTTTTAAATATTTATAGAAATATGAACATGAATTTCTCTGACAAATTTGAAGACTTTGATAACAATCTATTAATCTATTCTGACATAGTATCAAATAGTGAAAAACTCATTTTGTCCTATATCTATGAAGATCCAAAACTTAAAGAAAATAGGTCTATATTAGTAAATGATACTTTAAATAGAATACAAGAAGACTTTAAGAGGGAAGTAACCGCCTCTAATATTGTAAAAAACAAAGTAACAAAGTTAGATAATTTAACCGTTAGATTTATTTATGATACTAATGTATCACCAGAGAATAAGGAAATGAATTATTTTCCTAGAGAAAATTTATCTAGGATAAACAATAAATTAATTTCCTACAAAAAAAGAAAAGATTTAGAAGAAAGTTACTGGGGAGAAGTAGACAATTATGATGATAAAATAAATTCTAAGTATTCACCTAAAATGCTTCAGTATTTTAATGAATGTCCATTTAGATTTTATATGAAATACGTTTTAAAATATGAAGCTCTAGAATTAGATTATATAGATAAATTCAATCTTGAAAAGGGAAATTTTTATCATTTAGTATTGGAATATTTTTTTAAAGAAGAAAATTATCTAAATTTATCATTTGAAGAAATTAAAACTTTAATAGAAAAATCAATTGATAGAGCAATAATAGAGCTAGAATTAAAAGAGATATCTATTTTGCAAAAAGATTTAGTAACTAGAATATTAACTAATTATGCAGTTGCAGATATAAATAGGCAAAAAAGCTACTATCAGGTTTTCAAACCTACTTATTTTGAAAGATTTTTTAGTAGATTTATAAATAATATAGAAGTTAAAGGAAGAATAGATAGAATAGATTTATCTCAAGATAATTTAGCTGTTATTACAGATTATAAATCTAAGAATACGCCTGATAAAAAAGATGTTTTCGATCTTAAAGATTTGCAACTTCCCTTATATGCTCTTTTGTATGGAAAAGAAAATATAATGAGTTTGTCATACGGCAATATTGAAGAAAGTACAGTCTCAAATCACATATTTAATATTGATTTAATAAAAAAGACAAGGGAACAAAAAAAGTTAACTAAAGAGCAGCTACAGGACTATTTCACAAAAGTAGAAAATCATATATTGACAATCGATGAAGATATTAAAAAGGGCAATTTTTTAGTAAAGCCAATTTCAAATAATGTTTGTACTTATTGTGATTATCAAAATATTTGTAGAAAGGAGGAACTAAGTTAATGAATTTAAATAATCAACAACAACTTGCCGTAGATACAATTGACAAAAACGTATGCGTTGTAGCAGGAGCAGGAACAGGAAAAACTGCGATTTTAACTCACAGATTTATTAATATAATCAAAAATTCAAATTTAGAACCTCATTTAGCTCTACAATCTATTTTAGCAATAACATTCACTAAAACAGCTAGTAATGAAATGGTAGAGAGGATTAGAAAAGAGCTTTCAAATTTAGAAATATCTGATAAAAATTATGACGGAATATTAAACTATCTTCCTTTTGTAAATATTTCCACAATAGATAGTTTTTGTAAATCTATAGTTGATGAAAATAGTTTAAAAATTGGGCTAGATAGAGAATATGAAATTATAAGTGATTTAGAATCGAGTTTACTTCTAGATGAGGTGATTTTAAATATTTTAAAATCAGAAGAAAACTCAAAAATTTTAATGGAATTAATGCTGGAAAATAAATACTTTAGATTAAAAGACATTTCTCGAGATATTAAGAAAGTTTTTATAAAAATCCAACAAAAAGGATATGACTTTGATGATTTATACAATCTTAATCCATTATTAAATATTGAGATAGAAGATTTTCATATATTCATATCTAAAATTGAAAATTACTACAATCATATTGTTGAAGAAAAAATTGTTAATGGAAACAATAAAATAGTTAAAGATTTTAAAAAAGGTTATTTCGATGATTTAAAAAACTCAAGTAGTGAAAATAGACTTGATTTACTGCTAAATTTAAAGGCTGGTCTGGAAAGAGTAAAAAACCCAGATTTTGAAAAAAATAAGGAGTTTATTGAACTGACTAATCAACAAATTCTAAATGCTGAGAAGGATAGGATTAAATACTATGAGTATTTAAATAATTTGCTAAAGAAAATTGAAAAAAATTATAGAGAATTAAAACTGAAAAATGCATCTTTAGAGTATTATGATTTACTATATTATACTAGGGAAATACTTAAGGATAAGGAAATACTAAATCATTATCAAAATAAATTCAAATATATAATGATAGACGAATTTCAAGATACTAATAAACTTCAAGTAGATATTTTTTATATGCTTTCATCAAAGGAAAACTTATTAGACAGAGATAATTTTTTTGTAGTAGGAGATCCTAAACAATCCATATATGGTTTTAGAGGTTCTGATTTAAATGTATTTGAAAAGAGTTTAATAGACATTGAAAATTCTGGGGGAGTAATTATTAACTTAGTTGAAAATTATAGATCCTCTGAAGAGCTTATTAAATATTCTAACATTTTATTTACGGAATTAATGAAAGATAAATATATGAGTTTAAATTACAATTACGAAGGAACAAGTAAGCCAGTAGATTTTTACGACATTATAGAAATAAATTTCAACGAAGCAGAAGTAGTGGCAAGGATTGTATTAAATTTTATGAAAGATGGAAAAGATTTAAATGATATTGCTATATTATTTAGAAGTTCTACTCATTTAGAAGAATTAGAAAAAGCATTGACTAGATACAATATTCCTTATATTAATCCTAAAAGTAAAGCTTTTTATAATAAAAGAGAAATTCTAGATATTATTTTATTTTTGAAATTTATAAACGAACCTAGGGATTCAGAATCTTTATATGGTTTATTGAGAAGTAATTTTTTCTTAATTGAAGATAAACAACTTTATAATATTGAAAAAACAACGAATTCTTCTTTTTACGATTCATTAAATAAATATGATGGTGATGATGAGTACTTATTGAATTGTATAAATTTATTAAATAAATGCCTATCAATGAAAAACAAATCAAATATATATGATATATTGCAGATTTTTATAAAGGAAACTAATTACTATGAAATTATTAATTCAATTAGCAATACTTTACAACCTTTAGAAAATATTCGACAATTTGAGAATTTATTATTAGAGTATGAAGAGAAAAATGGAGACTTTTTAAACGAGTTTTTAGAATACTTATCAACCTTAAGTAAAGAAGATGCAAAGGAAGCATTAGTAGATGTTCAAAGTGGAGTTTTAAACCTTATGACTATACACAGTTCAAAAGGACTGGAGTTTAAAAGTGTGATTTTCTATGACTCTAAGAATACTCCTCAAAGTACAAAGGATAGTATTATAGCAGGAGTAAAAACTGGGTATGCAATAAAATTAGGCAGTGGTAGTTTGCTCCATGAAATTACTTTAGAAGAACTAAAGGAAGAAGAAAGACTAGAAAGAGAAAGGCTTCTGTATGTTTGTGTTACTAGAGCTAAAGAAGATTTTGTCATAATATCTGTAAGAGACAATGATAAGCCTCCTAAAAAAGATTTATCGTTTTTAAGTACTTTACGAGACTTAGAAGGTTATGAATACAATATTTACGACTCTTTAAAAGAGGTTAAAGAATCTCCAAAAATTATAAGAAAATATTCTACTAATGAATCTAAGGTAGTTTCACATAGTGATTTTAAAGTTAGTAGTATAGAAAAGCCAACTTCTAGTATAAGTGGTTATAATGTATTTAAAAGATGCAAGTTGGAATATTATTATAAATACAAGTTGGGATTAAAGGATGTAGATTTTAAAAATGAAAGATTTGTTGATATTTATATTGAAAATCAAGATGAAACTTCTTTAAATTTTGATCCAAAAGAGTACGGGATTTTAGTTCACGAGTTTATTGAAAATTATACAAAAAATGATAATCTAGATGAAAAAATTAATAAAACTTTATCAAAACACAATATAAATAATAAGTTCATAATCCAGCGTTTTAAAAAACATATTAATAATTACCTAAACTTAAAACTTCCAGGAAATAAATATTTTGAATATAAATTTTTATTAAATTTAGATGAAGGATATATAAACGGAAGTATAGACGAATTAGTTATTAACAATGATGAAATATACATTGTGGATTTTAAAACCAATTTTATTAAAGATATTAATAAATTAACAGACTTATATACTCCCCAAATGATTTTATATTCTATTGCAGTAAAAAATATTTTTAATATAGTTCCAAAAGAAGTTCTAATTCATTTTTTAGATAATAACCAAGTGGTAAAAACTCCTTGGAATGAAACTGAAAATAAAAAAATTATAGAAGAGTTAAATTCCTTCTTGAGATTTATTAATTACAATGATAGTATAGACAAGTACGCAGGGGCAGATAGTTGTAACGAGTATTGCAACTATAAATTAATTTGTGATAGGAAGATAAATGGACAATAATTTAGACATTATACAAAAGGCTTTGGAAGTTGAAAGTATTATAGAAATAGGACAAGCAATTTCTAAAGAATTAGAGTTAGTTTATAATATTTTAAGAAGTAATTTTGATGATTATGATCTTTTTAATGATAGCAGCAATTACAATAAATCTCCTTTAGATAAAGACATTTTACTATATTTAGAAAATACAATAAAAGAGAGCGAAAATAATATTTTTAAATTTGAAAAGGAACTTGAAGAAATTTCAAATTATAACAGTGATGATGATATATTGTTATTAAATTCAAAGGTAATTAAAAAATTGCTTTCTGTTAAAAATATAAATTTTTATTTGAGATTTGAGCTGGAAGAATATATTAAAAAGATTGAAAATGTTAGAAATATTATAGAAGAAATAACTTTTAATTTAAATAAACAGAAGACTGATAGACTACTTGGTTCAAAAACGGTTATGTAATCTTTTATTAAAGATTTTCTGTTGTAAATAAGTAGCTAATATGCTAATATTGAAGTATTGTATAAAAATGAATGGAGGAAAATTATGACACTTATTTTGTCAATTTTGGTTTTAGTTTCAAGTGTAACATTAATTGCATTAGTATTAATCTCAGAACCAGTAGATAACAACATGTCTGCCATTACTGGTGGAGGAGCATCTGAGTCGTTCTGGGGTAGTAATAAAGGTAATAGTAAAGAAGCAATGATTAATAAAGTAACAGTTATTGCTGCAATTGTTTTAGCAATTTCTCTTATACTATTACTAAAATTTTAGGAGGAAATATGGAACTTTTGAATTACTTGGCTCCTGTAGTAGGAATATTGGCATTAGTTTATGCATTTTCTAGAGCGTCTTTTATTAATAGAACAGATGCAGGAAATGATAGAATGAAAGAAATTGCCGGATATATCGAAGATGGAGCTATGGCGTTTTTGAGTAGAGAGTACAAAATTATTGGAATTTTTATTGCCGTTATGTTTATTATTTTATTATTAATAGGTGGCGGCGGTCTTATGTTACCAATTACATTTATTTTTGGTGCTCTATTCTCAATGTTGGCAGGTTTTATTGGTATGAGAGTTGCAACTAAAGCTAATGTTAGAACAGCTAATATGGCTATGCAAAGCGGTATGGGTAAAGCTTTAGATATTGCTTTTTCAGGCGGAGCAGTTATGGGAATGTGTGTAGTAGGATTAGGAATTATAGGTATATCTTTATCATACTTCTTCTCTGATGGCGATACTAGTATAGTTTATGGGTTCTCTTTAGGAGCATCTTCTATAGCTTTATTCTCAAGAGTAGGTGGAGGTATCTACACTAAGGCTGCTGATGTTGGTGCTGACTTAGTAGGTAAAGTTGAAGCAGGTATCCCTGAAGACGATCCTAGAAATCCAGCTGTTATAGCTGATAATGTTGGTGACAATGTTGGGGACGTAGCTGGAATGGGAGCTGACTTATTTGAATCTTATGTAGGTGCTTTACTTTCAGGTTTAACTTTAGGTGTAGCAGCTTTCCAAGAAAGAGGAGTTACTTATACATTAATTATAGCTGCAGTTGGTATTATTGCTTCTATTTTAGGTTGCTTCACTGTTAAAGGAAATAAAGATCCACAAAAAGCATTGAACATGGGAACTTACGCAGCATCAATTATTACTATGATAGTTGCTGGAATATTCTCTTTAATTTTATTAGGATCTATTAGACCTTTCTTTGGAGTATTTGCAGGTATTGTTGTAGGTTTAGCTATATCTAAATTTACTGAAGTATATACTTCTGCTGATTATGATACTGTTAAAAAAATAGCTCATGATTCGCAAACTGGTGCTTCAACTAATATTATTTCTGGTTTAGCAGCTGGTATGATGTCAACTGTTGGACCAATTATCGTAATAGCAATTGGAATTATAGTAGCATTTGTTGGTGCTGGCGGAAATGAAAATGCTTTATTTGGATTATACGGAATAGCTATTGCTGCTGTTGGTATGTTATCTACTGCTGGTATGACTATTGCAGTTGATGCTTATGGTCCAATAGCTGACAATGCTGGTGGTATTGCTGAAATGTGCGAACTTCCAGAAAATGTAAGAGAAATTACTGACTCTTTAGATGCAGTAGGTAATACTACAGCTGCTGTAGGTAAAGGATTTGCAATAGGATCAGCTGCATTAACAGCTCTATCTCTATTCGTATCTTATACTCAAGCTGTAGCACTAAATAGTATTGATATTACTAAACCTTCAGTTATAGCTGGAATGTTTATTGGTGGTATGTTACCATTTGCTTTCTCAGCATATACAATGAATGCTGTAGGTAAAGCTGCCAATTCAATGATTGAAGAAGTTAGAAGACAATTTAGAGAAATTCCTGGTATCATGGAAGGAACTGCTGTTCCTGAATATGCTAAATGTGTAGATATTTCTACAACAGCAGCATTAAGAGAAATGATTGTTCCAGGATTATTGGCAATAGCTTCTCCAGTTGCTGTAGGATTCTTATTAGGATCTGAAGCATTAGGTGGAATGTTAGCTGGTGCCCTTGTAACTGGTGTTTTAATGGCAGTATTCATGTCAAATGCTGGTGGTGCATGGGATAATGCTAAAAAATATATTGAAGGTGGAAAATACGGCGGTAAAGGTAGTGAAGCACACGCTGCTGCAGTTACTGGAGATACAGTTGGAGATCCATTTAAAGATACATCTGGACCATCTATTAATATATTAATTAAACTTATGACTGTTGTAGCATTAGTATTTGCTCCATTATTTGCAGGACATTTAGGTTTATTCTAATTAAGTAATTTAAATCACTTTTCTAGAAATAGAAAAGTGATTTTTTTTGTTAAGAATCAGTATTTATGGTATAATTTCCTTTGAGGTATTTATGGAAAAAATAATTGAGAATTTAAAAATAAGCTACATTGATGAGGGTGATTCTGAAAATGTAGTTGTATTATTACACGGTTGGGGCGCAACTAAAGAAACTATGGTTCCAATCTCTAATTTAATAAAAGATAGATATAGGGTTATAGTTGTTGATTTACCAGGTTTTGGAAATTCAGATGAACCTAAGGAAGTCTTTGACTCATTTGACTATGTAAGAATTATTATGAAATTTATTGATGAGTTAAGTATTTATAAAGCAACATTTATTGGACATTCCTTTGGTGGTAAAATTTCTTCTATTATAGGAGCAAAATATCCAAAACAAGTGGATAAATTAATACTAATTGATTCTTCAGGAATTAGGCCTAATAGAGGTTTAAGTTATTATACAAAAGTATATTCTTATAAATTAGGAAAGTTTTTCTACAATAAAATCCCCTTTGGCAATAAAGAAAAACGATTAGAAGAATTTAGACAAAAATACGGTTCAGATGATTACAATCAATCTTCTGGAATTATGCGTAAAATTATGGTTACTGTTGTAAATGAAAATATCCAGCCATTACTTAAAGATATCGAATCAGATACCTTAATCATTTGGGGCGACCAAGATGATGCAACTCCCCTATATATGGCTGAAATATTTGAAAAAGACATTAAAAATAGTGGACTTGTAGTTTTGAGAAATAGTGGTCATTTTTCATATATTGATGATTATGGAACTTTCAAAGCAGTAATAAATGCTTATTTATAAGGGGTGACTATGATAAATTTTGTAATAATTTTAATTGGTATTTTTGTGTGCTTAGATCCTTTAAAAAGATCAGAAAGCTCACTACATCTTTTTCAACTAGAAGAATATAACACTGAAAAATATCTTAATTGGTTAAATTTAAATAAAAACAAAGCAATGGGATTTGGACCTTTATTTAAAAGCGAGAAATCACCACTGGTCTATACTGATCGAGCAAAAAGACTAAAAAATACCCATACATTAGTCAATATTGCTCTTTTTACTGTGCTTTTTATTATTGGATTAATAATCAACATTCCATTTATAAGTGCGTCTTTAATTCTATTAGGAATTTTTATATACTTTCTTCAACCACAAGTACTTATTCTCAGTGGAAAAATAAACGCACCAAAAGAACGTTCAATAAACATGGGATTTTATAAATCAGCCCAAGAAAAAATAAAATCTTTAGAAGATATGAAAGTTATTGGCATAACTGGAAGCTATGGCAAGACTAGTACTAAATTTATAACATCTACAGTTTTAGATGAAAAATTCAAAGTATATCACACTCCTAGTTCTTTTAATACTCCTATGGGATTATCTAAAGTTATAAATAACGATCTTCCCAGTGATAGGGAAGTATTTATTGCTGAAATGGGTGCTTATGTTAAAGGTGAAATCAAGGAAGTTGCCGACTTAGTACAACCAGATATTGGAATTTTAACATCTATTGGTCCTGCTCACTTAGAATCATTTGGAAGTATCGAAAATATAATTAATACAAAGTACGAATTAATAGAGTCATTACCTGAAGATGGAATAGCAATTTTTAATTATGACGATCCTAATCTAAAAAAAGTTGCAGACAAGACTAATATAAAAAAAATATATTTTGGTTTAGAAAATACTGATAATTTAGATATTTTTGCCAGTGATATAAGTGTAAATCCTAGAGGTTCAGAATTTAAATTAATAATAAAAGATTTAGGAGAAATAAAATGTCAAACTAAAATGTTAGGAAGGCACAATATAAATAACATTTTAGCAGGATGTTCAGTTGGTTATATCTTAGGTATGACATTAGAAGAAATAGCTATGGGTATCTCTAAAATAGAACCTGTTGAGCATAGATTAAGCTTGATAGATTCAGGTAATGGGGTTATTATAATAGATGACGGATTTAATTCTAACCCTAGTGGTGCAAAAGCAGCATTAGAAGTTATTAATGAATTTAAAAACGGTAAAAAAATTGTTGTCACTCCTGGGATGGTCGAGCTTGGGGATATAGAATACGACGAAAACAAAAAATTTGGTATTGAAATTTCTAAAGTTGCTGATATTGTATTTTTAATTGGTAAAAAAAGGACAGCTCCTATAAGAGAAGGACTTTTAGAAATGAACTATCCAGAAAATAATATTTATTCTGTGGATTCTTTAGCTGAAGCTACTGAGATTTTTGGAAAAATGTTACAACCAGGTGATGTTATATTATTTGAAAATGATTTACCTGATAATTATAGCGAGGAGGATTAATTAATGTTGAATGTAGGGGTTTTAGTTGGAGGTCGTAGTGTAGAACACGAAGTAGCAGTAATAACGGCTATGCAAATGATCGAGAATTTAGACAAATCGAAATACAATATAATTCCAATTTATATTGATAATAAAGGAAAGTGGCTAGTAGGTAACGGCTTTGAAAAATTTGAAACTTATAAAAAGGGAGATTTTTCAATGGGCAAAGAAGTTTTTATTAATCCTTCGTATGGAGACAAAACTCTATATGTAATTAATAAAAAAACTACTTCTAAAGGACTGTTTTCTAAAGGTGAAGATGTAGAACAACTAGAAAAATTTGCCACATTAGATGTTGCTGTATTAGGTTTACACGGTACTAATAGCGAAGATGGTACAATACAAGGATTACTTGACACTATGGGAATTCCTTACACAGGAGGAGATGTATTAGCTTCTTCAGTTGGAATGGACAAAGTGTTAATGAAAGATGTATATGAACATAACAATATTCCTGTTGTAAATTATATGTGGTTTTACAGAGATGAATGGACTGAAGATGAAAATTTAGTAATTTCTAAAATTGAAAACTTAAATTATCCACTAATGGTTAAACCATCTAATTTAGGATCTAGTATTGGAATATCTAAAGCTACTAACAAAGAAGAGTTAATTAATGCAGTAAATATCGCTATAAATTATGATGAAAAAATTATTATTGAAGAAGCTATTGAAAATGTAAGAGAAATAAATTGTGCTGTTTTAGGTAGAAACGAAGATTTAATCACTTCTGTTTTAGAAGAACCTATTGGATGGAAAGACATTCAATCTTTTGAAAACAAGTACAGTAAAGATGGAGGAGCATCTAGAAGAATTCCTGCTGAAGTTTCAGATGAAGTAAAAAAAGAGATAGAAGAATTAGCCAAGAAGGCATTTAAAGTTATAAATTGTTCTGGAACAGCTAGAATTGACTTTTTATTAGAAAATGATAAAAAAGTATACGTTAACGAAATAAATACTTTACCAGGTTCTACCAGTTATCATCTATGGGATAAAGCTGGAATAGATTTTAAAAGTTTAATGGATAAATTAATTGACATTGCTTTAAAAAATGAAGAAGAAAAGCAAAAAAATATGGTTACTTTTAAATCTGACTTATATTTGAAGACTTCTTATGGAACTAAGGGTTCATCAGTAAAATAAATATCACACGCTTAATTGCGTGTGGTTTATTTTTTAAGTGTATAAATAATTGTTAAATAAAGGTTTTAAATTTGTAAGATATATATTAAAATATGTAGTGGGTATTAAGAATATTTAATATACAATATTCCATCACATAAATATAATACATAAAGAGGGTGATTTAAATTGTATAAAATGATCGTATCTGATTTAGATGGAACATTATTAAATAATAATAAAGGAATATCCCATAAAAATATAGAATTTATTAAAAGAGCTGTTGAAAAAGGTATATACTTTGTCATAGCAACAGGCAGAATTTATAAATCTGCTTTTTTATATTCAAAATTATTGGAAGTTGGAGTTGACATAGCTTCTTGTAATGGTGCATATACAGTTGATAAAAATAACAAAGTTATATTATCAGAAACTATAGGAAATGAAGAATTAATAAAAATAGAAGAAATAGCTAATAAATATAATCAATTCTATTATTTTTATGATAAAGAAGATATTTATACTAAGTACGATGACAGTAAAGAGCGTGATTTTAGTAAATACTTCCCAAAATCCAAAGATCCTATTAAACTAAAACATTATAAAGATATTAGGGAATTAATTGATAACAATATTCCAATTTATAAATCTCTATATGTTTCAATGGAAGATGATATTTTGGAAAATATTGAATATGAATTTGAAGATATTGGGGACATTTTAGTTACTAGCTCAAGTAGTAATAATGTTGAGGTAAATAAAATGGGAGTCAGCAAGGGTCGTGCTGTTGAATTATTGGCAAAAAAATATAATATTAAACCAGAAGAAATTATTACAATTGGTGATAACAGAAATGACATCTCAATGTTAACTTATGCAGGATTAGGTGTAGCTGTTGGTAATTCTGGTAAAGATATTAAAGATATTTCAGATTATGTAACTGTTTCAAATGAAGAAGATGCAATTGCACAAATAATAGAGGAGTTTATATTTTAAATGTTAAATATTGTTTTTGTAGAACCAGAAATCCCATTTAATACAGGGGCTTTGGTTAGAACTTGTGGCTTAACTAAATCTAGATTTCACTTAATAAGACCTTTAGGTTTTGAAATGACAGAATCTAAAGTAAAAAGAGCAGGCCTTGATTATTGGGAGTTAGGTGAAATTTTTTATTATGACTCATTTATAGAATTATATGACAAGTTTAAAGATAAGCACAATTTTTTCTTTGCTACTACAAAGGCATCAAAATTATACACCGAAGTGAATTATTCTGACGGTGATTTTATTGTGTTTGGTAAAGAAACAAAGGGATTATCCAAGGATATTTTAGAAATAAATCCAGATAATAATATAAAAATTCCTATGCTAAAAGATTATGGAAGAAGTTTAAATTTAGCTAACAGTGCAAATATAATATTATTTGAGGCATTAAGACAAAATAATTTTCCGGGATTGGAGTAAAAAAACATGTATATGATTATTACTGCTTTAGGAGGACTGGGTTTATTCATTTATGGAATGAACTTAATGGGAGATTCTTTACAAAAAGCAGCAGGTTCTAAATTAAAGGACATATTAGGATTTTTAACTAAGAACAAGTTAATGGGCATATTCTTAGGTACTATAGTGACTATGCTTATTCAAAGTTCTAGTGCAACAACTGTTATGGTAGTAGGTTTTGTAAATGCAGGTATTATGAACTTAACACAAGCATTTAGTGTAATTATGGGTGCAAATATTGGTACTACAATTACATCTCAAATTATTGCATTTAAATTAACCGACTTTGCCCCAATTGCTATAGCAATTGGTGTGGCCCTAAAACTTATTTTTAAATCAAAAAGTAAAAAAGACATTGCAGATATTATTATTGGATTCGGTTTATTATTTGTTGGTTTAAATATGATGAGTCAAGGACTTACACCATTAAGAGACAATCCAATATTTGCAGATATGATGATTAAACTTGAAAATCCTATATTAGGTATATTTGTAGGGTTTTTAGTTACAACTGTAGTTCAATCATCAAGTGCTACTATAGGTATACTACAAGCACTAGCCATACAAGGATTAGTTCCATTTAATGTGGCTTTTTCAATTATTTTAGGTGAAAATATAGGTACTACTACAACAGCTCTTCTTTCTAGTATTGGTGCTAGTAATAATGCAAAAAGAGCAGCATTACTTCACTTTTTATTTAATGTAATTGGATCAACGATTTTTATATTAGGACTAAGATTCCCAGTAGCTTACGTTGTACAAAATATTTTACCAGGAGATATAGTTAGACAAATTGCTAATGCCCATACTATATTTAATTTAACTAATGTGTTGATACAAGTACCATTTTCTAATTTCCACATTAAAATAGTAAATGCTTTAATTAAAGGTCAAGATGAAGTTACAACTATGTCACTTAAATACTTAGATGATAGAATGATTGAAACTCCTTCTGTTGCTACAGGACAAGTTTATAAAGAAATTGATAGAATGTTTAGCATAGCTAATGAAAATGTAATTTTAGCAAAGGATGCATTAGTAAATAGAAGATTTGATTTAATAGATACTATTTATAAAAATGAAAATACTTTAAACTTTTTGGCTGAGAATATTACTGACTTTGTCGTTAAATTAAACAAAACATCTATTTCAGAATATCAAAGAAATTTAAACGACATTTTCATCTATACTATTAATGATATTGAGAGAATGGGAGATCATACTTTAAATATTTCTGAATCTGCCCATACTTCTAATGTTTCAAATGTAGGTTTTAGTTTAAATGCCAAAGATGAACTTAATTATATATTCTCTTTAATAAATGACAATATTAAAGAAATTCAAAGTGCTTTTACAACCTTTGATCACGATTTAGCTAATAATGTATTAGTTACAGAGGATAATATTGATGATTTAGAAGAAGAGTACAAACAAACCCATATTAGAAGACTTTCAACAGGAATGTGCGAAGTTAAATCAGGCGTTATGTTTTTAGATGTTATTAGTAATCTAGAGAGAATTTCTGATCATTGTACTAATATAGCTGAATATATATTATTAAATTCTAAAAAACACGGAGATGTTGTTCAGTCAGTTTAATGGGTATATTAAATATGTTTGAAAGGAGATATTAATATGTATGATGTAATTATAATAGGTGCTGGGCCAGCTGGATTAAGTGCTGGACTATATTCTTCAAGAGCAAAATTAAAAACTTTATTAATAGAAAAGTCTGTAGATGGCGGACAAATAGTAGGTACAAATGAAGTTGATAATTATCCAGGTGCACCAATGGATACTACTGGACCAAGTTTAATAGATAGAATGACGAAACAAGCTAAAGAATTTGGCGTAGAAAGAGCTTACGAAGAAGTAATAGAAGTGGATTTAAAATCTGATCCAAAAGTCGTTAAAACAACGGAAAATGAATACCAAACAAAAACAGTAATTATTTCAACTGGTGCAAAGCCTAAAAAAATAAATTGCCCAGGTGAAGATGAGTTTGCAGGTCGTGGTATATCATATTGCGCTACTTGTGATGGACCATTTTCAGAAGGATTACACACTTATGTTATTGGTGGGGGAGATGCAGCAGTTGAAGAAGCTATATTTTTAACTAAATTTGCATCTAAAGTAACTATTATTCACAGAAGAGATTCCCTTAAAGCAGCAAAATCAATACAAGAAAAGGCATTTAAAAATGATAAAATAGATTTTATGTGGGATTCTCAAGTTGTTGAAGTAAATGGGGATAAATTAATAGAATCTTTTAAAGTTGAAAATCTTAAAACTGGTGAAATCACTACAATTACTCCAGATGAAGGTCAAAAAAGATTATCCTTATTTGTATTTATAGGTTTCAATCCTAATACTGAATTATTTAAAGATGACTTAGAATTGCCTATGGGATATATTTTGACAAATGAAAATATGGAAACTGAAATTCCAGGTGTTTATGCCGCAGGAGACGTTAGAGTAAAGAATTTAAGACAAGTTGTAACAGCTACATCTGATGGCGCAATAGCAGCAGTTACTGCTGAAAAATTTATAGAAAGTTTTGATATATAGTTGAATTCGGTGGGTTTATATATCCACCGAATTTATTTTTATAAAATACTAGTAGAAAGAGGAAAGAATTTTTGAATTCAATTAAAGGTAATTTTTTTAAAGGAATAGGTAAAATAATTGAAGTTATAACAAGTGTAATAATTGGAATACTAGAAGCAATAGTTTTATTAATCGACAGTGTTAAGAAACTATTGGGGATTTTTTCGTTTTTATTTATACTTATATTATTAAATCCTTTTGTAATTCCATTTTTGCTTCTACAACCTGAGATAGTACTTCTTCTAATAGTTTTATTTATAGTTCCATTATTAGGCAAAGGTCTAATAAATTATTTAAAATATATTCAATTTATAACAACTGAGTATTTTTATGATAAATCAGATTTTTATTTATTAGGAAAAGACCGCAGGAAAGGATCCCTTGGAGATTATTCCCAAGAGTTTTATAGACAAAAAAGAGAACAGCAAAGAAAAGAATCTGAAAGAAGAGCTAGGGAACAACAAAGGATTTGGGAAGAGATGTTTAGAAATTACTACAATCAATCCCAAAATCATAGACAAGGTGGATATAGAGGCTATCAAGGAAACTATTCCCAAGGAGGAGGAGGTTTCTATAACCCTACAAATGATTTTATTAAAAAATATGAAGATAGTTGTAGAGTTTTAGGTTTAAGTCCTACAACTGATGTATATGAAATAAAATTAGCATATAGAAAAATGGCTAAAAAATACCATCCAGACATTAACAAGTCCCCAGATGCCACTACAAAATTTCAAGAAATTAATGAAGCAAATGAATTTCTATCAGAATCAAATATTCAAAGATATAACCAATTAAAAAATAATTAAAATATATCACATATGAAAACCCCTTATTAAATCAAAGATCAATTTAATAAGGGGTTTTATATACTAAATATGGCTGTTAATTAAACTTTCAAAGAAATTGTAATCTCTAGCTCCGTAAATCATTTCACCTACTAGTTCACCATTTTCATCTAATAAAAATGTAGTAGGAATAAACTGAATATCTAATAGTAAATTTTCCATTAAAGCTCTATCTGGGATTACATTTTTGTAATTAACTCCAGTTCTTGACACTATCTGATTAGCTTGAGAAATATTATCTTCCACTTCCACAAATGTATCTATAACTATTCCAACAACTTGAAAATCTTCATTTGAATAATTTTCATTTATTTTTTCTAATTCTGGCATTTCCACAATACAGGGATTACAAGTCGTACCCCAAATATTAACTAAAGTTACTTTTCCCTTAAAAATATCTCCATTTACAGAATTTCCTTCTAAATCCTTAGTATTGATTAGAGAATAGTCAAATAGCTTATTATCTGACTCGCCATCAGGTGATGTAGCTATTTTTTCATTTTCTTTTATTTCTAAATTGTCATCTAAAACTACTTCTTCACTATTACTTTCTTCAATAGTACCTTCTTGAGTATTGGTACAAGCAGTCAATATTATCATCAAAAATAATAAATAAAAAACTCTTTTTATTTTCATTACTCATCTCCTTATCTAATACTTAATATTATACTAAAAAACCAAAAAAAAAATTTACAAATTATTACAATTTATTTAATTAGAAGATTAAAGAAAGAATATATAGTATAATAAATCTCAATTGGAGGATATATGAAAATTTTAATTACAAGTGATTGGTATAAACCTGCTATAAACGGAGTAGTGACATCAATTATAAATCTTTCTGAAGAATTAACTAAAATTGGACATGATGTAAAAATCCTTACCTTATCTAGAAATGTAAGTTCATATAAAGAAGGTAATGTTTTTTACATTAAAAGTATTCCCTTTAATGTTTATCCAGAAGTACGAGCTAGTGTATTATTATTTGATGAACTTTTAGACGAGCTAGTTGCATGGAAACCAGATGTTGTACATTCTCAATGTGAGTTTTTTACCTACACATATGGGAAATTAGTAGCTAAAAGAGCACATTGCCCTTTAGTTCACACTTATCATACTATGTATGAAGATTATTCTTCTTATTTAAAAATCAAAAAAGAATTGGGAAAACACATAATAGCATTTATGTCTAAAAACAGATTAAGAGATGCTACTGTTGTAGTTGCTCCAACTATAAAAGTAAGGAGAATTCTTAAAAGTTATGAAATTACTAAAGAAATAAAAATCGTTCCTACTGGAATAGATTTATCTAAATATGATTATGATTTAAAAGACACAGATATAATTAAGTTAAAGGGAAAATACAATATACCACTTAATTCAAAAATTTTATTATATCTAGGAAGACTAGGAAAAGAAAAGAATTTGATAGAATTATTAAATTCTTTTAATGTATTAATAAATTCTAATAAAAATGTTCATTTATTAATAGTAGGAGGAGGTCCCTTTGAATCAAAGGTGCGAGATACTATTGAGAAATTAAAATTGACAAAATTTGTAACTATGACTGGAATGGTTAATCCAGAGGAGGTACCAAACTTTTATAAAGCAGCTGATATCTTTGTTTCTGCTTCTCAAAGTGAAACCCAAGGACTCACATATATAGAGGCCATCTCCAATGGACTTGCATTAGTTTGCAAATATGATGAATGTTTAGAAAATGTTTTAATAGATGGATACAACGGGTATTTTTTTAAAGACAGTAACGAATTTTCAAAGAAAATAAATTATATTTTAAATAATGACTTACTAGACAAACTAAAATCGAATTCTTTGAAAAAAAGATCTAGTTATAGTAAAGAATTTTTTGCAGATAGTTTGGTAAACATTTACAATTTAGCCATTAATTTGCACAAAAATAAGCCAAAGAGAATCGACTTAAAGTTAGATCATTTTGGAAAAATTTTAAATGTGCAAGAGTATTGGATTAGAAGATTTAAAAATAATAGGTTTTTTAATTAGTAGTTTAGGAGAAAAAAGTGGAAAATTTTAATAAGAAATTAGAAGAGTATGCAAGACTTATAGTAAATTTTGGAGCAAATGTTCAAGAGGGCAAACCTGTAAAGATAAACGCTCCAGTTGAAGCAAAAGAATTTGTAAGATTAATTGTAAAATATGCTTATGAAAGAAAGGCAAGTGAAGTTATCGTCAAATGGAATGATGATTTTGTAACTAAAGAAAAATTTCTTCACGCATCAGAAGAGGTTTTATCAACTTTTCACGATTTTGCAGTAGATGAGGCAGAGTATTATTATAAGGCCGATGTCACCACCATATCTATTTATGCAGAAGACCCTGAACTTTTAAAGGGGATAGATCCAAATAGAATAAAAATGGCTCAGGAAGCCAGATTAAAAGCTACAAAACACTTAATGAAATATACTATGAACGATATAGTTTCATGGATTGTAGTTTCAATACCAACTGTGCCATGGGCTAAAAAAGTTTATCCAGATCTCTCAGAAAAAGAAGCTGTAGACAAACTTTGGGATGAAATATTTTCTTTTGTTAGAATAGATGGGGAAGTTGATGCTGTTGAAACTTGGAAAAACCATTTAGAAACTTTAGGCAGAAGAGGAAAAATATTAAACGAGAAAAATTTTAAAGAACTTAAATTCAAATCGGATAACGGAACTGATTTAACAGTTGGACTTGCAAAAAATCACATTTGGTCTGAGGCAGGAGCAAAAAATTCCAATGGAGTAAATTTTGTTCCTAATATGCCAACTGAAGAGATATTTACAGCTCCTGATAGAAATAATGTAAATGGTAGATTACTTTCTACTCTTCCACTTAGTTACAATGGAGTATTAATTGAAAATATGGATCTTACTTTTAAAGATGGAAAGGTAGTAAATTATAAAGCGACTAGTGGTGAAGAAACTTTAAAGATTTTACTTGAAATGGATGAAGGGGCTTCTAGATTAGGAGAAGTTGCCTTAGTACCACATGATTCACCAATATCTAATTCAAATACAGTATTTTTTAATACACTTTTTGATGAAAATGCTAGTTGTCATTTTGCCTTTGGGAAAGCTTATCCAACGAATGTAGAAGGTGGAGAAAATATGAGCGATGAGGAGTTAGTTAAAAACGGGATTAATGACTCAGGTGTTCATGAAGATTTTATGGTAGGTAGCGAGTCTTTATCAATTATAGGAATTGAAGAAGATGGAAGTGAATTTGCAATCTTTGAAAATGGGAATTTTGTATTTTAACTTAAAATTAACCTCCAGAATAAACTTCTGGAGGTTAATTTTTAATTGTTTTTAATTATTTCTTTAATGTAAGCTAAGGTATCTTCTCTAAACTCCTCAGAGTTTATGGCTCTATCTATTGTAGCTTTAATAAAGCCAATTTTAGAACCTAAATCATATCTTTTTCCAACAAATTCCTTGGCAAATACATCTTCAAATTCTAATAAAGTCAAAAGAGCATCAGTAAGTTGAATTTCATTATTCACTCCAGGGCTTTGAGATTCTAATATTTCAAAGATTTTAGGAGTTATTACATATCTTCCTAATATAGCTATATTACTAGGAGCATTTTCTGCAGAAGGTTTTTCAACCATATTGTCAACTTTAGTTAGTGATGGACTGACTTTTTTACCACTAATAATACCGTATTTGTTTATATTTTCAGGCAGAACTTCTTGTACGCCTAAAACAGTAGAGTTACAATTATAATGAGCGTCAATTAATTGATTAATAGCTGGATTGTCACCCATTACTACGTCATCTCCAAGTAAAACTGCAAAGGATTCATCACCAATAAATGATTTACCTAAACTAATAGCATGACCTAAACCTTTAGGTTCATCCTGTCTGATATAATATATATTTGCTAGTTTATCAATTTTTTTTAATTTTTCAATTTCATCAAACTTTTCTTTTTCTTTAAGATGATTTTCAAGTTCAATATTTTTATCGAAGTGGTTTATTATAGATTCTTTGTTTCTACTAATTATTATTAATATATCTTTAATTCCCGCATCTACAGCCTCTTCAACAACAAATTGCAATGTTGGTTTATCTATTAAAGATAGCATCTCTTTAGGTAATGATTTAGTAGATGGTAAGAATCTAGTTCCAAATCCTGCAGCAGGTATGATAGCTTTAGTGACTTTTTTCATTTTATTTCTCTTTTGAATATTTTTTTGCAAAGTTATATAGAGTTTTTACGTGAATTCCTGTGGCTCCTTTTTGATAATTTCCAAAGTCAGCAGAGAAATAAGCAGTTCCTGCTATATCCATGTGAATCCAGTCTGTATCTTTTACAAACTCTCCTACAAATTGACCAGCAGTTATAGTACCAGCTAATCTTCCTCCAGTATTTTTTAAATCAGCTACTTTAGACTTGTATAATTCTTTAAAAGCAGGGTCATTTGGCAATTTCCAAATTTTTTCATCTGATAAATCTGCAGCTTCTTGAAGAGCGTCAAATGCTACATCACTGTTTGTAACGACACCTGTATATCTTTCACCTAAAGCAACTAAACAAGCACCAGTAAGTGTTGCTAAATCGATTATTACTGATGGATTGTAAGTGTCAACTCCATAATAAACTGCATCTGCTAACGTCAATCTACCTTCAGCATCTGTATTGTCTATTTCGATAGTTTTTCCACCTAGAGATTCTATTATATCTCCTGGTTTATATGATCTACCAGAAATCATATTTTCACATGCTGCAACAATTCCTACAACATTTACTTTTAATTCATTTGATGCAATTGCATTAAGAGCGCCAATAACTGTAGCAGATCCGCCCATATCTGAGTTCATAGAAAACATCCCGTCTGTAGGTTTTATTGAATATCCACCTGAGTCATAAGTTAACCCTTTCCCAACAAAAACTAAAGGTTTTTCTTCTCCTCCATTTAAATATTCCATAACAATAAATTTAGGTTTATTTTCTGATCCTCTAGCTACTGCTAAGAAGGCCTTTAAGCCTAATTCCTCTATTTTTTCTTTGTCATAGACTTTTACAGTAACATTTTTGTTAGAAAGATTATCAACACATTCTTTTGCTAAAGTTTCTGGATAAATATCATTTGATCTTTTATTTACTAAATCCCTTGCTAAAAGTTGACTATCTAATAGATTAACAAACTCACGAACTTCATTTTCAAGTTCTTCTACGTTGGAATAGTTTAGAGCAAAATAGATATTTTCTAAATTGAATTTATCTTTGTCAGATTTATAATAATCAAAATTATAAGAACTTAAATATAGTCCTTCAATAATTGCAAAAAGATAATTTTTGTCTTCTAACTTATCTACGTTTTCTGAAGAAAATTTGATATTATTAATTTCCTTATCTCCTATAAATCTACCTAATTTATAAGAAGCAGATTTTAATTGTTCTCTATCAAAGTCTTCTTTTTTTCCAAGGCCTACTAAAATTTTATTCTCTTCATTTACAGGGAAGATCTCTCCTGATTTACCTGTAAAATAAATTGATTTACTATCAGAATCTTCTTCAAATACAAATTGAACTATTATTCCTTCACCTTGGGTGAAATTAAACTTCATATAAATACCTCCATTTTTATTTAATTAATATATATAATAACACATCGACAATATTAATTGATTAATAACTTGATTATTATATAATTATTCTTAGGAGGAGATTAATATGAATTATGTACCAACAAGAGAAGATGCAGAACAACTATTTTTAAAATACAATGAAAGTGAGTCATTGTATAAACACGCAAAACAAGTAGAAGTGACTATGAGATATTTTGCCAAAGAAAATAATGAAGATGAAGAGAAGTGGAGTATTATAGGATTTTTACACGATTTAGATTATGAACAATATCCAGATGAACATTGTGATAAAACTAAAGAAATTTTAGAAGAAAACAATTATCCACAAGATTATATAAGGGCAATTCTTTCCCATGGATATGAAATGAGGACAGATGTAAAACCTGAAACAAAAATGGAAAAATTACTATATGCCACAGATGAGCTTACAGGACTTATTAATGCAGCTTGTTTAATGAGACCTTCAAAGTCGGTATTAGATTTAAATGTGAAAAGTCTAAATAAAAAATTTAAAGATAAAAAATTTGCTCAAGGAGTAGACAGAAACGTAATTTTAAAAGGAGCAGAAATGTTAGATATGACAAAAGAAGAGCTATTTGAAGAGACTATTAAAGCTCTTCAAGAAAATGCAGAGGAAGGATATTTAAAAGGGAATTTATAATAAATCACTTTACATGCTTTTTACATTAAACACATAATCGCCTAATATAATTATAATATTCTATCTTTGAAGAAAATAATAATTATAATTTAGGAGGAAATTGATGAATTTCAAAAAATTAGCATCATTAATGATGATGTTCGTGTTAGTTTTAGGATTAGTGGCTTGTAATAATACAACTGAAACTACAGAAACTACGGACACAACTCAGGAAGAAGTTGCAGAAGAAACTACTACTGAACCAGAGGTAGCAGAAGAGACAGAAGAAACTTCTGATTCAGATTTTGATAACTCAGCTGAAATTACAGTAGTATCAAGAGAAGATGGTTCTGGAACTAGAGGAGCTTTTACTGAAATTACAGGAGTATTAGCAGAAGTTGGTGATGAAGAAGAAGATCAAACTAGTGTTGAAGCAATGATCCAAAATTCTACAAATGGTGTTATGACTGCAGTAGAGGGAGATCCAAACGCTATAGGTTATATTTCTTTAGGATCATTAAACGATAGTGTTAAACCAGTAAGTGTAGAAGGAGTTTCTCCAGAAGCTGATTTAGTAAAATCTGGTGAATATAAAGTAGCAAGACCTTTCAATGTTGCATATCAAACAGAAAACATTGGAGAAATTGGACAAGATTTATTAAACTTCATATTAAGTTCAGAAGGACAATCTGTAGTTGAAGAAGCTGGATATGTTATGGCTATAAATGACGGTGAAGAATACACTCCATCAGGACTAGAAGGACAAATTACAGTAACAGGTTCTACATCAGTATCTCCAGTAATGGAAAAATTAGTAGAAGCATACAATGTTCATAATCCAGATGTTGTAGTAGATATTCAATCAGTTGGATCATCTGCAGGTATGACTGCAGCTATGGAAGGAACAGCAAACTTAGGTATGGCATCTAGAGAATTAAAAAATGAAGAATTAGAAGCTTTAGAACATACTGCAATTGCCATAGATGGTATAGCTGTTATAGTAAATAATGAAAATCCATTAGAAGATTTAACAATGGAACAAGTTAGACAAATATTTGTAGGTGAAATTACTACTTGGTCAGAATTAGAATAAATTTTATCAATATCAAAGCCTAAGCAAATAATTTGCTTAGGCTTATTGATAGTTAGGAGTAAATATGAATAAAAACAAGTATTTCCTAGAATCTTTTATGAAATATATATTTTTAATATGTGCACTTATTTCTGTTATATCTATAATTTTTATATGTTATTTCATATTTCAAGGAGGAGTTCCATTTATACTTGAATATGGTATAGGAGATTTTATTCTAGGTACTGAATGGAAACCATCTAACAGCGTTCCTCAATATGGTGTTTTGCCTATGATTTGGGGATCAGTTTATACAACTTTACTTGCTTGTATTATAGGTATACCAATAGGAATTTTAACAGCTGCTTATTTAGCTAAAAGTGCTAAAAAATCTGTTTATAAATTTTTAAAACCTGCACTAAACTTAATGGCAGGTATTCCATCAATAGTGTATGGTTTTTTTGCATTAGTAGTAATTGTGCCATTAATAAGAGATTTATTTGGTGGACAAGGAGCTAGTATTTTAGCTGCAGGTTTATTACTTGCTATAATGATATTACCTACTATAGTATCCCTTTCGGAAGCGGCTATAAGGGCAGTACCTCGTTCTTATTATGAAGGTTCTCTTGCTTTAGGAGCTACCCATGAAAGATCATTATATAAAGTAGTTTTACCAGCAGCAAAATCAGGAATATTTGCATCGATAGTTTTAGGAATAGGAAGAGCAATTGGAGAAACAATGGCTGTTGTTTTAATTGCAGGACAACAACCAAGAGTAACATATGATATTACAAAGGGAATTAGAACACTAACTACTAATGTTGTTTTAGAAATGGCATATGCTCAAGGACAACATAGAGAAGCTTTATTTGCTTCTGCAGTATTACTTTTTATATTTATATTAATAATCAACACTGCTTTATTTATTTTCAAAAAAAGAGGTATGGCAAATGATTAAAAATAACACTAAAAAAGATACAGGTAGTTTAATTTTTTATTATGCTATAAGGTTAGCTACTTTTATAACTTTCTCAATATTGCTGTTTTTAGTTGGTTATATATTAGTTAAAGGTGTAACCCATATAAAACCAAGTATGTTTGCTTGGAATTATAGTACAGACAATGTTTCGATGACACCAGCGATAATTACGACTCTATTAGTAGTATTTATATCACTGTTGATATCTGCTCCTATAGGGATTTTCACTGGATTTTATCTAGTTGAATATGCAACTAGAGGTTCGAAACTAGTTGAACTTATAAGACTTTCTGCTGAAACATTAGCAGCAATACCATCAATTGTATATGGATTATTTGGAATGATATTTTTTGTTGGAGTATTAGACTTAGGATTTTCAGTTTTATCTGGTGTATTAACTGTTTCCATAATGATTTTACCTCTAATTATAAGATCAACTGAGGAAGCATTAATATCAGTAAATGATTCTTTAAGATATGGTAGTTTTGCACTTGGTTCAGGTAAGTTAAGAACTATATTTAAAGTTGTATTGCCAACTGCTATGCCAGGAATTGTATCTGGAATTATTCTTGCAACTGGTAGAGTTATTGGTGAAACGGCAGCCTTACTATATACTTTAGGAACATCTACAAATATGCCAACAAGTTTATTTAGTTCTGGTAGAACTTTATCCTTACACATGTATGTACTTTCAAGTGAAAGTTTTCATGTTGATGAAGCCTATGCTACTGGGGTAATATTATTAGTAGTAGTAATAATATTAAACCAAGTTTCAGTATGGCTTAGTAATAAATTGACAGGAGTATAATTAATGAGTAAAATTTACGTAGAAGACTTAGATTTATATTATGGAGATTTTCAAGCTTTAATAGGCGTTTCTATGGAAATAATGCCAAATGAATTAACGGCATTTATAGGACCTAGTGGTTGCGGAAAATCTACTTTTATAAAGTCTCTAAATAGAATGAATGACCTAATAGAAAACTGTAGAATCGAAGGAACAGTATTATTAGACGGAGAAAATATTTATAAACCAGATTATGATGTTAATAATTTAAGAAGACGTGTAGGTATGGTTTTTCAAAGTCCAAACCCATTTCCAATGAGTATTTACGATAATATAGCCTATGGACCTAGAACTCACGGGACTAAAGATAAAAAAACTTTAGATGAAATAGTGGAAAGATCATTGAAAAACGCTGCTATTTGGGAAGAGGTAAAGGATAAATTATTTAAAAATGCCCTTTCTCTTTCAGGAGGACAACAACAAAGAATTTGTATAGCCAGAGCTTTAGCTGTTGAACCTGAAGTATTATTAATGGACGAGCCTACATCTGCCCTTGATCCTATTTCAACAATGAAAATCGAGGATTTAGTAACAGAACTAAAAGAAAGATACACTATAGTAATGGTAACTCACAATATGCAACAAGCATCAAGAGTATCAGACAAAACAGCATTTTTCTTACAAGGTAAAGTCTTAGAATTTGGAGATACTGAACAAATATTTAATACTCCACAAAATGAAGAAACTGAAAGATATGTAACTGGAAGATTTGGTTAAGGGGTGAGAGTATATGAGAACTAGACTTGATAAACAACTAAATGAACTACACGATAAGTTAATTGAAATGTGTTCTTTTGTTGAAAAATCACTACGAGATTGTAAAACTGCTCTGTTAAAAAAAGATAGAGAGCTTGCTAAGGAAATTATCGAAAGAGATAAGATTACTGATGAAATGGAAAAAACCATTGAATCATTATGTACAACTATTATAATTAGACAACAACCTGTGGCTTCAGATTTAAGAAGAGTTACCGCTGCTTTAAAAATAATTACAGATTTAGAAAGGATTGGAGATCAGACTCAAGATATTTCTGAAATTATTTTGATGTTAAATGACAACCCTTATAAAATCCAATTAGTATTAATATCTGAAATGTTTGATATTGTTGCAGATATGTTAAAAGAGGCTATTGATTCATTTATAGTAGAAAATATTGAACTGGCTAATAAAGCAAAGAAAAAAGACGATGAAGTAGATGCTTTGTTTGTAAGAATAAAGGAAAGATGTATTGATGCTATTAAGGAAAATTCTGAAGATGCAACACAAGTTATTGACTTAATCCAAATTGCTAAATATTTAGAAAGAATCGGAGATCACTCTGAAAATATAGCTGAATGGGTAATTTATACAGATACTGGCGAGCATATAAAATATTAATTACTAAAGGTGGACAATATGATTTACTGCATAGAAGATGATAAAAATATACAAGATTTAGTTATTTATACTTTAGAAAATAACGGTTATAAAGTTAAGGGTTTCGATAACGCTGAAGAAGCAATGGACAACTTGTTAATAGAAGAGGTAGATTTAATATTGTTAGATATAATGTTACCTGATGTAGATGGGATTTCTTTTATGAAAAGAATTCGTGGAAATGCCAAAATTCAAGATATTCCAATAATTTTATTAACTGCTAAATCTTCAGAAGTCGATAAGGTAGTGGGACTTGATTCTGGTGCAGATGATTATATAACTAAACCTTTTAGTGTTTTGGAACTATTATCTAGAATAAAGGCAATTTTAAGAAGAACAAAGGAAAACAGAAGTGAACTTTATTATGAATATCAAGATTTAGTTGTTGATTTGACAAAAAGAGAAGTCAGATACAATGGTGAAAAAATAATATTAACATATAAAGAATTTGAGCTTTTAATATATTTATTAAAAAATAAAGAGATTGTTCTAACTAGGGAAAATATTATTAATGAAGTATGGGGTTTTGACTTTGAGGGAGAATCAAGAACGGTAGATGTTCATATAGCGACTTTAAGACATAAATTAAAAGACTGGGCAAAGTATATCCACACAATTAGAAACTTAGGATATAAAATAGGAGAATATAATTGAAAAAGAGAATTTCTATTTCATTAATATTTATGTTTTTGTTAGGTTCAATTTTAACTTTTTTAATTGTAGTAAATTTTGCTTATAATAGAAATGTAGAAAAGATAAATAGAGATTTAGAAACATATTCAAAAAATATATCAAATATTATTAACAATATAGATGAAGATCAATTAAATGAATTATTTTTAAAATTAAATAATTCTGATAAAATAGGATATTTTTATAAAGAAAAAAGTGGAGAAATAACACATACTAATAATTATTTAGGTAATATTGACAAAATCAAAGAGTTAATGTCTAATGAAGATTTTTTAAAAAATGAACCATTAATTCATTTTGACAGAGAAACTAGAGATAATATAGTTTTTGATATTCAAGAATTGGACAATGGTGATTTTTTAATACTTGCAAAACCAGGTGATAATTTCTTCTCTACTTTTAAATCAATGATTCCTATATATTTAGCTACAATCCTAATAGGAATATTTATAGCCTTTTATTTATCGGAAAGATCAATTGATGATTTTGTATCTAGTATTGAAGATCAAACTAGACATTCTTCTTATGAAGATATTCAGTTTACAAGTCCCTATAAGGAGATATATCCCTTATTAAGGGTGATACAAGATCAAAAAAACGATATAAATAATCATTTAACAGACATTAAAAATAAAACAGAAACTATAGAGACCATTATTTCTAATATGAAAGAAGGAATGATTCTCTTAGATGATAATTTAAATATTTTATTAACAAATAAAGCTGCTATTGATTTAGGTGATATAAATTACGAAGGTGTAGACTTTAAAGGCAAAAACTTAACAAATTTAATAAGAGATGAAGACTTAAAACGAGCTTTAAAATCAGCAGCTGAAGGAAATTCAAATGTTGTTAATTTGGAAGTAAAAATTAATGATAAGTATATTTCAGCTTTTATTAATTATGTTAAAAATAGAGGATTAGATATAGGCTTGGTTTTAATTTTATTAGATGATACTGAAAAAAAAGAATTGGAACTAAAGCGAAGGGAATTTAGCGCGAATGTTTCCCATGAGTTAAAAACTCCTTTGACTTCTATAAACGGATATGCAGAAATGATAAGTTCCGGTATAGCTAAAAGTGAAGACACTAAAAGATTTGCAGAAATAATCCATCAGGAAGGGATTCACCTTTTAAAAGTAATTGATGATATTATAAAAATATCTAAATTAGACGAAAATAATAATAGACTAGATGTTGAAGAAGTAGATTTGTCTAGTATAATATATGAAATTTTAAACAGATTAGAATCTAAAATATCACTATACAATATCGATATTATGTTTTCACCTAAGAATATAAAATACAAGACTAATTCAGGTTTAATTTCTGAGTTATTGCTGAATTTAATCGATAATGGACTAAAATACAATAGACCCAACGGTTCTGTAGAAATTATTTTAGATGAAGATATTAACTATGTAAAAATACAAATAATTGATACTGGAATTGGGATTTCTCCTGAAAATAAAGAAAGAATTTTTGAAAGATTTTTTACAGTTGATAAAAGTCACAATAAAAAAGATAGTACGGGACTCGGATTATCTATTGTTAAACACATTATAAAACTACTAAATGGTGAAATTAAATTAGAAAGTCAACTTGGAGAAGGATCTAAGTTTACAGTGATTTTACCAAAATAAATTAATTTAACTATAAGAAAGATCGAAAAGGTCTTTCTTTATTTTATTTATATGAAAAGATGTTATAATTATTGTGGAGGTAAAAATGTACAAAGCTCTTTATAGAAAATATAGACCTAAAAAATTTGAAGATTTAGTAGGTCAAGAACATATAACAAATGTATTACAAAACCAAATAGCGACAGATTCTTTTACTCACGCATACTTATTTTCTGGAACGAGAGGAACGGGAAAAACCTCATGTGCTAAAATATTTGCTAGAGCAATAAATTGTCTTGAAGATAATAATAAACCATGTAACAAATGTGAAAATTGTTTAGAAAGTTTAGATGAATCTTCAATTGATATTATTGAGATAGATGCTGCTTCAAACAATGGGGTAGACAACATTAGGGATTTAAAGGACAGGGCTTTTTATCAACCTACATCTTTAAAATATAAGGTTTATATAATAGATGAGGTTCATATGTTAAGTAAGGGAGCATTTAATGCTTTACTTAAAATATTAGAAGAACCACCTAGACATTTAATATTTATATTAGCTACAACAGAACTAGAAAGAATTCCCATGACTATATTATCTAGATGTCAAAAATTTCAGTTTAAGCGAATTGATTTTCAATCCATGGAAAAATCTTTAAAAGACATTGCTCAAAAAGAAAATGTTAAAATTGACGATGAAACAATTAAACTCATAACTAACAACGCAGATGGCGCAATGAGAGATGCCCAATCTATTTTAGAACAATTAATATCTTCAGGTCATTCTGAAATTGACTATACAATGGCCACAGGTATTTTAGGTATAGTAAATACTGGAATAGTTGAAAATATTATTGATAATATAATAAATAATCTTCCTGGAGATTTGTTAGAATCTATAGATGATGGACTTTCATCTGGTAAAGATGTTGAACAACTTGGCAAAGATATATTAAATCATTTTAGAAGTATAATGATAGCAAAGGTTTCAAAAGATTCTATAGATAGATTTATAAATACAAATAAAGAATCCTACATTAATCAATCAGAAAAAATTTCTTTAGACAATATTCTTGGTGCTATGGAAAGGCTAATTAATCAACTATCAGAGATTAAGTATTCTCAACAAAAAAGAGCACTTTTAGAAATTGCACTATTGGACATTCTAGAAATGTGTAATAGCTCAGGCAGAGTTAGAATAAATGCTAGGGAAAATAAAGAGGCAGTTGTTTCTGAAAATATTCAAGAAAGAAAGAATATAAAAGAAAATAAAACTGTAGAAAAATCTGAGAATACAACAAAAGATAAAGTAAATAATATCCAAGAAGAAAATGTATCTGAAAATAATGAAACTAAAAAATTATCTAGTTCTAATAGTGACCTTGATCTTGCAAGAATAAAAGAAGATTGGAATGATATATTAACAAAAATAAAAAATTCAGAAAAAAAATTACTACAAGCATTAATAATTGAAGCATCAATAGTAGATTATAAAAACAATGTCATAACACTAGGTTTTTATAAAGATTATAAATTTCACAAAGACAAGTTGATGAGTCCTGATAATAGAGAATTTGTTGAAAAGGTTATCAGTATGTTTTATAATATGGATGTTAAGATTAATGCTGAATTTATAGGAGAAGACGATGATTCAATAAATAAAGACATTGAATCTTTAACAAATTTAATTGGAAAAAATAATATTAAAATATTTTAGGAGGCAAAATGGCAAAAGGATTTGGCGGAATGCCTAAAAACATGAATAATATGATGAAACAGTTCGAAAAGATGCAACGTGAAATGGAAAAGACTCAAGAAGAATTAAACGCAAAAACAGTTGAGTCGACTTCAGGTGGCGGAGCAGTTAGAGCTGTAATGAATGGACAAAAGGAACTGTTAGAATTAGAAATTGATAAAGACATTGTTGATTCTGAAGATATTGAAATGCTACAAGATTTAATAATTGCTTGTGTAAATACTGCAATTAAAGATGTTGATGAGCTTCAAGGAAAAGAAATGTCTAAACTAACAGGTGGAATGAATATTCCGGGACTTAGTTAATGGACAACCCAATAGATAATTTAATTAACCAATTATCTAGACTTCCAGGAATTGGAGATAAAACTGCTCAAAGACTAGCTTACCATATTATAGATTTAGACATAGACAGGGTAGAGCAACTAACAAATTCAATACTAAATGCAAAAAATAATTCTGGTCTATGTAGTATTTGTAATAATATTACCGATACTAACCCTTGTGAGATTTGTCAAGATTACGAGAGGGATAAAAAATTAATTTGTGTAGTAGAGTATCCAAAAGATGTATTATCCATAGAAAAAGCAGAAAGATACAGAGGTGTATATCACGTTCTTCACGGAGATATAATAAGTTCTCCTGATGGTGATGTAAAAGTAAAAAATTTACTAGAAAGAATTAGAGATGATGAAGTTAGTGAGATAATATTAGCTTTTAGTCCAAATACAAGTGGAGAAGCTTCTATTATATATCTTTCCGAATTATTAAAACCTTTAGGCATAAAGATTACAAAGATTGCCTATGGTCTTCCCTATGGAAGTGATATGGACTTTTTTGATAAAGAAACAATTAATATTGCGATTGCTAACAGAACAGAAATATAAATATCGCAAAGGATGATGAAAAATGTTTAATAATGAAAAAATATCAAATGCAATGAGTATCAAACTAGATGATGTTTTACCAGAATATCCTAAGTTTGAACCGGGAATACGTAGGGCTCCAAAAAGAGAAGCAGATTTATCAGATCAAGAAATTGAAATTGCTTTAAAAAATGCTCTTAGATATATTCCAGAACAATTTCACGAAGAATTAGCTCCAGAGTTTTACGACGAGCTAATGATTCATGGAAGGATTTATGGTTATAGATTTAGACCAACAGAAAGAATCTATGGAAAACCTATTGATGAGTACGAAGGAAAGTGTATAGAAGGTAAAGCATTTCAAGTTATGATCGATAACAATTTATCCTATGAAATAGCTTTATATCCTTATGAATTAGTAACTTACGGTGAAACTGGGTCAGTATGTCAAAACTGGATGCAATACAGACTTATAAAGAAATATCTTGAACAATTAACAGATGAACAGACTTTAGTACTTTATTCTGGTCATCCAGTTGGTCTATTTAATTCTACTAAACAATCACCAAGGACTATTATTACTAATGGTCTAATGATAGGTATGTATGATAATTTAGAAGATTTTAATAGAGCTGCAGCTATGGGAGTTGCGAACTATGGACAAATGACTGCAGGTGGATGGATGTATATAGGACCTCAAGGAATAGTTCACGGAACATATAATACCCTTTTAAATGCAGGTAGATTAAAACTAGGAATTCCTGATGATGGAAATTTAGAAGGAGTCTTATTTGTAAGTTCTGGATTAGGCGGAATGAGTGGTGCTCAAGGTAAAGCTTGTAATATAGCAGGTGGAGTATCCATAATAGCTGAAGTAGATAAGTCTAGAATAGGTACTAGATACGAACAAGGTTGGGTAGATGATAAAGCGGAATCTCCAGAAGAAGCTTTTAATATAGCCAATGAGTATATTGAAAAGAAAGAGCCTAGAGCAATTGCATTTCTTGGAAATATAGTAGATTTACTACATTATGCAGTAGATAACAATATTCACATACCTCTACTTTCTGATCAAACTTCCTGTCACGAACCATATACTGGTGGGTATTGTCCTTCTGGTATAACTTTTGAAGAAAGAACTGAACTTCTTGCTAATGATAAAAAAGAATTTAGAAGATTAGTAGATAAGACTTTAAAAGAGCACTACGAATTAATAAAGATTCTTGCTGATAGAGGAACTTATTTCTTTGATTATGGTAACTCTTTTATGAAAGCCATTTTCGATGCAGGAGTAAAAGAGATTTCTACAAATGGCGTAGACGATAGACATGGATTTATATGGCCCTCTTATGTAGAAGATATATTAGGACCTAGATTATTTGACTTTGGATATGGTCCATTTAGATGGGTATGCTTAAGTGGAAAAGATGACGATTTAAGAAGAACTGACAAAGCAGCTATGGATATTATAAATCCTGATAGAAGATACCAAGATAGAGATAATTGGATTTGGATAAGAGATGCTGAAAAAAATAAAATGGTTGTAGGTACAAAAGCTAGAATCCTTTATTCTGACGCTCTTGGTAGAAGGGATATTGCACTTGAATTTAACAGATTAGTTAGAGAAGGTGAAATTGGTCCTGTAATGTTAGGAAGAGATCACCATGATACTGGAGGAACAGATTCTCCATTTAGAGAAACATCTAATATAAAAGATGGAAGTAATGTAATGGCTGATCAAGCTACTCAAATTTTTGCTGGAAATGCCGCTAGAGGAATGAGTTTAATCGCTTTACACAATGGTGGCGGAGTAGGTATAGGTAAATCTATAAATGGCGGATTTGGATTAGTACTTGATGGATCTGAAAGAATCGACAATATAATAAAAACTGCTATGCCGTGGGATGTAATGGGTGGCGTAGCAAGAAGATCATGGGCTAGGAATGAAAATGCCATGGAAACTTGCATAGAATATAATGAAATAACTCAAGGCAAAGACCACATTACACTACCATATGTTGCAGATGATGATTTGATTAAAAAAACTATAAAAAACTATTCTAAATAGTTAAAATATCAATTTGAAAGCTCGACTTTTGTCGGGCTTTTCTAATGATTTATATTTTACAAATTAGGGTAAAAGTAATTAGATCCTAATTAATTAGAAAGAAGGTAGAAATGAAGAAGAATAACAAAAGAAAAGCGCCAAATTCTATTTTTTATTTAGTCGTAATTGGTATTATGATTTTAATAAATTTTTTTGTACTTCCTAATTTTGCCCAAGAACAAGTTGAAGAAGTGACTTATGATATATTCATGAATCAGACTTCAGAAGGCAAAATTGATACTGCAGAAATATTAGATAGAAAAATTAATTATACATTAAAAGACGAAGATGCAATATATTCAGTACAGAAATTTGAACAAGGTGAAGATGGAGAACTAATACAAAGACTTCATTCAAACGGAGTAAAGTTTGGTAGAGTTTCTGAAGAAAGAAATGCATTTTTAGTGTCTATTTTTAGTCTTGTACTTCAAGTTGCATTTTTAGTTGGTATTTGGATGTTATTTAGCAGATTTTTATTTAAGAATATGGGTGGAGGATCTAGCCCAATGAACTTAGGTAAAAGCAATGCTAAAATATATGCAGAATCCACTGAGGGCATAACTTTTGAAGATGTGGCTGGTCAAGATGAAGCAAAAGAAGCCTTAACAGAAATAGTAGACTTTTTACATGAACCTAAAAAATACACAGCAATAGGAGCGAAACTTCCTAAGGGTGCACTTCTTGTAGGCCCTCCTGGAACCGGTAAAACTCTTTTAGCAAGAGCTGTTGCAGGTGAAGCTAAAGTTCCATTTTTCTCAATATCAGGTTCTGATTTTGTAGAGATGTTTGTTGGATTAGGTGCTGCAAAAGTTAGAGATATGTTTGAAGAGGCTAATAAAAAAGCTCCTTGTATTGTTTTTATCGATGAGATTGACACTATAGGTAAAAAAAGAGACTCTTACGGCTTTGGAGGAAATGACGAGAGAGAACAAACATTAAATCAATTACTATCTGAAATGGATGGCTTTGATTCTAATAAAGGTGTTGTAATATTAGGTGCTACAAATAGACCAGAATCTTTAGACCCGGCACTATTAAGACCTGGTAGATTTGACAGAAGAGTTCCAGTGGAATTACCAGATTTAAAAGGTAGAGAAGATATACTAAGAGTTCATCTGAAAAATGTAAGACATGCTCCAGATTTAGACTTAAACTTAATAGGAAGATCAACTGCAGGTGCAAGTGGTGCAGATTTAGCTAACATGGTAAATGAAGCAGCTTTAAGGGCTGTAAGACATGGTAGAAATAGAGTTGAATTAGAAGACTTATCTGAAAGTGTTGAAGTTGTTATAGCTGGTTATCAAAAGAAAAATGCAGTTATTAGTCCTCGAGAGAAAGAGATTATTGCTTATCATGAAGTAGGTCATGCATTAGTAGCAGCAAAACAAACGGACTCAGCTCCTGTAACTAAAATAACTATCGTTCCTCGTACTTCTGGTGCATTAGGTTATACTATGCAAGTAGATGAAGAAGAAAAGTATATTTATACTAAAGAAGACGCCTTCAATAAAATAGTAACATATACTGGAGGTAGAAGCGCAGAAGAATTAGTATTTAATACTAGAACAAGTGGTGCAAGTAATGACATTGAAAATGCAACAAAAATTGCTAGAGCAATGATTACACAATACGGCATGAATGATGTTATAGGAATGGTAAATATCGAGACTAAAGTAAACCCTTATTTAGGTGGAGATACAACAATGAATGCATCTAACGAAACATCTAGAATTGTAGATGAGCAAGTTCGACTAATTGTTGAAAAAGCACACGAAAAGGGAATTGAAATCCTTAAAGAAAACATGGATAAGTTACATGAAATCTCTAGATATTTATTAGAAAAGGAAACTATAACTGGAGAACAATTTATGAAAATTCTAAATTCTTCAGAACCTAAAGAAGAGGAATCTGTAGTTGAAGAAGAAAACATTAAAATTGAAAACAATTTAGGAGAATAAAAATGGACAAAGGTTACGTTCAAGTTTATACAGGAAATGGAAAAGGAAAGACTACTGCAGCTTTAGGGCTAGCTGTAAGGGCAGCCTGTGCTGGTAAGAATGTTTTTATTGGACAATTCTTAAAAGGCATGGAGTATTCTGAATTAAAGCTACCTGAGTATTTTGATAATATTACAATGAAACAGTACGGAACTGACTATTTTATTACTAAAGATCCTAATGAAATTGATACAGCTAAAGCTAATATTGGATTTGAAAATGTAGTAGAAATTATAAAATCAGCTAAATATGATGTAGTTATACTTGACGAGATTAACATAGCTATGATGATGAAATTAGTAGATGTTAATGAACTTATAAAAGTGTTGTCAAATAGAAAAGAATCTATGGAAGTTATTATTACTGGGAGAGGTGCTCCTGATGAAATAATAGAATATGCTGATTTAGTTACAGAAATGAAAGAAATTAAACACTACTATAATAAAGGAGTTCAAGCTAGAGTTGGAATAGAGAAATAAATTAACCCCTCAATACTTATTTGGGTATTGAGGGGTTAATTTTATTTTAAATTTGTAAAATCTTCAATCTCTTCTGGATTAAGAAATGTACCATCTTCCTTCATAAGAGTAGGAACTCCAACTCTGTTATTTTGTTTAATGTCTTCAAAATATGGATCAGAGTCTCTATATTTAAGAAATCTCTTAAGATTTTCCATTGACTCAGTAATATTCACATTTTCAAATTCTATATTCTCGTTATTCAATTTTTCTATTACTGGTGGACAATCTGGACATTTATCGCTGCTAAATAATATTAATTTTGACATATTTTTTATCCTTTCAAATTAATTTCATATTTATTATTCCCTATTTATGTTATTATTATTCATGAGTAATTAATTTAAGGAGGAGGGAATATGGATTTTTTAATTTTTTTCATTATAGGAATTGTTATTTTAATGGCTTTAGGTTTACTATTTAAGTTGTCCCTCGGGATTATTATAAAACTAGTAATGAATGCTGTAGTAGGTGGAATAATAATTTTTCTCTTAAATTTTTTTGGTGAACCATTAGGCATATATATAGATTTAAATATATTTAGTGCTATAATAGTAGGTATGTTCGGCGTTGTAGGAATTATTTTATTACTAATTTTTGGATAAATATATGAATGAAAAAACTCAAATAAAACTTTATATGATCTTCATTATATTAATAGCTATGGTAATGTTGTATGCTGCAGTTGCTGTTTTACCTGATTTAGTAGATTTTTCTGTAGAAACTTATAGAGAAATTGCTTATTTAGCTAGACCTGTAAATATTATTGTACTTATAAGTTCTATACCTTTTTTTATAGTTTTAGTACAAACTCTTTTATTATGCAAAGATATATTAAGTGATGATATATATACGAAAAAACCTTTAAATTCATTAAATGTTATTTCTATTGCAAGTTTATTTATCTTTATTTTATATATTATTTTGTTATTGTTATTTATTATAAATAATTATTTTACTCCATTATTAGGTGTAATTTTATTTTTAGTAATTCTGTCTTCTTTTATTATTACTATTTTTTCTAAAATTATGTACATTTTAGTAAAAAAAGCTACAATTTTAAAAGAAGATAATGATTTAACTATTTGAGGTGAAATATGATTTTAATTAACCTTGATAGACTGTTAGAAAAAAGAAAAATGTCAGTTACTGAATTGTCAGAAATAGTTGGTATTACTATTGCTAATATATCTATTTTAAAAAACAATAAAGCTAAGGCTATAAGATTTTCGACTTTAGAATCAATTTGTAAAGCCTTAGATTGTCAGCCTGGTGACATTTTAGTTTATGTTGATGAAAATGAGGCAGACAATTAGATAGGAGTTTTTTTATGACAATTATTTTTTTATGTATAATGGGATTTGTTGCTGCGTTTGTAGACGCAATTGCTGGTGGAAGTGGACTTATAACTATTCCAGCTTATATGATAGCAGGTCTAAATCCTCATGTTTTACTTGGAACAAATAAATTTGCATCTGTTGCCGGTACTGCAATGAGTACTTTTACATTTGCTAAATCAAAAAGAATCAATTGGAACTTAATGTTAAGATTGTTGCCTCTGTCTTTTATTGGTGCAGCAATTGGAGTATATTCAGTATTAAGATTAGATTCATCAATTTTAGAACCATTAATTTTAGTTATATTAATTGGTGTAGGAATTTACAGTGTAGTAAAAAAAGATATAGGATTACAGGATCATTATGATGGTTTTAATACTTCTACTTTGATTCAAGGAGGAATTTTTGCTTTAATACTTGGGTTTTATGATGGATTTTTTGGACCTGGTACAGGCTCATTTATTATATTTTCTTTAATAAAAATATTTGGTTTTAGTTTTGTAAATGCAAGTGCTAACTCAAAAGTACTTAATTTAGGTAGCAATTTTATGAGTTTAGTTTTATTTGCTATAAATGGGAAGATAGATTATTTAATCGGATTTCCTGTAGCTATATCTATGATGTTAGGTGCAATGGTAGGTTCTAGAACTGCAATTGAAAGAGGAAATAGATTTGTAAAACCAATTTTTATTATTATGGCATTAGGAGCAGCTGGAAAAGTTTTATATGGAATTGTTATGTAAGGAGAATCGATGAAAAGAATTTTAATAATATTTTTAAGTTTGATTTTATTAACTGGTTGTCAAAAGGAAGATGAAAGGGTTTATGACAAATTTACTTATCATTTTTTTGGTACTTTTGACACAGTTGTATATACAGTGATGTATGCTGAATCTGAAGAAAAAGCAGATGAATTTAACAGTTATATTGAAAAAAGGTTTAACGAACTTCACAAAGAATTTAATAAGTATAACAGTTATGATGGTTTAAATAATGTAAAAACTATAAATGATAATGCGGGAATTGAACCTGTTGAAGTATCTGATGAGTTGTTTAATTTAATTAAGGATTCTATAAAATACAATGAAGAATTTAGCAACAAAACTGATATAAGCTTCGGTTCCGTTCTAAAAATTTGGAGTGATTATAGAGACTTTAATGAAACTAGAGATCACGATGAAGAATATAGGGAAGATGAACTACTACCTAGTATTGAGGAGTTACAAGAAGCTGATAAATATACTGGTATGGAAAACATTGAACTAGATGAATCAAAAAACACTGTCTATATTAATAATCCTAATACTCAAATAGATGTAGGAGCAACTGCTAAAGGATATGCAGTTGAATTAATATGTGAAGAACTTAGGGAAATGGGCCTTGATTCTCTTTTAGTCAGTGCTGGTGGAAATGTAAAATCAGTTGGCTATCCTTTAGATGGAATAAGGGGAGCATGGGGTGTAGGTATACAAAATCCTGATATTTTGTATGCATCTGAAAATCAATCAAATCTAGTTGAAACTATATTTGTTAAAGATCAAAGTGTAGTAACTAGTGGAGATTATCAAAGATTTTTCTTCGTTGGAGATAAAGCTTATCATCATTTAATCGATAGAGACACTTTATTTCCTGGTGATTATTTCAGAGCAGTAACAGTTGTACATGAGAATTCTGCAATTGCAGACTTTCTTTCAACTTCAGTTTTTTTAACTCCTTACGAAGAAGGATTAGAACTAATTGAAAGTATTGATGGAGCAGAGGCCTTATGGATTAATAAAGATGGAAGTATTGTTGTAACTGACGGAATGAAGGAAATTATGCTATCTGAAGGAGCATCTGGAGCAAAATAATGATTAAAAATAATATTAAAAGTCTTATTTTTTATATATTTATAATTATAGTTACATTTTTCTTATTAAGAGGATTGATGATTTTAGAAAATAACACTGATTTATCTATGAATAATTTAATAATAAAAAGTATTATTTTAATATTATATATTTTCTTATTTTTTGTTTTTGGAAAATTATTAGGAAATAAAACTAATTTCTTTGTGGATTATTTTTCTTTTCTTTTATCTTTTATATTAATAATAATGTTTTATACTTTAGGGATATTAGCAGGGGGAATTAATATCGAAGAAATATCTAATATTGCAACTTTACCTTTTTTTATTTTTTCAAGTCCATTAATATTGTTTATAACAATTTTAGGGTTAAAAATAAATTTATTAAATTTAGGGATTCTTTCAGGGTATATTTCTTTAATAATAGGATTTGGAATCCAGTTTAATAAAAAATCCAGTTTGTGAATTTCACAAACTGGATTTTCTTATTCTGAAGCAAAATTATCGAAATAACCTTGTACTAATACAACAGGAGTACCTTTGTCACCACTTCCTGATATTAAGTCACATAAGCTTCCGATTAAATCAGTAAGCTGTCTTGGAGTAGTTCCTAATGATTCAGCTCTTCCAAATAAATCTTGATCTTTTGCATATATTTTTTGTTTTATCATGTTTACAGCTTCTTCACCATATACATTTTCTAATTCAGTGTCAGCTATATATTTTATTTTAATTTCATTGGGAATTCCTTTCAATCCATCAGTAAATGCTGGAGATACAACTGGATCAGCTAGCTCCCATATTTTTCCCACAGGATCTTTTAATGCACCATCTCCATAAATCATAACTTCTAAATTTACTCCATAAAACTCTTTGAATTTCTTTTGAATTTCGTCTACGTAATATTTACCATTTCTAGGAAATAATTTCAATTCATTACTAGAAGCTAAGTTAGAGCCTAATACGCCATATTCAGAATTAAATCCACTTCCCTCAATTGATTCACTTAAAATATCACTTAAAGAATATACTTTTTTAGCACCTGCATCTTCTAATAATCTTTTTGTCCTAGCTCTAGTGTGAATATCTGCAACTAAAACTTCATCTGTATAATTAAGAATTTCCCTTGGATTGTTGGCGAAAATTATATCCATATTTTCTCCACCAATGTCTTTATACATTTTTACATAGTCAATGCCAGTGTATTCATGAAAAACTTTATCTCCAAAGTATTCCCTATATTCTTTTTCAGTTAGAACTCTATCATATGGATTTATATTTAACTCGTCTAATTTATCTAAACTCATCAAATGATTTCCAACTTCGTCAGAAGGATAGGAAAGCATAAGGGTAATTTTTTTACCACTTTCCACAATGCCTTTTAATATAATAGAAAATCTGTTTCTACTTAAAATAGGAAACACAATTCCTATATGATCGTCGAATTTTTTATTTATATCTTTAGCTATATCATCAGTAGTTGCATAGTTTCCTTGTGCACGTGCTACTAAAGACTCTGTTATTCCTATTACATCTCTATCTCTTAATTCGATTTTATCTGATTCTACTGCTAAAGCTATTGAATGAAAGACAATATCAACAAGATTGTCTCCTTCTTTGACAATTGGTGTTCTTATTCCTCTAGCTATAGTCCCTTGAGTTCTATTCATATTCATATCCTTTCTATGATTCTTTTATCTGTAATGATTTTATCCACTGGTATGTCGTATATATCATTTTGAATTTCATCAATTACTTGAAAATCATAACATATTCCCAATTTATATGCACTAATTTCTTTATTGGATAAAAACTTATCGTAATACCCACCACCATAACCAATTCTATACATATTTTTACCAAAAATCAATCCAGGAACTATTACCAAATCAATTTCATCGCCTTTACTTATTATGATTTTATCCTCTGGCATAGATAAAATATTATAAAATCCTATTTCCAAATCCTTAAAATCTTTAAGCTCAACAGGATGCATAGTCTTATCAATTATATGTGGAATAAAGATATTCTTTCCATTTAATATTGAATTTTTGATGAAATTATGTGTAAATACTTCACTTTTGAAACTTACGAAAGTGAAAATATTTTTAGAGTTTTTGTAAATGTCAGACTCTATAACCCTTGAAATAACTTTCTCAGATAGGTTTTGAATTTCTAGAGGAGAAAGTTCATCTCTTTTTCTTATCATTTCTTTTCTTAAAATTTTTTTGTCCAAAGTGTTCACCTACTTTCAATTTATGATATATTATACTATAATAATTAATGGAATAAAATTCCAAAGGTGAAAAATGATAAGATTTGAAAATGTATATAAAAAATATGATAATGGTGTTGTGGCATTAAACGACATTGATTTAAATATCAAACAAGGTGAATTTATTTTCATAGTTGGTCCAAGTGGGGCAGGTAAATCTACAATGTTAAAATTACTAACAAGGGAAGAACTACCTACAAAGGGCAATGTCTTTTTTGGAAACAACAATATAACTAAATTAAGTAGAAGACAAGTTCCTTTTCATAGAAGAAAATTAGGAGTAGTTTTTCAAGACTTTAAATTACTCCCCAATAAAACTGTTTTTGAAAATGTTGCTTATGCTTTAGAAATTATTGGAACAAATTCAACTGAAATAAAAAGACGTGTTCCAGTAGTTTTGTCTTTAGTAAATTTATATGATAGAGCAAAGAGTTATCCAAGCGAGCTCTCAGGTGGCGAGTCCCAAAGAGTAGCAATAGCAAGAGCAGTTGTAAATAATCCAAAACTAGTTATGGCTGATGAGCCAACTGGAAATCTAGACGGAGATACTGCTTATGAAATAATGGAGATATTAAATAACATTAATCAAAAAGGTACAACTGTTTTAATGGCAACCCATGCTAAAAATATTGTCGATAAATTTAATAAGCGAGTTATAAAAATTGATAATGGCAATATAATTAGAGATGAGATTGGAGGCTATTATTGAGAAAACTTAGAGCATTTAAAGTAATGATAGCTAATGGATTTAGAAGTGTATGGAGAAATAAAGGGATTGGTCTAGTTTCTATTGCTACAATATTTGCGGTAATGTTATTAGTAGGCGTATTGTTATTAGCTGTGTTAAATATTAATGGATTTGTAAATTCCATTAATGCCAGCTTAGATACTATAGTTATCTATCTTTATGATGATATTACAGGTGCTGAAACTGAAGAAATATTAGAAGATTTAAGTCATAGAGATGAAATAAATCTTTTAACATATATTTCAAGAGATCAGGCTATTATTGAAGCTAAGGATATGTTTAGTGAAGACAACTTTGTCTTAGATGGATTAGAAAAAAATCCTCTACCTGCATCTATTGTAATAGAATTAAATGAAATTGATAAAGCCCAAGAATTAGTGAATTATTTGGAAAAAGATGATAATATAGAATCCATAAGATATTATCAAGATTTGATCATTCAGTTTTTAATGATAGATAGAATGATAAAAATTGGTGGATTTTTTGCGTTTATTGTAATTGTCATATTGTCAATTTTTGTAATATCAAATATAATAAAAGTAGCAATATCTTCTAGAGGAGAAGAAATTGAAATAATGAAATATGTAGGTGCATCTGAATCTTTCATAAAAGGTCCATTTATTATAGAAGGACTACTTTATTCGTTAACAGGTTCAGTTTTAGCATTTGGTTTATTATGGTACTTATACGGTAAATTTGATAATCTGTATTCAAGACCAATTTATGATTATGTTTCATATAACATAATAGATTTTGAAAGTATAAATATAGATATTTTAATTATATTTATATCGATAGCTATTGGAATAGGAAGTATTGGAAGTTTAACTTCAATAAGAAAGTATTTAAAGGTGTAGTTTTGATAAAAAATAACTTAAAAAAAGTAGCAGTATTGTCACTTAGTACAATTATGCTATTTTCTAATATTGTTTTTGCTAGTTCAGAAATTGATGGTTTAAAACAACAAAGAGAAAGTTTAGATAAAAAATTAGAAGTTCAGCAATCTGAAATCAGAGGAATTAATAATCAACTTAATCAAGTTGTTAGCGAGATTAAAGCTTTAGACTATCAAATAAGCAAGTCCCAACAAGAACTAGACACTCTTACTTATCAAATTGGCGAATTAGAAGTAAGTATTCAAAAAAATGAAGAAAATCTTCAAAAAGCTAAAGACAAACTTAAAGAGAAAGAAGATGAATTAAATACAAGATTAAGAGAACAGTACAAAAGCGGAGATGTAATTTTCTTAGAAGTATTTATGGGATCTTCAAGTATTGTCGAAATGTTAACTAAAATGGACATAGTAGAATCTGTAGTAACTCAAGATAAAGAGTTGTTAGATTTTACAAATAAACAAATAAAATATATCGAAGAGACAGAAGAAAAGCTGAGATTGCAAAGGGAAGAGTATCAACAAAAACTTGATTCTGAAAAGGCAAAAAAAATTGAGTTAGAAAGTGCAAATAATAGAAAACTTCAATATATGTCTACTTTAGAAAATGATAGACAGGTTGCGGAAAATCAATATGATAACTTTGTAAACTTGACTACTTCATTAGATCAAAAAATAGTTCAGCTTGAAATAGAACTTGAAGAACAAAGAAAAGCTGCAGAAGAAGCTAGAAGAAGAGCTGAAGAAGAAGCAAGAAGACAAGCAGAAGCTAGAATACAAGAACAACAAAGACAAGCTGCTTTAAAATCACAAGTTCCTTCTAGTTATCCATCTTCATCGAATGGATCTTCATCTAGTCAAGTTCGAGGTAGTGGTGAATTAATATGGCCAGTTCCAGGGAGTTCTAGAATTAGTTCTTACTATGGATACAGAGTTCATCCTATATTTAATACTCAAAAATTCCACGCTGGAATTGATATACCAGCACCACAAGGCTCACCAATAGTAGCAAGTGATAGTGGTATAGTAATATATTCAGGTTGGCAAGGGGGATATGGAAATGTAGTAATGATATCCCATGGAAATGATGTAGTTACTGTTTATGCTCATAACTCTGCTAATGTTGTTAGCGTTGGAGACTATGTAGATGCAGGTCAAACTATATCATTATGTGGTAGTACTGGTTATTCAACTGGACCACATCTACATTTTGAAGTAAGAAAAAATGGTAGTACTACTGATCCAATGAATTGGTTGTAGGAGAATTTATATGAGAAAAAAAATTAGTGTTTTTCTCCTATTAATTATTCTCTTTTTAACTAATATATTTTCTTATAATATTGGTAAAAATTTAAGTAATAATAATATATCTATTTTCGGTAATACATCTGGCATAGATGGAAAACAAAGAGATAGACTTGTATATTTAGAAAATTATATAAATGACAACTATTTAAGGGAAGTTACTAAAGAGCAATTATATACTGGACAGTTAAAAGGAATGGTCGAATCATTAGATGATCCATATTCTCAATATTACACTGAAGAAGAATTAAACGAGCTTTTAGAAGATACTTCAGGTAGATTTTATGGTATTGGAGTATATATTAATACAGCAGATGGCTATATAACTGTAGTATCCCCTATAAGAAATACTCCAGCAGAAGAAGCTGGTTTATTACCAGGAGATAGAATCATAAAGGTAGATGGCACAGAACTATCTGGAGATAAACCTGACGAAGCATCTAAATTAATAAAAGGTGAAAAGGGCACTTCAGTGACTTTAACTATCTTAAGGATAGAAGATGATAAACCTCATACTTTCGATGTAGATGTCGTTAGAGATGAAATAAATGTAACAACAGTAGAATCAGAAATTATTGAAGATGAAATATTATATATAAGTATATCTCAATTTAACGATAATACCTATAACGAATTCGTAGAAGCTACAAAATTAATAGACTCTAATATAAAAGGTATGATTTTAGATTTAAGATCAAATCCGGGAGGATTATTAAATGTAAGCACAAAAGTAGCTGATGTTTTATTACCAGAGGGTTTAGTATATTATACTCAATCAAAAAGTGGTGAAATAAGCGACAGAGGTTATTCTGATGATAACATGATAGATTTGCCAATAGTTACATTAATAAATGGTGGATCTGCAAGCGCATCAGAAATAGTAGCTGGAGCACTGAGGGATTATGACAAAACACTTTTAGTTGGAGAAAAAACTTTTGGTAAAGGTGTAGTTCAAAGTATTAATAGATTTTCATCAAATGATGGAATAAAACTTACTATATCTGAGTATTTTACTCCTAATGGTGTACAAATACATGAAAAAGGAATTGAACCAGACGTAAAAGAAATTTTAGATGACAATACTGTATTGATTGGAATTGAAAATTTAGAAGAGGACAATCAATTACAAAAGGGTATAGAAGAATTGAAGAAAATGTTTAATCAATAGAGTCGACAATATTGTCGACTCTATATTTGACATTATTAAATAAAAGTAATAACATGTAAACAAACGTTCGTTGGAGGTGTTATGAACAAATTTAAAATTAAGTCTGATTATGTACCAACAGGTGATCAGCCAAAAGCAATAGATAGTATAGTAAATAGTTTAAATAAAGGAAATAAAGATCAAATTTTACTTGGAGTTACTGGTTCTGGTAAAACATATACAATGGCAAATGTTATAGAAAAGGTTCAAAGGCCTACTTTAGTAATTGCCCATAATAAGACACTAGCTTACCAATTAGCTAGTGAATTTAAGGAATTTTTTCCAGATAATGCTGTAGAGTATTTCGTATCTTATTATGACTATTATCAACCAGAAGCTTATGTACCTCAATCTGATACATTTATAGAAAAAGATTCGTCTATAAATGATGAAATTGACAAATTGAGACACTCTGCTACATTATCTTTATTTGAAAGAAAAGACGTAATAATAGTTGCATCAGTTTCTTGTATTTACGGTTTAGGAGATCCTATAGATTATAGTAATTTAGTAGTGTCCCTTAGACCTGGAATGATAAAAGATAGAAACGATGTTATTAATAAATTAATAGAGATTCAATATGATAGAAATGACTATGATTTCCAAAGGGGAACCTTTAGAGTTAAAGGAGATACTTTAGAAATCTTTCCAGCTTCTTCATCAGAAAACACTTATAGGGTAGAATTTTTTGGAGATGAAGTCGATAGAATAACAGAAATAAATTACCTCACTGGTGAAATAATTGGTTTTAGAAAGCATATATCAGTATTTCCAGCTTCCCATTATGCTACAACAAAAGACAAAGTTGATAGGGCAGTTGTTACTATTGAGGAAGAATTAAAAGAAAGAATTAAATACTTTGAAGACAATAATAAACTTTTAGAAGCTCAAAGAATAGAACAAAGAACTAGATATGATTTAGAAATGTTAAAAGAAGTAGGATTTTGTCAAGGAATAGAGAATTATACAAGACATTTAAGTCAAAGGCTACCTGGTTCTAGGCCATATACTTTAATAGATTATTTTCCAGATGATTTTTTGACAATTATTGACGAATCCCATGCCACCATTCCACAAATTAGAGGAATGTATGCAGGAGACCGGTCTAGAAAAACAACATTAGTAGAATATGGTTTTAGACTTCCGTCTGCATTAGACAATAGACCCCTTCAATTTAACGAATTTGAAAATATGATGAACCAAACAGTTTATGTTTCAGCAACTCCTGGACCTTATGAAAAAGAAAGAGCAGATGTTGTTGCCGAACAAATAATTAGACCTACAGGTTTGTTAGATCCTAATATAGAAGTTAGAAAAACTAAAAATCAAATAGACGATTTAATTAATGAAATAAGTAAAGTTACTGATAATGGAGAAAGGGTACTAATTACTACCTTAACTAAACGTATGGCCGAAGATTTAACTAAGTACCTAGAAGAAATTGGCACTAAAGTAACTTATATGCATTCGGATATTGATACTTTAGAGAGAATGGAAATTATTAGAGATTTAAGATTAGGAAAATATGATGTATTAGTTGGAATTAACCTATTACGTGAAGGTCTGGATTTACCAGAGGTTTCACTAATAGTTATTTTAGATGCTGATAAAGAAGGATTCTTAAGAAGTGAAACATCATTAATACAGACAGCTGGAAGAGCAGCTAGAAACTTAAATGGAAAGGTAATAATGTATGCTGATAAGATTACAAATTCCATGGAAAAAACCATTAATGAAACTTTAAGAAGAAGAAAAATTCAAGATGATTATAATAAACTTCACAACATTACTCCTAAGTCAGTATCTAAATCAGTAAGAGAAATTATTGAAACTACTATGGCTGCAGAAGAAACTAGTGAATATGGACAAGATTATTCTTTGGAAGATTTAGCAGCTATGATTGATGTTATAGAATTAAACATGCTTGAAGCAGCAGAAACATTAGATTTTGAAAAAGCTGCAGAATTAAGAGATAAAGGAAAACAGATTAAGAAATATTACAATAAGGCGAAGAAAAAATATGACAGAGAACAAAATAAAAATTAGAGGAGCTAAAGTTCACAACCTAAAAGATGTGTCTTTAGAACTTCCTAGAAATAAATTTATAGTATTTACAGGACTTTCAGGTTCTGGAAAGTCCTCTCTAGCATTTGATACTATATATGCTGAAGGACAAAGGAGATATGTTGAGAGTTTATCTAGCTATGCCAGACAGTTTTTAGGCCAAATGGATAAACCAAATGTTGAAAGTATAGAAGGACTTAGCCCATCAATAGCAATCGATCAAAAAACAACTAGTAAAAATCCCAGGTCAACTGTTGGAACTACAACAGAGGTATATGATTATTTAAGATTATTATATGCTAATATTGGAGTTCCTTATTGTCCAAAATGTGGGAAACCAATTACTAATATGACAATAGATCAAATGGCAGATTATGTAAAGAAATTTGAAGAAGGAACTAGAATGCTAGTTTTGTCTCCAGTCGTTAGAGGCAAAAAAGGAGATCACAAAGCTTTATTAGAAAAAATAAAGAAAAGTGGATTTAGTAGAGTATCGGTAGATGGAGAGATATATACATTTGAAGATGAAATAAATTTAGACAGAAATAAAAAGCACGATATAGAAATAGTAGTCGATAGATTAATAATCAGAAATGATATTACTTCTCGTCTAATCGACTCTTTAGAACTAGCTATAAAAGAATCTGACGGAATTGTTATTATAGATACAATGGATGGTACTAGGCATACTTTAAATACTAAGCTTTCTTGTATTGATTGTGGAATTTCTTACGAAGAAATTACTCCACGATTATTTTCTTTTAATGCCCCGTTTGGTGCTTGTCCTACATGTAATGGATTAGGAGCATCTAAAAAACCAGATGTTAGAAAAATTATCCCAGACATGTCTAAAAGTATATCACAAGGAGCTGTAGCAGCTTATTCTACAGCGAAAGGAACTTATTACATGACTATGTTAGAGTCTTTAGCTAAAGCTTATGGAGAAGACCCTAACAAACCAATTTCTGAAGCATCAGAAGAATTTATAGATGCATTATTACATGGTAGTGATAGAGATATAACCTTTAAATTCAAGAGTCATTATTCTGGAAATAAAACTTATTCTGGAAAATTTGAAGGCATTATTGACAATCTAGAAAGAAGATTCAATAGTGGAAGCGAGTTTAGTCAAGATAGAATTGACGAGTATATGACAGAAATTAAATGTCCATCTTGTAAAGGAAAAAGACTAAAGCCAGAAGTACTTTCCATAAAAGTTAATGAAAAAAGTATAACAGATTTTACTGATATGAATATTCAAAAAGAGCTAGATTTTATAACTAATTTAGAATTATCAGAAAAAGATAAAATAATTGCTGAACAAATAGTAAGAGAAATAAAAAATAGACTATCCTTTTTATCAGATGTTGGCTTAGGATATTTAAACCTTTCAAGAAAAACTGGAACACTATCTGGTGGTGAGGCTCAAAGAATTAGACTTGCTACTCAAATAGGATCTAAATTAGTAGGTGTAACTTATGTATTAGACGAACCGAGTATTGGACTACATCAAAGAGATAATAACTTATTAATCAATTCATTAAGAGAATTGACAGATATAGGTAACACTTTAATAGTAGTAGAACACGATGAGGATACTATGAAAGCTTCTGATCTAATTGTAGACATTGGACCTGGAGCTGGAATTCACGGTGGAGAAATAATAGAGATGGGCTCTATAGATAAAATAAAGAAAAACAAAAAATCTATAACTGGAGCATATTTATCTGGAAAAAAATCCATACCTATACCAGAGAAACGTAGAGAAGGAAATGGACTTTCTATTAAAATAAAAGGGGCAAAAGAAAACAATTTAAAAAATATAGATGTAACTTTTCCCCTTGGAAAATTCATCTGTGTTACAGGAGTTTCAGGATCTGGAAAATCTTCATTAGTAAACGAAATTCTAAGTAAAAAATTATGGCAACATTTCAATAATCCTAGTATTATTCCTGGTGAGTTTGACTCTATTGAAGGAATAGAAAATATAGATAAAATTGTTAATATAGACCAAAGTCCTATTGGAAAAACACCAAGATCAAATCCTGCAACATATACTGGAGCATTTGACATCATAAGAGATATTTATGCGAATACAAATGAAGCAAAAGCTAGAGGGTACAAAAAAGGCAGATTTAGCTTTAATGTTAAAGGTGGAAGATGCGAAGCTTGTAAAGGTGATGGGATAATAAAAGTAGAAATGCATTTTCTTTCTGATGTTTACGTACCTTGCGACGTATGTCACGGTAAAAGATATAATAGAGAAACATTACAAGTAAAATATAAAGGAAAAACAATATCAGATATATTAAATCTTACAGTAGATGAAGCAATAGAGTTTTTTGAAGTATATTCTAGATTAAACAACAAGTTAAAAACATTACAAGATGTGGGACTTGGTTATATAAAAATTGGCCAACCTTCTACACAGCTTTCTGGAGGGGAAGCCCAAAGGATAAAATTAGCTACAGAGTTAAGTAAATTATCAACTGGAAAAACCCTCTACATTTTAGATGAGCCTACTACTGGTTTACACGTGGCAGATATTCATAAATTAATTAACGTATTAAACAGACTAGTAGAAACTGGTAGTACAGTAGTTGTAATAGAACATAATTTAGATGTTATTAAAACTGCAGATCATATAATAGATTTAGGTCCAGAAGGTGGAGACGGAGGAGGGACTATAATAGCTGAAGGTACTCCTGAGGAAGTAAGTAAAATTGAAGAATCATTTACAGGTAATTTTTTAAAGAAGATTTTATAATTAGAAAGTTTGAGTTTTTATACTTTTATATTATAATGTAGATGTATGAAATATAACCAAAGAGCATTTAGGTAAAACTTAAGTGCTCTTTAATCAATAGGAGTTAATAATGAATAAATACTTAATTATAGATGGAAGTTCAATATTGTTTAGAGCTTATTATGCTTTACCAACAATGCAAACTAAAAATGGAGAGCATACCAATGCCTTAGTTGGATTCATGAATATTCTATTAAAGGCAATTGAAGAAATTGAACCTACAAATATAGCAGTATGTTTTGATTTAAAGGAAAAAACCTTTAGGTCTGATTTATATGACCAATATAAAGCCAATCGTACTGCAGCTCCAGAAGACTTATCAGAACAGTTTACTTATATAAAAGAAATTTTAAGTGGTTTTAATATAAATTACTTTGAATTGGGAGGTTTTGAGGCAGACGATTTAGCAGGGACTTTAGCTCAAGATGCTTCTCAAAAAGGCTTTAATGTATATTTACTTTCAGGTGACAAAGATTACTTACAGTTAATCGATGAAAATACAAAATTTCTATACACTAAAACAGGTATGTCAGATATAAAAGTTTATGACTTAGAAACCTTAAATGAAGAAATGGGATTAACTCCTGATCAAATTATAGATTTAAAAGCTCTAATGGGAGATAAGTCAGATAATATACCTGGAATACCTGGAGTAGGAGAGAAAACTGCTCTTAAGTTATTAAAGGAATTTAAGAATGTTGAAAACTTGTATCTGAATAAAGACTCACTACCTAATAATAAAACTAATCAAAAAATTAAAGATAATGAAGAAATAGCAATGCTTAGTAAGTCTTTAGCTAAAATTGATAGAGATGCTCCATTGGAGTTAAACAAAATTGATACAAGTGTTTCAGAGTATAATGAAGAATTGTTGTTTAATATATTGTCTAGATTTGAATTAAATTCTTTAATTAAAAGATTTCAACTAACAGGGTCTAAAGAATTTAATATTGAAGCTACAGAAAAAAACATTATATACAATATAGAATTAAATAAATTAATAGAAAAAATCAAAGGAAATAAAGATTTTAATTTTAAAATTTTAAGTAATAATAAATCCTATAATAATGGAAAAATCTTTAAAATTGGAATTGGAATATTAGATGATATTTACATTCTAGATGTAGATGATAATTTTTTAATTGATTTAAAAGAAGTTTTTGAATCAGAAGAAGTTACTAAAAGTGGATATGAAATTAAAGATGAGATTATATACTTAAAATCTCTGGACATTGATTTAAATAACTATATTCAAGATATATCCATAAGTGAATACTTGCTTAATCCCACTGACTCTGACTATACATTAGATAAACTGAGTTTAACATATAACATTGTATTAGAAGAAAATTTCCCTGACAAAAAGTTACTAAAAAAACCAATTGATACTTGGGATGAAATAAATCAAAATGATTATTTAATTTCCATTTTATGGATAGTTGAAAAGGTAAAAAACATACAACTGGAAAAATTAAAATCAGAAAATATGCTAGAACTATTTGAAAGTATAGAATTGCCACTTACAAAAGTATTAGCAGATATGGAATACACAGGTGTTTATGTAGATAAGGATGCTTTATTTGAAATAGGTAAAGACTTAGATAGCGAACTGGAAACTTTAGTTTCTGAAATATATAGATTGGCAGGAGAAGAATTTAATATTAATTCTCCTAAACAATTAGGAGAAATACTATTTACTAAGTTAGACTTACCACCTATTAAAAAGACTAAAACCGGATATTCAACAAACATCGATGTATTAGAAAAACTAGAAGATAAACATGAAATTATTTCTTATATTATTAGATATAGAACTATTTCAAAATTAAAATCCACATATGTAGATGGTTTAACAGAATTTATAAATCCATATACAGGAAGGATACATTCTAATTTTAAACAAAATGTAGCAGCTACAGGAAGATTGTCTAGTATTGATCCGAATTTACAAAATATTCCCGTAAAAACAGAAGAAGGTAGACAATTAAGGAAAATATTTATATCCAAAGATAAAAATCATCAACTTGTAGATGCTGACTACTCCCAAATAGAATTAAGATTATTGGCAGATATTTCAATTGATGAAAATATGCTTAACTCCTTTAAAAATAATGTAGATATTCACTCTACAACTGCTTCGAAAGTCTTTCATGTAGATTTAGATGAAGTTACGCCTTTAATGAGAAGTAGAGCAAAGGCTGTTAATTTTGGGATTGTATATGGCGTAAGTGATTATGGGTTATCTCAAAATTTAAGAATTCCTAGAAAAGAAGCTAAGGAATATATCGATAATTATCTTAAACAATTTTCTGGAGTTAATAGCTATATGAAAAATATAGTAGAAAGCGCTAAAGAAAAAGGATATGTTGAAACCAAATTTGGGAGAAAGAGATATCTACCAGAATTAGCATCTAGAAATAAAAATGTCAGGAATTTTGGAGAAAGAATTGCCCTAAATATGCCAATTCAAGGTACGGCAGCTGATATAATAAAAATAGCGATGATAAGAGTATATAATTCTTTAAAGAATAAGAAACTAAAATCTAAGTTAATCTTGCAAATACATGATGAATTAATTATCGAATCACCAATGGATGAGCTGGAGATGGTTAAAGATATTTTAAAAACTGAAATGGAAAATTCTGTGAATTTAAGAGTTCCTTTAACAGTAGATTTAGAAACTGGAGCGTCTTGGTATGAAACAAAATAAAACCTATATAGTTGCGGTAACGGGAGGAATAGCCACTGGTAAAAGTACAGCAATAAATTACATTAAACTTAGAGGATATAAGGTTATTGACTTTGACGAAATATCTCATGAAGTATTAAATAATAAAATCGTAATTAATGAACTAGTAAACGCCTTTGGAAAGTCCATTTTAGAAAACGAAAAAATAAACAGAAAAAAACTTGGTTCTTATGTCTTTAGCGATAAGGTAAAATTAGAAACCTTAAATACAATTACTCATAATAGAATTTATAATAGAGCATCAAAACAAATTCAAGAAAATGAAAAAGAGAATATATTGTTTTTAGATATTCCTTTACTATATGAAACAAAAGTTAAATTTGAAGAATTTTATAAAATGGTAGATGAGGTTTGGGTAATTAGTAGTAATCCTAGAGTTCAAGCTACTAGATTAATGATTAGAGATAAAATAAATATTGATATTGCAAATAAGAAAATAAAGTCACAAATGAATTTAAGATTAAAAGAAAGATTAGGAAATGTAATTTTTTACAACAATTCTGATATTTATGCACTTTATGAGGATCTTAGAATAGAATTATTTAATTTAGAAAAAAGAGTAAAAGGATTATATGAAAAAAAGGAATTATAATATATTTAAAATATTAATGGTTTTAATTATTATCCTTATAGTGTTTTTAAATTTTAACTATCCTTTGTTTTACAATGAAGAAGTTGAACTATATTCAGAAATTTTTCAAGTAGATAAATATTTAATATATTCTATCATTAAAGCTGAAAGTAATTTCGATAAAAACGCAACATCAGAGAAAAATGCAAAAGGTTTGATGCAGCTTTTGGATAGTACTGCTGAAGAGATATTTATTGAATTAAAGGTATCTGATGAATATAGAGATTTATACAATCCAGAAAGTAATATTATGGCTGGAACATATTATATTTCTAAACTATTAGATAATTACGGTGACTATGATAAAGCTGTTGCAGCTTATAATTCTGGTATAGGCAATGTTAATCAATGGAATATGGCAGAGGGAGATTTTAGGGATAATATTTTATTTAAAGAAACTGAAAATTATTTAAACAAAGTTGAAAGATTTCATAAAACGTACAAATTTTTATACGAAACTTTATCTTTGAGTTTTCTTACACTCCCTGATATTTTTGTAAAATTTAAAGTGTTTATTCAAAAAATATTTAGGATTGTTAGGAGGTTTAATATATAACTTGAAAAAAATTTTTTTAATAACGATGTTGTTAGTGTTTTTAACTAGTTGTAACGAAAGAGTTGAAGAAAAAGAATTTATAGAAATTCAAAAAGAAGAACTATCAAATATATCTCCTACTCCAGGAGGGGATATTACTATACCACTTACAAATTTTGAAACAATTAATCCATTATATCCTAATAATTCATCAGTATATTATTTTAATAAACTTATATATGATAGTTTATTTGAATTTAATGAAGAAGGGGGATTAGAACCTGTCTTAGTGGAACATTATATTGTATCTCCTGACAACACAACTATAACAATTACACTTAAGGACAATATATATTGGCACGATGGAACTAAACTTACTACAGATGATATTTTAGCAACTTTTGAATTTATAAAAAACAATGAAGTCAAAAGCTCTTACTACGATACATTTGTTAAATCAGTGGGCTATGGCAATACTTTTAATCCAGAATCTTTTTTAACTATGGAAATATTTGATGAGAGAAATATTGATCTTCATTTCGACAACCCCTATGCTGAGAAATTGGAAATGCTAACTTTTCCAATTTTATCACAAAAGGAAATAGAAAGTTATTCAGATACTTCAAGTACTGAAGAAATAAAATTAATTGGGACAGGTCCTTACAAGTTAAAGGAAATAGTTAGAGGTACACAAATAAATCTTGAACGAAATGAAAATTATTACGGGAATTTGCCCTATATTGACAATGTTAACGGAAAGATCTTTAATAATGAAGATTTAGCTTTACTTTCATTTGAGACTGGTTTAATTAATATAGTTAGATCTAATAATTATGATTGGGCAAAATATCAAGATAATCCAAATATAAAAATAGAAGAGTATAACAGTAATGAAATGGATATGTTAATCTTCAACAATGGTAGATCAAAATTTCAAGGTGAAGTTGGGAAAAAAATAAAACAGTCTATTTCAAGGGGAATTAATAAGAAAAGAATTATTGATAGACTTTTCTTAGGTAAGGCTGTAGAGACATCTATTCCATTAAATATTAATAAAATGAATCTTTATGGTTTGAAAAGTGACACATATTATAATGAGGAAATTTCCAAAGAGATTTTAAATGATATTGGTTATACAAAATTAAATGACAATGGATTTTTAGTTAACGAACAAGGTGAAACAATAGATATTGAAATTAATACAAATTTTTCTAACAACGAAAAGAGAATTATAGCAGATTTTGTAATACAAGATTTAAGGGCCATAGGAATTAATGCTTATTCCAATTTTACAATATCAGCAAATGACCAATTAAGTGTTGAAGAGATAAATGAACTAAATACTAGTTTTAGAAATAGTTTAGAATCTGGTTCTTTTGATTTGGCAATTATATCAGTTAATTTAACAGATACTTCTGATATGAGTGTATTACTTCATACTAATGCTATAGGTAATGGATTAAATTATGGATATTATTCTAATTCAAAATTAGATCAAATTTTTAATAAGTTAAAACTTACAAATGATTTTGAAAAACAGAAAGAATTGTATTTAGATGGTATAGATATATTTGTTAATGATATGCCAATAGTTCCTTTATATACTAAAATAAATGCACTTCTAATTGATAATAAGATTCAAAATGAGATAAAACCAATAAATTCAGATATTTACAGGTCCTTTAGCAATCTGTTTATATTAAAACAATTTCAATAAAAATTGCAAAAAGACCTATTCATAAGAGTGAATTAATGTTAATATAGTAATAGTGTAAAAATGAGAGGTGAAATATTTTATGATTAACAATCTAACATTTTCGGGTGGAGTACATATTGACGAAAATAAACAATATAGTGAAGATGCTCCCTTAGAAATGCAAGTGTTACCAAAGGTTGTTCATATACCACTTTTACAAGGTTCTGGTGTAAAATGTGATCCTTTAGTAAAAAAAGGTGATGTGGTTAAAAAAGGACAATTAATTGGAAGCTCAGAAGCAAGCTTTAGCAGTTCAGTTCATTCTAGTATTTCTGGTGTCGTTAAAGAAATCAAAGTAAGATATTCGGCGGAAGGAAAGAAAGTGGAATGTGTAACTATTGAAAGAGAAGATGACAATGACGAAGCTGTGGAATTTCTTTCCCGTCAAAGCTCTGGAAAAGTTGATAGTGAAACTTTAGTAGAAGTAGCTAAAGAGGCAGGTATTATCGGAATGGGTGGAGCTGGTTTTCCATTCAATGTAAAATTAAATGGAGCTATTGATAATGGAATAGACTCTATTATTGCTAATGGTGCAGAATGTGAACCATATCTAACAACAGATCATAGGTTAATGTTAGATTTTCCAACTGAAGTAACCAAAGGTGTAGCTTTAGTAGTTGATGCACTAAATGCTGATGCAGGTTACATAGCAATAGAAGATAATAAGAAAAATGCAATTGAAAAAATTGACGCGACTGTTTCTGAACAAGAAAAATTAACAGTTGCTAGTTTAAAAACTAAATATCCACAAGGTGACTCTACAAGAATTGTAGATGCGGTTTTAAACAGAAAGATACCTGTAGGTGAAAGAAGTGGTTCAGTAAATGCGTTTGTTTCAAATGTGGGAACTTTTAAAGCTCTTCACGATGCGTATTATTTTGGTAAACCATTGTATGAAAGAATTATTTCAGTCACTGGACCTGGAGTTGTAACTCCTAAAAACATTTTAACAAGAATAGGAACTCCTGTTATCGACTTAATAGAACAATGTGGTGGATTTCAAGGAGATGTAGTAGCTGTAATAGCTGGTGGACCTATGTCTGGTAAACAAATTTATGATGTTGAGGTACCTGTTACTAAAGCAATTACAGGAATTGTTGTTTTAACTAGAGAAAAAATGGACTTTAGAAAATCAACACCTTGTATAAAATGCGATAGATGTGTAAAAGTATGTCCTTCAAAATTAAATCCTTCTAAGCTTTATGCTGCTGTTGAGAGAGAAAAATTTGATTTTGCTAAGGAACATTATATAGAAGAATGTATCCAGTGTGGAGCTTGTAGCTATGTATGTCCTGCTAAGTTACAATTGGCTGAAACAATGAAACTGGGTATTAATGAAATTTGGACTAGAGGACAATAGTCGGAGGTTAAATGTGGAAAATAAGGATTTAAATAACAATGAAGTAATCCAACCTAAATTTGAAATGTTTAGTTATCCATATATAAAAGACAATACTTCAACATCTAAGATAATGTTAGATGTTATAATTGCTTTAATTCCTGCAATTATAGGAAGTGTGTATTTCTTTGGATTAGACGCACTAATATTAATAGTTGTTTCAATATTATCATGTGTTGGATTTGAATTTTTATCACAAAAAGGTTTTAAAAAACCAGTTAGGATATCAGATTTATCTGCAGTAGTTACTGGTATTTTGTTAGCAATGAATTTGCCTGCAAATGCACCATATTGGTTACCTATATTTGGTGGGTTTTTTGCAATGTTTATTATAAAAGAGTGTTTTGGTGGAATTGGAAACAACTTTATTAATCCTGCTTTAGGTGCTCGAGCTTTACTTATGGCTTCATGGGGATCTAATATGACATCATACATTGCTCCAGATGCATCAACAGGAGCAACTCCTTTAGCTATACTTAAAGAAGGCAGTGGTATTTTACCATCAATGTTTGATATGTCAATTGGTAATATAGGAGGAGTTTTAGGTGAAACTTCTACATTGCTTTTATTAATCGGTGCAATTTACTTAATAATAAAAGGCGTAATAGATTGGAAAATACCTTTATTGTATATTCTGTCTACTGCAATTTTATTGCCTATATTAGGTGTTCAAATAGATTTAATTCCATATCACTTATTAGGTGGTGGACTTATCCTAGGAGCATTCTTTATGGCAACTGATTATGCAACTATTCCAACTACAGCTACAGGTAAAATCATTTTTGCTGTGGGCTGCGGAGTTATAACTGCTTTAATAAGGGTTATAGGAAGTTATCCTGAAGGAGTATCTTATGCAATATTAATTATGAATGTTGCTACTCCTATGATTGATAGATATATCCAACCTAAAGTATTTGGGGAGGTAAAAGCTAAATGAAAGATTATTTAAGATTAGGACTAACACTACTTATTATTTGTGCGATAGCTGCGGGAGTATTGGCATTACTTAATTCTGTAACTGGACCAGTAATTGCTAAAAATGCTCAAGAAGCAAGTTATGGTCAATTTTACGAAGTTTTAGGAGATTCTGTAGATATACAAGAAGTCCCTGAAGAACAAAAAAATAGCATACAAAGTACTTATCCAGAAATCACATCTATACTTCAAGCGACTGAAGGAGATCAAATTGTTTCATATATTTTCACTGTAAAATCAAATGGTTATGGTGGAGAAATGGAAAATGCACTTTTAATTGACCCTGAAGGAAATATTCAAGGTTTTAGAAACTTATCAAATGCTGAAACACCTGGTTTTGGTCAAGCAGTAGCGGAAGAATCATATTATCAAAGATATGAAGGAAAGTCTGTAGCTGAAAATGATCAATTAGTGCTAGGATCTGGCGGAGGTCCAAATGAAATAGAAGCTATTTCTGGTTCAACCGTTACTTCTAATGCAGTACTTGATGGCCTTAATAAAGTTGTTGCAGCTTATACAGAAAATTTTGCAAATAATTAGGAGGGGTTAATATGAAATTAAGTAAAATATTTATTGATGGTATATTTAAAAACAATCCCATACTAATACAGTTAATCGGTTTATGTTCTGTACTAGCTGTTACAACTAGTGTAGTTAACAGTTTATCTATGGGGGCTGCTGTAATTTTCGTAGCAGCTATGAGTAATACTGTAGTTTCTGCAATAAGAAAATTTACACCTAGTAAAATTCGTATACCAATATTTATTGTAGTTATTGCTACTTTCGTAACAGTAGTACAAATGGTTTTAAATGCTTATGCAATTTCAATTTACAATGCTTTAGGTATTTTCTTGCCATTAATTGTAGTAAATTGTTTAATTCTTGGTAGAGCAGAAGGATTCGCTTATAAAAATAAAGTAATTCCTTCTTTAGTAGATGGTATTGGCGCTGGAGTAGGATATACTCTATCAGTGCTAATTATGGGAATAGTTAGAGAATTATTTGGAAATGGAACATTATTTGATATTCAAATATTGCCAGATTTTATTCCTAGAATTGGAGTTTTACTTGCACCTGCTGGAGCATTTATTACTTTAGGATTTTTAATAGCTATTTTCAAATATGTTGTTAATAAGAAGATGGCTTAGGGGGTAGAAAATGGAAACTATAATTACTATTTTAGTATCAACTATACTTGTAGATAACTATGTTTTTGCTAAATTCTTAGGTATTTGTCCATTTTTAGGAGTTTCTTCTAAAACTGAGACTGCTACTGGAATGGGAATAGCAGTAACATTTGTAGTAGTATTGGCATCAATTATTACATGGGTTTTACAATATTACGTATTAGAAATGTTTAATATTCAATATTTACAAACAATTGTATTTATTTTAGTTATCGCATCACTTGTACAATTTGTAGAGATGGCAATTAGAAAATTAAGTCCATCATTATATACAGCGATGGGAGTTTTCTTACCTCTTATTACTACAAACTGTATGGTGTTAGGGGTAGCAGTACTTAATATAACTCAAGGTTATAATTTACTTGAAACTATTTTAAACGGTTTAGGAGCATCTATAGGTTTCTTCTTAGCATTAATGTTAATTGCGTGTTTAAGGGAACAATTAGAATTAGCGGATGTACCAAAACATTTACAAGGTGTTCCAATAGCACTTATTGCTGCAGGGCTAATGGCAATAGCTTTTAGTGGATTTGCAGGATTAGTTTAAGGGGGAAATAGATGGAAACTTTTGCTATGCCAATTTTGGCATTAGGATTAATAGGCGGCGTATTTGGTATAATACTACAATTTGCCTCAACTGTTTTTTATGTAGAAGAGGATATAAGAGTTGTCGAAGTTGATGAAGCTCTTCCAGGTGCAAACTGTGGAGCATGTGGTTTTCCAGGTTGTAATGGACTTGCAAATGCTATAGTAGCAGGAGAAGCTCCTGTAAATGCTTGTCCAGTTGGTGGCCAACCTACTGCAGATGCAGTTGCTAGGATAATGGGTGTGGATTCTGCAGCTGTTTCAAAAAATGTTGCAGTAGTAATTTGTCAAGGAGACTGTGATAAGGCTGTTGATAAATTTCAATTTGATGATGTACAAGATTGTCGTACTAGAAATATGTATTACGAAGGAAATAAAGAATGCTCTTATGGGTGTTTAGGTGGCGGAACTTGCTATGATGTGTGTGACTATGATGCAATAAGAATGGTTAATGGAATCGCTGTTATAGACAAAGACAAATGTACAGCTTGTAATAGGTGTATAGAAGTTTGTCCAAAACATGTTATTGAAATGGTTCCTTACGAAGCTGAAACTGTTATAAAATGTAATTCTAACGATGGTGGTAAGGACGTTAAAAATGCTTGTTCTATTGGTTGTATTGGATGTAGAATATGCGTAAAGAGCTGTCCTGAAAACACTATAACATTTAGTGATAAATTAGCTAAAATTGATTATACAGGTTGTGTACAGTGTGGTGTTTGTGTTGAAAAATGCCCAACTAAATGTATTTCAGCAGAATATGAAGATTCAGCTGAAAGAGCAAGATTAAAACTTGAAGAAGAAAAAACTGTAGAAACAGTGTAAAAAATAGGGTGATAAAA